>JAILZQ010000220.1 GCA_023512415.1 Geminicoccaceae bacterium | reverse complement strand
GGCTGGCTCACCCCGGTCCGGCCGCGATGAGGGCCGGGCAGGGCCGAACGGCGGCGATGGCGGTTGCCAGGGCCGCCGTCGGCATTAGGCTTACAACGGGAAAAAGGAGGGCGGGTCGCGGGCCCGCCGAGACGAGGGAGGGTGCGATGCGGGGGATCCGACTGTTCGGGGCGGCTTCGGTGGTCGCGCTTCTGGTCGGGCTCGGAAGTGGGCCGGCGCAGGCCCGGTTCAGTTGCCCGGTTCAGGGAGGCGATCTGGTCTTCGGCCAGGAGGCCAAGGTCAACTCCTTGGACCAGCACGCCTCCTCGACGATCAGCACGCGCAACATCGCGATGCACATCTACGAAGCCTTGATGACGCGCAGCGAGGACAACGAACCGATCCTCGAGCTCGCCGAATCGCTCACGACGAGCGACGACGGCAAGGTCCACACCTTCAAGCTGCGCCAGGGCATCACCTTCCACAACGGCAAGCCCTTGACGTCGAAGGACGTCGCCGCGTCCTTCGACCGCTACAAGAAGGTCGGTATCGAAAAGGTGATCTTGAACAACGTCGAATCCTGGGAGACACCCGATCCGCACACTTTCGTCATCAAGATGAAGGTGGCGCAGCCCACCTTCCTCGAGGATCTCTCTTCCTTCAGCGTGCCGATCGTGATCACGCCGGCCGAGAACACCGAGGCGGCGCCGTTGAAGATGGAGCCGATCGGCACGGGGCCGTTCCAGTTCGTCGAGTTCGTCCCCGACAGCCACGTCAAGCTCAAGCGCTTCGAGGGCTACAAACCGAACGGCGCGTTCCAGGACCGGACCGGCTTCGGCGGCTACAAGCTCGCTTGCCTGGATACGGTCACCTTCCGGATCGTGACAGAGCCCGGGGCGCGGGTGGCCGGCCTCGAGACCGGCGAACTCCACGCGGTCGAGGACGTCCCGCAGGCGAGCGTCGCGCGGCTCAAGGAGAACAAGGCGATCACCATCGTTCCTTACGAGAACTTCTGGATCCACATCGCCACGCCCAACTTCGCCAAGCCGCCGACCGACAAACCGCTCGTCCGTCGGGCGATCCAGACCGCGCTCGACATGGAAGAGATCATGGAGGCGGCGACCGACGGCGCCTACAATCTCAATTTCGGCTTCCAGACCAAGAACCGCAAGGTCTATTCGGACGCCGGCAAGGAGTTCTTCAACGTCAAGGATCCGGCCAAGGCCAAGGAGCTCCTCAAGCAGGCCGGCTACAAGGGCGAGGAGCTCGTCCTCCTCACCAACAAAGACTACACCTCGATGTACAATGCGGCGCTCGTCATGGCCGAGCAGCTCAAGGCGATCGGCATGAACGTGCGCCTCGAGGTGCAGGACTGGCCGGCGACCATCGCCACCCGCGACAAGAGCCACGACGCCTGGAACTACCACTTCACCGGCTGGGGTACCAATCAGGCGCTGGGTTACCTGGCCGTGTTCAAGTTCCTGGCGAGGCCAACCCCGATCTACAACTTCAAGAACCCGAACGACACCGACCCGGTGTTCGATGCCGCCTACAACGACATGATCTCCAAGCCGACCGTCGAGGAGCGCTACGCGGCCTTCGCCCGGGTGCAGTATCGGGTCATGGAGAACGGCATGGCGCTGCCGTTCGGTTGGCTCACCAAGAACCAGGCGGTGCGCGCCAACGTCAAGAACTTCGTCCCGTTCCGCATCCCCCGCATGTACAACGTCTGGATGGAGAAGTGAGGGACCGGGTGGCCGACTGAGTACCGGGACGGGGAGAGGGGCGCGTGCTGCGCTACGTGGCGCACCGGCTCTTGGCCTCGATCCCGGTGCTGTTCCTCGTCACGCTCATCTCCTTCTCCTTGATGCAGCTCGTGCCCGGCGATCCGGCGATCCTGATCGCCGGGCTGCAGGCCACCCCCGAGGAGGTCGAACGGGTCCGCCAGCAGCTCGGCCTCGACCAACCCTTCCACGTTCAGCTCATCTCCTGGTACGCGCATCTCTTGCGCGGTGATCTCGGCAGCTCCTTGCTGTTGGGCCGCGACGTGCTCGACATCATCCTGGAGCGGCTGCCGGTCTCCTTCTCGATCGCCCTCTACGCCCTCCTGCTCACCGTCGGGGTCGGGCTCGTGGCCGGGATCCTCGCGGCGCTGCGGCAGAACAGCTGGATCGACCAGCTGGTGATGACCGTGGCGTTGTTGGGCGTGAGCCTGCCCAATTTCTGGCTCGCGCTCATGTTCATCGTGCTGTTCGCGGTGCAGCTCGGCTGGCTGCCCTCGGGCGGCTACGTCGATTTCCGCGACGATTTCTGGGGCTGGCTGCGGGCGACGACCTTGCCCGCCGTCTCGCTCGCGATGCTGCAGATGGGGCTCTTGGCTCGGATCACCCGCTCGACCATGCTCGAGGTCCTGCGCCAGGACTACATCCGCACCGCCCGCGCCAAGGGCCTGCCGCAACACCTCGTGGTCGGCAAGCACGCCTTGAAGAACGTCATGATCCCGGTCGTGACCGTCCTCGGGATCGTCTTGAGCCTCCTCCTCTCGGGCTCGGTCGTGATCGAGACGATCTTCTCGATCCCGGGGATCGGCTCGCTCGTGGGCTCCGCGATCCTCAGGCGCGACTATCCCGTGATCCAGGGCGGCCTCCTGTTCGTCGCGACCATGCTCCTCCTGCTCAATCTCGTGGTCGATCTGATCTACGCCTGGCTCGATCCGCGGATCCGCTACGGCCATGGCGAGTGAGGCGCTCGCGACCCCGCTCGAGGCCGTGGCGGTGCCGCCCAAGCGGCGCTTTCCGACGCTGCGGCGGCTGTTGCGCCACAAGCTGTTCCTCGTGGGCGCGCTACTCTTCGGGATCGTGCTCACGGCCGCCCTGTTCGCGGATCTTTTGATCCAGGTCGACCCGAACCGCATCTCGATCCGCAACAAGTTTCGCCCGCCGGGCTCGGAGTGGATCTTCGGCACCGACAATTTCGGCAGAAGCCAATGGAGTCGGGTTGTCAAGGGTGCGCAATTGTCGCTCGCCATCGGCTTCGGCGTTGTAGTCTTGAACGCCGTGTTCGGCACGCTGCTGGGCGCGCTCGCGGGCTATTTCCGTACCCTCGACAACGTCTTGATGCGGATCATGGACGCCTTCATGGCGTTCCCGGTGATCCTCTTGGCGATCGGGATCACCGCGGCCCTCGGGCCCGGCTCGATCAACGCGGTGATCGCCTTGGCCGCGGTCTACACGCCGCGGACCGCGCGGATCGTCCGCGCTTCGGTCCTGGTCGTGCGCGAACAAGCCTACATCGAGGCCGCCCGCGCCATGGGGGCTTCGCATGCCCGCATCCTCTTGCGCCACGTGCTGCCCAACTGCATGGCGCCCTTGATCGTCCAGCTCACCTTCATCTTCGCCTATTCGGTCCTCTCCGAAGCGGTGTTGAGCTTCTTGGGGCTCGGCGCCGAGCCGCCCACCCCCACCTGGGGCAACATCATCGCCGAGGGCCGGCTCTACATCCGCGAGGCCCCCTGGATCACGCTGATCCCGGGCCTGGCCCTCGCGATGACCGTGCTCGGCTTGAACCTCCTGGGTGACGGGCTGCGGGACGTGCTCGACCCGCGGCTCAAGGTCCAGCAGTGAGCGCGCGCGAGCGGGACCCGATCCTCTCGGTGCGCGGCCTCACGACCGAGCTGCGCACCGAAAGCAGCCGCTTCCACGCGGTCGACGCGGTCTCCTTCGACCTGTTCCCGGGCGAGGTCCTGGGCATCGTCGGCGAATCGGGCTGCGGCAAGAGCATGACCGCCCTCTCGATCCTCGGCCTCGTGCCACGCCCGCCCGGGCGGATCGTGGCGGGCGAGGTGTGGTTCGAGGGGCGCGATCTCGTCCGCGCGTCGGAGCGCGAGCTGCAGCGGGTGCGCGGCGCGAAGATCGCGATGATCTTCCAGGAGCCGATGAGCTCCTTGAACCCGGTCTTCACGATCGGCGAGCAGATCGCCGAGACCTTGCGCCACCACGAGCGGCTCGGGAGGCGGGCGGCGCGCGAGCGGGCGGTCGAGCTGTTGGCCAAGGTCGGCATCCCTTCGCCCGCCGAGCGGCTCGATTCCTACCCGCACGAGCTTTCGGGCGGGATGCGGCAGCGGGTGATGATCGCCATCGCCTTGGCCTGCAACCCCAAGGTCCTGTTGGCCGACGAGCCCACGACCGCACTCGACGTCACCATCCAGGCGCAGATCCTCGATCTCCTGCAAAGGCTGCAGGCCGAGCTCGGCATGGCGGTCGTGATCATCACCCACGATCTCGGGATCGTCGCCGAGTTCGCGCATCGGGTGCTCGTCATGTACGCCGGGCGGGTGATCGAAGAGGGCGCGGTCGAGGCGATCTTCGAGAGCCCGGCGCACCCCTACACCCGGGGCCTGTTGGCGAGCTTGCCCGACCTCGAGGGCGAGATCGGCCGCCTTTCCGCGATCCCCGGCAGCGTCCCGCAGATGGGCGCGCTCGGCCCGGGCTGCCGCTTCGCGCCCCGCTGCGGGCTCGTGGAGCCCGCTTGCCTCGCGGCCGACCCGCCGCTCGCTCGGACCGGTGCTCGGGCCGTGGCCTGCCGGCGGGCCGCGCTCGCCGCCGCACCGCGGGAGCGGGTCGCGTGAACTCGGCCGGCCCGCTCGTCGAGGTCGAAGGGCTCACCAAGAGCTTCGTCTTGCGCCAGGGCTCGGGCCTCCTGCGGCGGCGGCTCGAGCTCCAGGCGGTGGTCGGGGTGTCGTTCACGATCGACCGCGGCGAGACGCTCGGGCTCGTGGGCGAATCGGGCTGCGGCAAGACCACGACCGGCCGGCTGCTCCTGCGTCTGCTCGAGCCCACGGGCGGCAGGATCCGCTTCGCGGGCCGGGAGATCCAGCGGCTCGCCGAGGCCGAACTCCGGCCCTTGCGGCGCAAGATGCAGATCGTCTTCCAGGACCCCTACGGCTCCCTCAACCCGCGCATGACTGTCGGGCGCATTCTCGGCGAGGGGCTGTAGGCCCGCGGCATCACCTCCCGCCGCGAGCG
>JAILZQ010000219.1 GCA_023512415.1 Geminicoccaceae bacterium | reverse complement strand
CCCTCGAGGCCGATCAGATCGCCCGGGCGGAGAAGCGACGCGAGCCGGGCCGCGAGCGCGGCTGTCGCGGCCCGGTCGGCTAGGTCGACGACGAGACGGCGCCGCGCCTCAATAGCGGTAATGCTCCGGCTTGTACGGGCCCTCGATCGGCACGCCGATGTAGGCGGCCTGCTTGGGTGTGAGCTTGGTGAGCTTGACGCCCAGCTTGGCGAGGTGCAATGCTGCCACTTTCTCGTCGAGCCGCTTCGGCAGCGTGTAGACCTTGTTCTCGTACTTCTCGTGGTGGTTCCAGAGCTCGATCTGCGCGAGCGTCTGGTTGGAGAAGGAGGCGGACATCACGAAGCTCGGGTGACCGGTGGCGCAGCCGAGATTGACGAGCCGCCCTTCGGCCAACAAGATGATGCGCTTACCATCGGGGAACTCGATCTCGTCGACCTGCGGTTTGACGTTGTGCCACCGAAAGTTCCGGAGTGCGGCGACTTGGATCTCGCTGTCGAAATGGCCGATGTTGCAGACGATGGCCCGATCCTTCATCTGCCGCATGTGGTCGAGGGTGATGACGTCGACGTTGCCGGTCGCGGTCACGAAGATGTCGCCGCGCGGTGCCGCGTCGTCCATCGTCGTGACCTCGTAGCCCTCCATGGCCGCCTGCAGCGCGCAGATCGGGTCGATCTCGGTGACCAGCACCCGGGCGCCGGCACTCCGCAGGCTGGCGGCCGAGCCCTTGCCGACGTCGCCGTAGCCGCAGACCACCGCGACCTTGCCGGCCAACATGACATCGGTCGCCCGGCGGATCCCGTCGACCAAGCTCTCGCGGCAGCCGTAGAGATTGTCGAACTTCGACTTCGTGACCGAGTCGTTCACGTTGATCGCCGGGAACGGCAGCTCGCCCTTTCGTTGCAGCTCGTAGAGCCGGTGGACCCCGGTCGTGGTCTCCTCGCTCACCCCGCGGATGGAAGCGAGCGCTCGGCCGTACCAGCCCGGCCGCTCGGCGATCCGCCGGCGGATCGCGGCGAACAGCACTTCCTCCTCTTCGCTCGTCGGATGGGCGAGGACCGAGGGGTCGCGCTCGGCCCGGCTGCCCAGTACGACCAGGAGCGTCGCATCGCCGCCGTCGTCCAGGATCAGGTTGGGTAGGCCGCCGTCGTTCCACTCGAAGATCCGATGGACGAACTCCCAATATTCCTCGAGGCTCTCCCCCTTGCGGGCGAACACCGGCACGCCGCGGGCGGCCATCGCGGCCGCCGCGTGGTCCTGGGTCGAGAAGATGTTGCAGGACGCCCAGCGCACCGTGGCACCCAGGTGCAACAGGGTTTCGATCAGCACGGCGGTCTGAATCGTCATGTGCAGGCAGCCGGCGATCCGCGCACCGCGCAGCGGCTGGAGCGGCCCGTACTCTTCGCGGATCGCCATGAGGCCCGGCATCTCGGTCTCGGCGATCGCGATCTCCTTGCGCCCCCACTCGGCGAGCGCGAGGTCGGCCACGTGGAAGTCCTGCGATGCGGTCATGAGCCTCTCTCTGGCGGATCCCCGAGCGGTCGGACGCGCGCTCGGGCGGCCGGAACCGGCCCGCGGGCTTAAACCACGAGGCCGGTCCGCGCGGCAAGCCGGTCGGCCGGCCGGGGCTGCCCCGGCCTTTCCCTCACTCCTCGTCGAAGCCGCGGGCGACGAGGTCGGCCAAGGCCTCGAGCGCGGCCGCGGCTTGCGGCCCCGTGGCGGTCAGCCGGAGCACCGAGCCGGTCGCGGCGGTCAGCATCATGAGGCCGAGGATCGAAGTGCCCGCCACTTCGAGCTCGTCCTTGGCGACGCGGACCTGGGCATCGAACCGTTCGGCGAGCTTCACGAAGCGGGCAGCGGCACGGGCGTGCAAGCCGAGCCGGTTGACCACCGTGACCTCGCGGGCGGGCGGTGGCTCCACCATCCGACCTCAGTTCCGATCGACCACCAGAAGCTGGCTCGCGACGTTGATGTATTTGCGACCGGCTTCCTGGGCGGCGGCGACCGCCGCCGCCAAGGGCTCGCTCGCGCGCACCGAGGCGAGCTTGATCAGCATCGGCAAGTTGACGCCGGCCACCACTTCGATCCCCGGTCGGTCCATCGTCGAGATCGCGAGGTTGGAGGGTGTGCCGCCGAACATGTCCGTGAGGATGACCACACCTTGGCCGCTGTCGACCTCGCGTACGGCTTGGACGATCTCGGCGCGCCGGCGCTCGATATCGTCGTCGACGTCGATGCAGATCGCCCGGGCCTGCGGCTGCGGCCCGACCACGTGCTCGACCGCCGCCAAGAACTCGGCAGCCAGCCGCCCGTGGGTGACGAGCACGAGCCCGATCATCGCGGGGGGTCCGCGGTCTCGCCACCACCCGCGGGAAGGTCGCGGTGCACGACCAGGGGCCGCCAGCCGGCGGCGCGCAACCGCTCCGCGAGTTCCTCGGCGAGCGCGACGGAGCGATGTCGGCCACCCGTACAGCCGATGGCGATCGTGAGGTAGCTCTTCCCCTCGGCGCGATAGCGCGGCAGGAGCGGCATCAAGAGAGCCTCCAGCCCGTTCACGGTCCGGCTCCAGTCGGGGTCCTGCTCGACGTGGCGCCGGACCGCCGGGTCGAGCCCGGTGAGCGGGCGCAGCGCCTCCACATAGTGCGGATTGGCGAGGAATCGAGCATCGAAGACGATGTCGGCCTCGCGCGGCAGGCCGTTGCGGAAAGAGAAGGACAGCAAGGTCAAGGTCAGCCGACCTTCCGCCTGCGGCCCGAGTTCGGCCACGATCCGCCGACGCAGATCGGTGAGCGAGGTCGCGCTCGTGTCGATCACCAGATCCGCTGCCGCCTTGAGCGGCGCCATGAGCACTCGCTCGCGGGCGATCCCGTCGGTCACCGGCCGGTCCTGGGCGAGCGGATGGCGGCGTCGGCTCTCGGTGTAGCGGCGCTGCAGGACATCGTCGTCGCATTCGAAGAAGACGAGCCGGATCGGCGTCGGAGCCTCCGCGCGGAAGCGCTCGATCTCGCGCACGAGCTCGCCGGGCACGAGCCCACGGGTGCGGCTGTCGACCCCGACCGCGAGGGGCCGCTCCGGGGGCTCGTCCGACCGCAAGACGCGGGTGAGGAGCTGGAAGGGCAGGTTGTCGACCGCCTCGTAGCCGACGTCCTCGAGGATCTTGAGGCAGGAGCTGCGGCCCGCCCCGGACATGCCGGTCACCAAGACGATACGGGTCACGGCGACTCCGTGGCGAGGCGCGCCACGAGCACGGTCCGCAGCCGGGCGAGCGCCGAAGCGTCGCGGCAGACGAGCGCCACCCGGGGGAGGGCCACCCCGAGGAGCTGCTCGACCCGTGGCAGCGGGAGCCGCACGCCGACTCGTCGCCGGCAGTCGACCAGGAGATCGAGGGGTTGGGCGGCGAGCGCCGGAAGGCGGAAGAGGCCCTGGCCCCGCAGCTCGACCAGCCCCTCGTGGGCCACCGGCCGCGCGACCAGCCGCCCGTCCCGGGCCTCGAGCCGGACGAGATCGTCGGCCAAAAGGTCGGCGCCGGCCTCGAGGAGGCGGAGCAAGAGGTCGGACTTGCCGCTAGCCGGCGGGCCGCGCAGCAGGATCCCGCGGCCGAGCCAGCGGGCGCAGACCGCCTGGACGGCGATCGAGGCCGGGGGCGCGGCTCCGCTCACCGGGCGGCCTCCGGCCGTCCCGCCAGGATCGCGTGGACCTTGGCGCGGTCCGGGCTGGTCCTGAGCGCGTTGCGGAACTCCTCCTCGCGCAACAGGCGGGCGATCCGGGCGAGCGCCTTGAGATGGTCGGTGCCGGTGCCCTCCGGCGCCAGGAGGAGGAAGACCAGGTCGACGGGCGCGCCGTCGACTGCTTCGAAGTCGACCGGTTTGGCGAGTCGCGCGAAGAAGCCCGTGAAGCTCGCGAGCCCCGGGACCCGCGCGTGCGGGATGGCGATGCCCCCGCCGAGCCCGGTGGTCCCGAGCCGCTCGCGCTGCAGCAGAGCCTCGAGGATCACCTCGGCGTCGACGCCGGTCACCCGGGCCGCGGCCTGGGCGAGGCTGCGCAACACCTGGCGCTTGCTCGTCGCCTTGAGGTCGAGCAGCACGCGGTCGGGGGTCACGAGGCTGCCGAGGTCGATCACCGGCGAGCCTCCGCGCCTGGCGAGGGGGCGGGCGCGGCACCGACCCGCCACCGGCGGGCCGGGCTCACGAGGCGAGCGCCTTGGCCCGGCGTCGCTGGACCGAAGAGGCGATGCCGAGCGATTCGCGGTATTTGGCGACGGTGCGCCGGGCGATCACCACGCCGCGTTCGCGCAGGACGGCGACGATCTGGTCGTCGGAGAGCACGGCGTCGCCGGATTCGCTTTCGATGAGTCGGCGGATCTCCTGGCGGATCGCCTCGGCGCTGTGGCTCTCACCCCGCTCGGTCGCGGCGATCGCCGTGGTGAAGAAGTAACGCAGCGGGAAGGTCCCGAGCGGGGTCGCCACGTATTTGTCGGCGGTGGCGCGGCTCACCGTACTCTCGTGCAGGCCGGTGTCCTCGGCGATGTCGCGCAGCACGAGCGGCCGCAGGCCGGCGGGTCCGCGCTCGAGGAAGCCGAGTTGGCGGGCGAACACGGCGCGGGTGACGCGCAGGATGGTCCGCGCCCTCTGGTCGAGCGCTTTCACGAGCCAGCTCGCCGCCTGGTAACGCTCCGAGAGGAACTCGCGCTCCCGCCGCTCGCGGCAGCGCCGGCTGATCTCGGCATAATAGCTCCGATCGACCAAGAGCCGCGGCAGCGTCGCCGGGTCGAGCTCGACCCGCCAGCTGCGCCGGCCGGTCCGCCGGACGATCACGTCCGGCACGACCTCCACGGGCTCGGGCGGCGCGTGCGAGAGCCCGGGTCGCGGATCGAGCCGCTTGATCTCGGCGATCATCTTCTTGACGTCGTCGAGGTCGACCCGACAGACGCGTTGCAGCGCGGCGAAGTCGGCTCGGGCGACGAGCGGCAGATGCTCGAGCAGGGTCGCCATCGCCGGGTCGAGTCGATCCCGCTCGGCGA
>JAILZQ010000218.1 GCA_023512415.1 Geminicoccaceae bacterium | reverse complement strand
CCGCTACGGGGCGGGCGACGCGGTGGTCGCGATCGCCGAGTCGGCGACCACGCCGCCGGGTGCCGCCGCTGCGGTCCTGGCGGTGCGCTTCCTCGCCGCCGGGGGCGTGCTGCGCGGCGACCCGGCCCCGCTCGCCGCGACGCCGACGCTCGGCGAGCCTTACGATTCGGCGGCCCGGGCGGCGGCGACCCGGCTCGTCGAGACCTGGCGGCAGGGGGGGCTCGTCCGCAGCGACCGGCTCGCCGAGCTGCCGCTCACCGTGCCGCTTGCCGATCTCGCCGGCTGGGTTCAAATACGCCGCGAGCTGGAGACGTTGCCGGAGATCCGCGAGGTCCGGATCGTGGCGATCGCGCGTGACCGGGCCGAGCTCGTGCTGCGGCATCTGGGCGATCTCGACCGGCTGCGTGACGGTCTCGGAAGACGCGGGCTCGTGCTCGCCGAGGAGGGGGGTGGATGGCGATTGCGCGCAGCGGGCGTCCCGCCGGCCGCGGCACCACGGTGAGCACGGCGCTCGCGACCGCCGGTCGCGCGCTGCTCGGCCAGCTCGCCAACATCCTCACCGCCGGGCGGCTCGTGAGTGCCGGCCCGCTCGCCCTCCTCGTCCTGCACGACCGCTTCGAGCTCGCCTTCTGGCTGTTCCTCGCCGCCGCGCTGACCGACGTGGCGGACGGCTACGTCGCCAAACGCTGGGCCCGGCCGAGCTCGGTGGGTGCGGCCCTCGACCCGGTGGCCGACAAGCTCCTGGTCGGCTGCCTGCTCCTGGCGCTCGCCCGGGCCGAGCTCGTGCCGGCCTGGCTCGTGGCCCTGGCGATCGGGCGCGACGTGATGCTCGTGGCCGGGGCCGTGGCACTACGGAGCCGGCTCCGCCAGTTCCGGATCGAACCGCTGGTGATCGGCAAGCTCTCGACCTTCCTGCAGCTCGTCTTCCTCGGTTTCGTGCTGGGCGGAGCGGCGGGTGTGGCCGAGGTCGATTGGGCCATCGAGCCGTTGATCCTCGCGGTGGCCGTCGTCACGCTCGCTTCGGCCGCTGCCTACCTGGCCGCCGGCCTGCGCCTCGCCGCGCGCGCTTCCTCGGCCACTTGAGCGTGCTCGCCGATGCGGCCCACCCGCCGGCTCCCCGGTCGCCGGCGCGCCCACCCCGCCAGCTCGCCCTCGACCTGCCGGTGGTCGAAGGCTTCGGCCTCGAGGATTTCCTCGCCGCACCCTGCAACGCCGCGGCGCTGGAGGCGGTGCTCGCTTGGCCCGCCTGGCCCGGCCCGGCGCTCCTCCTGGTCGGGCCCGAGGCGAGCGGCAAGAGCCATCTGGGCGCCATCTGGGCGGGTCGGGCGGCGGCCGTCCGGCTGCGCGGTCAGGATCTCGCGAGCCCCTCGTCGGCGCTCGCCCGGCTCGGCGAGGCGCGCACCGCGCTCTGCGACGATGCCGATCTCCTGGTCGAGGAGCGCGCACTCCTCCACCTCCTCAACACGGTCGCCGAGCGGCGGGGCCATCTGCTCTTGACCGCCCGGGCGGCACCGCCGGCCTGGGCCCCCGCCTTGCCCGACCTGCGCTCGCGGCTCGCCGCGCTCTGGACGATCGGCGTGGCACCGCCCGACGACGCGCTCTTGTCGGCGCTCCTCGTCAAGCAGCTCGCCGACCGGGGGTTGCGCGCCGAGCCCGAGGTGGTGGCCTTCCTCGTCGCCCGCATGGAACGTTCCTTCGCCGGTGCCCGCCGGCTCGTGCGCGCGCTCGACCGCGCTTCCTTGGTGACCGGCCGGGCGATCGGCCCGGCGCTCGCCCGCGCCGTGCTGGCCGAGCTCGAGGCGGCCGAAGCCGGAGCCGGTGGGGAGCTCGAAGGGTAGGGGAGGGAAGTCGATGGATCTCGGAATCCGCGGCCGCAAGGCCATCGTGTGCGCGGCCAGCAAGGGGCTCGGCAAGGGCTGCGCCGTGGCGCTCGCCGAGGCCGGTGTGGCGCTCACGCTCTGCGCCCGCGGCCGCGACGCCCTCGAGGCGACCGCGGCGGAGATCCGCGCCGCCACGGGTGTTCCGGTCACCGCGGTCCCCTGCGACGTCACCACCGAGGAGGGGCGCCGCGCGCTGCTCGCCGCCTGCCCGGAGCCGGACATCCTCGTGAACAACGCGGGCGGCCCACCGCCGGGCGACTTCAAGGACTTCGAGCTCGACGACTGGCGCCGTGCGGTCGAGGCCAACATGCTCACCCCGATCGCGCTCGTGCGCGCCACCGTCTACGGCATGATGGACCGCGGCTTCGGCCGGATCGTCAACATCACCTCGGCCTCGGTCAAAGCGCCGATACCCAACCTCGAGCTTTCGAACGGGGCGCGGGCCGGCCTCACCGGGGCGATGGCGACGATCGCCCGCAAGGCCGTGCGCCGCAACGTGACGATCAACGCCATCCTGCCCGGGCCGTTCGAGACCGACCGGCTGCGCTCCACCCTCGCCGTCGCCGCCGCGCGCGAGGGCCGGTCGCTCGAGGAGGTCGCCGCCGAACGAGCGGCGGCCAACCCGGCCGGCCGGTTCGGCACGCCGGCCGAGTTCGGTGCGCTCTGCGCCTTCCTGTGCAGCGTCCACGCCGGCTACATCACCGGGCAGAACCTGCTGATCGACGGTGGCGCCTATCCCGGCACGCTCTGAGGGCCGCGTCGAGCCCTTCCCGCCGCGCCGGCTCGCCGAGGTCACGGCCCGCGATCCGCGGATCGTGGCCGGGCTCATGACCGGCACCTCGATGGACGGGCTCGACCTCGTGATCCTGCGCGTGCCCAAGGGTGTGCCGCGGCGGTTCGAGCTCTTGGCGCACGCCCACGAACCGATGCCGAGCGCCTTGCGCTCGGCCCTCGAGCCGCAAGGTGCCCTGTCGCTGGCCGAGGCCTGTCGGCTCGACCGGGCACTCGGCCTCTGGTTCGCCGACGCGCTCGAGCGGCTCGCCCGATCGAGCGGCTACCTGCCCGACCTCGTCGGTAGCCATGGCCAGACCGTGTTCCACGAGCACGGGGTGATCACCTGCCAGCTCGGCGAGCCGGCGTTCCTCGCCGAACGGCTCCGCTGCCCGGTCGTGAGCGACTTCCGCCGCAACGACGTGGCCGCCGGCGGCTGCGGTGCGCCGCTCGTCCCGGTGGTCGATCGCTGGCTGCTCGAGCGGCCGGGGGAGGGAGTGCTCACCCTCAACCTCGGCGGGATCGCCAACCTGAGTGTTCTGCCGCCGGCCGAGAGCGGCTTGCCGGTCCTGGGCTTCGACTGCGGTCCGGGCAACATGGTGATCGACGAGCTCGCCCGGCGCGCGAGCGGCGGCCGGCTCGCCTGCGATCTCGACGGCCGGATTGCCGCCGCCGGCCGGGCCGACCGGGAGCTGCTCGAGGAGCTGTCGGCCGATCCCCGGCTCGCCCGCGAGCCGCCGCTCTCGCTCGGCCGCGAGCAGTTCGGCGCGGCCTTCGTCGAGGCGCTCCTGGCCCGGGTGCGGCCGGCCGACGCGCAGGCCTGGTGCGATCTCCTCGCCACCGCCACCGCCTTCACGGTCGAGGCCGTGGCGCGGGCGATCGCCCGGCGGGTCCCCGCGGCCTACCGACCGGCGGTCCTGGTCGCGAGCGGCGGCGGGGTGTGCAACCCCGAGCTGATGCGCCGGTTGGCCGCCGCGCTCGCCCCACTCCCGGTCGTGGCGAGCGACGTCCTGGGCCTGCCGGCCGGGCTCAAGGAACCGATCGCCTTCGCCCTCCTTGCCTCGGCGCGGCTCGACGGGATCCCGGCCGGGCTGCCCGAGGTGACCGGTGCGGACCGCCCGGTGCTGCTCGGCAAGATCACCGAGAGCTGAGCAACGGCGTTAACCGAACGTTCAGGTGTGGGTGGCAAGGTGCGCGGGCGGAATCCCGTGGAGGTCGCAGCCTTGACCCGCTCGTCCATGCCCGCCCGGCTCGCCCCCGCCCTGCTCCTGGCCGCCCTCCTCGCAGCGGGCGGCTGCACGCGCCTGACGGGCGAGGGCCGGATCGTCGAGGCCGAAGCCGGCCCCGGTGCCGGCCAGACCGCGCGCCTCCTGCGCATGGCCGACGCCGCCGCCGCTGCCGGTGATCCGGCGACCGCCGCCAACCTCTACGCCCGGGTCCTGGTGTCGGAGCCGAACGATCGCGTGGCCGCCCGCCGGCTCGGCGAGGCGCTGCTGCGCAGCGGTCGCTGGCAGGAGGCGATCGATGCCTTCCGCCGGGTCCTCGCAGCCGATCCGGGCGAGCCCGAGGCGAGCCGCGGGCTGGCCCGAGCGCTGCTGGCGATCGGCCGGCCGGACGCCGCACTCGCCGCGCTCGACCAGGCGCTCGCGCGCGCGCCCGACGATCCCCGCCTCGTCAACGCCAGGGGCGTGGCCCTCGACCAGCTGGGCCGCCACGAGGAGGCCCAGTCGGTCTATCGTTCGGGCCTCGCGCGCTGGCCGGAGAACCCTTCGCTGCGCAACAATCTCGGGCTCTCGCTCGCGCTTTCCGGCCGCTACGGCGAGGCGATCGGCGAGCTCGAGCCGCTCACCCGGGGGCCGCAGGAAACGCCGCGCGCCCGCCACAATCTGGCCGCCGCCTACGCACTCGAGGGTAACCTGCGGGCGGCCGAGGCGTTGTTGAAGCTCGATCTCGACGACAAGGACGTCCGCTCCACCCTCGCTTACTACGCCGCGCTGCGCGGCCTCGGCGATGCAGACGGCCAGCAGCGGCCCCGGCATCATGGCGCCTGAGTAGCCGACCAGCAGCGACGTGCTGAAGAGCGCGGCCAGGCTTAACCGTGGCCCTGCCGGGCCACCGCGCTGCATTGCTGTTACTGTCGCCATCCTTGCGCTCCCCGGCCGGGTCTCGTACCCGCCGCACGCATTGTACCAGAGCGGCAGAAGCGCTGCCGGACGAGCCGGGACGTCGACACCGGCACCTGCACGACCTGCACTGGTGCGCCGGTGCAACCGCTCGCTCAGGATGGTACACTGGCAGCTCGATGATGGTGCTCCCGAATGCGGCGCATCCTCCGAAGGGCCTGCCGAGAGCCGGCTTGCTGCATAC
>JAILZQ010000217.1 GCA_023512415.1 Geminicoccaceae bacterium | reverse complement strand
CCCCACTTCCACGGGGTACTCCCCCGTGTCGTGGACCGTGAGACCGGTGAACTCGACCCCGTAGTCGGGCACGATCCGTCCGGGGCCGTTCGCCGCGGCCGCTGCGGCGTTTCTCGCCCGCGGCTGGTCGCCGATCCCGCTCGTGCCGCGCGACAAGCGCCCGCTTCTGCCCTGGGAGCCCTACCGGCACCGCCCGCCCCTGCCGGCGGAGCTGACCCTCTGGCGGGCCCGCTGGCCGGAGGCCAATGTCGGGATCGTGACCGGTGCGGTCTCCGGGCTCGTCGTGCTCGACGTCGACCCGGAGAAGGGTGGTGAAGCGAGCCTCGCGGCCCTCGAGGCGACCTTCGGCCGGCTGCCGGCGACGCTTTCGGTGCGCACGGGCGGCGGCGGCCGGCACCTCTATTTCGCCCATCCGGGGGAGCCCGTGCCCTGCGCGGTCGGGCTCCGGCCGGGGCTCGACGTGCGCGGCGACGGCGGCTACGTGGTCGCCCCGCCCTCGATCCACCCCTCGGGCCGGCCCTACCGCTTCGAGGGCGAGGCCGACCGGCCGCCGGCACCGCTGCCCGGCTGGCTCGCCGCGCTGCTCGCCGAGGCCCGCCGGCGCCCCGGCCACCCGATCGGCTGGTGGCGGCGGCTGTTGCGCGAGGGGCTCCGGGAAGGCGAGCGCAACACCCGGCTCGCCTCGCTCGCCGGCCTCCTCCTCCACCACGGGCTCGAGCCCGGGGTGGTCGAGGAACTCTTGCAGGGCTGGAACCTCGGCCGCTGCCGGCCGCCCTTGCCACCCGAGGAGGTGAGCGGGATCGTCGCCAGCATCCGCCGGACCCGGGAGCGGGCGCGACGCGGCGCGCGGCCGACCGGGGAAGGCGGCGAGCCGCCGCCGGTTGCCACCGCCGGGCGGCCCGTGTAGCTCTGCCGCCACGCCGCCGGCTAGCCCGGCCGCCGCGACGAGGTTCCCGACCATGTCCCTCGACAGGGCCACCGTGGCACGGGTGGCCGATCTCGCCCGCATCGCCGTGCCCGAGGAGCAGCTCGAGCCGCTCGTGGCCGAGCTCGCCGGCATCCTTTCCTGGGTCGAGCAGCTCGCCGAGGTCGACACCGAGGGCGTCGAGCCGTTGCGCAGCGTCCACCCGATCCGCCGCGCCTGGCGGCCCGACGAGGTCGCCGACGGGAACTGCCGCGAGGCGATCCTCGCCAACGCCCCCGAGCGGGAGGACGGCTTCTTCGTCGTCCCGCGGGTGGTCGAATGAGCGAGCTCGCGCGGCTCGGCCTGGTCGAGGCGCGCGCGCGGCTGCGCCGGCGCGAGATCTCGGCGGTCGAGCTCACCCGCGCCTGCCTCGAGGCGATGGAGCGCGGCCGCCATCTGAACGCCTTCATCACCGAAACGCCCGATCGGGCGCTCGCCATGGCCGAGGCGGCCGACGCGCGTCTCGCGCGCGGCGCGGGCGGCCTGCTCGAGGGCCTGCCGGTCGCGGTCAAGGACCTGTTCTGCACCGCGGGCGTGCGGACCACCGCCGGCTCGAAGATCCTCGCGAATTTCGTCCCGCCCTACGAATCGACGGTGACCGCCAGGCTCTGGGCGGAAGGCGCGGTCCTGCTCGGCAAGACCAACCTCGACGAGTTCGCGATGGGCTCGTCGAACACGACCTCGGCCTTCGGCCCGGTGATCAACCCCTGGACCCCGCCCGGGCGCGAGCCGCCGCTCGTCCCGGGCGGGAGTTCGGGCGGCTCGGCCGCCGCGGTGGCGGGCTTCCTCTGCCCGGCCGCGACCGGCACCGACACCGGCGGCTCGATCCGCCAGCCCGCGAGCTTCTGCGGGATCGTCGGGATCAAGCCGACCTACGGCCGCTGCTCGCGCTTCGGGATCGTCGCCTTCGCGAGCTCGCTGGACCAGGCCGGCGCCTTCGCCCGCTCGGTCGAGGACGCGGCCCTCCTGTTGCAAGCGATGGCCGGCTTCGACCCGAAGGACGGCACCTCGGCCGATCTCCCGGTGCCGGACTGGAGCGGCGGCCTCTCCGGTCGGGTGAAGGGGCTGCGGATCGGGATCCCGCGGGAGTACCGGCTCGACGGCATGCCCGCCGAGATCGAGGCGCTCTGGGCCAAGGGCGCGGACTGGCTGCGCGCGCAAGGTGCCGAGCTCGTCGAGGTCTCCTTGCCGCACACCCGCTACGCCTTGCCGACCTACTACATCGTCGCACCGGCCGAGGCCTCCTCCAACCTCGCCCGCTACGACGGCATGCGCTACGGCCTCAGGGTGCCGGGGCGCGATCTGGTGGACACCTACAAGCGGACGCGCGGCGCGGGCTTCGGGGCGGAGGTCCGCAGGCGGATCCTGATCGGCACCTACGTGCTCTCGGCCGGCTATTACGACGCCTATTACCTCAAGGCGCAGAAGGTGCGGCGCAAGATCGTCCAGGACTTCGAGGCGGCGTTCACCCGCTGCGACGCGCTCCTCACACCGACCGCCCCATCCGCCGCCTTCGCGATCGGCGAGAAGAGCGACGACCCCGTCTCGATGTACCTGAACGACGTGTTCACCGTGACCGTGAATCTTGCCGGGCTACCGGGGATCTCGGTGCCGGCGGGGGTTTCGGCCTCGGGCCTGCCCCTGGGCCTGCAGGTGATCGGCCGGCCGTGGGACGAGGCGACGATCCTCGACGTCGCCCGGGCGCTCGAGGAGGCGGCGGCCTTCCGGGCGCTGCCGCCCGGTGCTCCGGAGGCCTGAGCGATGGGCTGGACGATCCGCGGCCGGACGGGCGAGTGGGAGCTGGTCTGCGGCCTCGAGGTCCACGCCCAGGTGATCTCGAAGGCCAAGCTGTTCAGCGCCGCCGCGACGGCCTTCGGTGCCGAGCCCAACACCCAGGTCTCGCCGGTCGACGCCGGCATGCCCGGCATGCTGCCGGTCTTGAACGGTTTCTGCGTCGAGCAGGCGGTCAAGACCGGGCTCGCGCTCGAGGCCGAGATCAACCGGCTCTCGATCTTCGAGCGCAAGAACTATTTCTACCCCGACCTGCCGCAGGGCTACCAGATCAGCCAGTACCAAGCACCGATCGTCGGCAAAGGCCGGATCTCGATCGATCTGCCGGACGGGACGACGCGGGCGATCGGCATCACCCGGCTCCATCTCGAGCAGGACGCCGGCAAGTCGCTCCACGGCGCGCGCGAGGGTGTCACGCTCATCGACCTCAACCGGTGCGGCGTGGCGCTCATGGAGATCGTCTCCGAACCGGACATCCGCGCCCCCGAAGAGGCCGTCCTCTACCTCAAGAAACTGCGCTCGATCCTCCGCTACATCGGCACCTGCGACGGCAACATGGAGGAGGGCTCGCTGCGCTGCGACGCCAACGTCTCGGTCCGCCGGGTGGGTGAGACCCGGTTCGGCACGCGCTGCGAGATCAAGAACGTCAATTCCATGCGCTTCGTCGCCAAGGCGATCGAGTACGAAGCGAAGCGCCAGGTCGACCTGCTCGAAGCGGGAGGCGTGGTCGAGCAGGAGACCCGGCTGTTCGATGCGGCGAAGGGCGAGACGCGCTCGATGCGCGGCAAGGAGGAAGCGCACGATTATCGCTACTTCCCCGACCCGGATCTCTTGCCGCTCGAGCTCGAGGAGGAGCTGATCGCCCGACTGCGCGCCGAACTGCCCGAACTGCCCGACGCCAAGAAGGCGCGGTTCGTGCGCGAGTACGGGCTCTCGGCCTACGATGCCGGGGTGCTCGTCGCGGAACGGGCGGCGGCCGACTATTTCGAGCGGGTGGCGGCCGGCCGCGACGGCAAGGCGGCGGCCAATTGGGTGATCAACGAATTGTTCGGGGCGCTCGCGCGGCGCGGGCTCGAGATCGAGGCCTGCCCGCTGCCCCCCGAGGCGCTGGGCGAGCTCCTCGACCTCCTCGCCGAGGGCACGATCTCGGGCAAGATCGCCAAAGAGGTGTTCCAGAAGGCCTTCGAGAGCGGCCGGCGACCGCGGGCGATCGTCGAGGCCGAGGGGTTGCGCCAGGTGGCCGATGCGGGCGCGATCGAGCCGGTCGTGGCCCGGCTCGTGGCCGACAACCCCCAGCAGGTCGAGAACGCCAAGAAGAACCCCAAGGTCGTGGGCTGGTTCGTCGGACAAGTCATGAAGGCGACCGGCGGCAAGGCCAACCCGGCGCTGGTCAACGATCTCGTCCGCCGCGCCCTCGGGCTCGACTGAAACGGCCGCGCGCGGGCGGAACCCGCGCCGGCGCGACGCGGACCCCGCCCTTCGAAGACGGCGCGCGATCGAGGGGGCCCCCGCACGGCCGGCAACGAGCGGTCCGGCCGCTCACTTGCGGATCAGATTGTCGTACACGTCGAGGATCGCCGGGCCGATCAGCACGATGAACAGGGTCGGCAGGATGAAGACGATCATCGGCACGGTGAGCGTCGCCGGCAGCCGCGCCGCCTTCTCCTCGGCCTTGAGCATCCGCTGCTCGCGGAACTCGGCGGAGAGCACGCGCAGCGACTGGGAGAGCGGGGTGCCGTACTTCTCGGTCTGGACGAGCGTGTTGACCACCCCGCGCATGGCCGGCAGGTCGACCCGTCGGCCGAGATTGAGCAGCGCCTGGCGCCGCTCGGGCAGGAAGTTGAGCTCGACCGCGGTGAGCCCGAACTCTTCGGCGAGCTCCGGTGCCGTCTCGGCCATCTCCTCGGCCACGCGGTTGAGCGCCACGTCGAGGGAGAGGCCCGCTTCGGCGCACACCACGAGCAGGTCGAGCCCGTCGGGCAGGGCCCGCTGGAGGGCCTGGCGGCGCTTGGCGATGCGGTTCGAGAGCCAGAGCTCGGGGAGGTAGAAGCCGGCGAGCACCGCACCCACGAGCGCGAGCAGTCGGCTCGCCGGGTTCTTGCCGGCGAAGTCGGCGCCGTAGACGAGCACGAGGGCCGAGAGGCCGGCGAGGATCGGCCCCGCGAGCTTGGCGAGGAGGAAGAGCGGGCGGGCCTGTGGTGCGCGCAGGCCCGCCTGGGCGAGGCGGTCGCGCAACCGCTCGTCGTCCCCGCTCCGCACGAGCTTGAGC
>JAILZQ010000014.1 GCA_023512415.1 Geminicoccaceae bacterium | reverse complement strand
CGACTGATCGAGCTCGTGTGGGGCGAGCCCGGGGCCCCCAAGCTCACGCTCGTCGGCAAGGGCGTCTGCTTCGACACGGGCGGGCTCGACATCAAGCCCTCCTCGGCCATGCTGCTCATGAAGAAGGACATGGCCGGCGCGGCGTTGATGCTCGGGCTGGCCAAGGCGATCACCGGCCTCGGCTTGTCGGTGCGCCTGCGGGTGCTGATCCCGGCCGTGGAGAACGCGGTCGGCGGCCGCGCCTTCCGGCCCGGCGACGTGCTCCGCTCGCGCAAGGGCCTCACCGTCGAGATCGGCAACACCGACGCCGAGGGCCGGTTGATCCTGGCCGACGCCCTGGTCGAGGCGGACCGCGAGCGGCCCGACCTGCTGATCGACGCCGCCACCTTGACGGGGGCGGCGCGGGTGGCGCTCGGCCCGGAGCTGCCGGCGCTCTTCACCCCCGACGACGGGCTCGCCCGTGAGCTGCTCGAGGCCGGCGAGCGGACCGCCGAGCCGCTCTGGCGGCTGCCCCTGCACGGCCCCTACCGCAGCTACCTCAAGAGCCCGCTCGCCGACATCAACAACACCGGCCAGAAGAACTTCGCCGGCGCGATCACCGCGGCCCTTTTCCTCAAAGAGTTCGTGGTCGAGACCCGCGCCTGGGCGCATCTCGACATTTTCGGCTGGAACGACGAGAGCCGGCCGGGTCGGCCGCGCGGCGGTGAGGCCACGGCGCTCCGGCCGCTGCTCGCGGCGATCGAACGTCGTTTCGCCGGCTGAGCCGCTCCCGACCCTCGCGGAGGCCTCCCCCTTGAGCCGTCGCCCCCCGACCACGCGCAGCGCTTACCGCTGGCACGTCCCGCTCGAGACGCGCTGGATGGACATGGACGTCTACGGCCACGTCAACAACGTGGTCTATTACAGCTATTTCGACACGGCGATCGCCCATTATTTGATGCGCGAGGGCGGGCTCGACCCCTGGCGCTCGCCGGTGGTGGGCTTCGCGGTCGACACGGGCTGCCGCTTCCACCGCGCCTTGGCCTTCCCCGACCGGCTCGAGGCCGGGCTCGTGGTCGCCCATCTCGGCACGAGCTCGTGTCGCTACGAGATCGGGATCTTCCGCGCGGGCGAGGACTCGGCCGCGGCCGACGGTCATTTCGTCCACGTCTTCGTCGACCGGGCGAGCCAGCGGCCGGTGCCGATCCCCACGGCCTTGCGCGCCGCACTCGCCCGGCTGCTCGCCGAGCCCGCCGAGCGCTGATGGTTGCTGATCCGCCCGCCCAGGATTAGCCTCGCTCCCGGTCCCGTCGGGCGGCGAGGATGGACGAGCGCGCGCGCATCCGCATCAATCTCGCTCAACGCGAGCTCGAGATCGAGGGCCCGCGCGACTTCGTCGAAAGCTACGGCGAGCGGCTCGAGCGCCTGTTGGCCGCACTCGGCGGCCCGGCACCCGCGGCGGCGAGCTCCCCCGCCGATTCGCCCGAGGACAGTTTCGGTGCCTTCATCAGCCACCTCCCGGCGAGTGCCACCGACGTCGACCGGATGCTCGCCGCCGGCTATTGGGTGCAGCGACGCAGCGGTGACGAGTGCTTCGCCACCGCCGAGGCGAGCCGCCGGCTGGTCGAGCACGGCTTCAAGGTCGGCAACCCGTCGCAGTGCGTGAAGCAGGCCCAGCTCGCCAAGCGCGTGTTCGTCCACCAGCGGGGCCGCTACCGGGTCTCCCAGCAGGGGCGCCAATATCTGCGCCAGCTGATGGGCCGGGTGGTCGAGGCGTGAGGGAGGCGGCCGTGGCGGAGCGACGGGGCGGGCGGATCGGCGGCGCGTGGGCCGTGGCGCTCGGGCTGCTCGCGGCGGTCGCGCTCGCGGCCGAGGCCGCGGCCCAGCGGTCGACCGACCCGGCGGCCCTCTGCGCCGCCTTCTCGATCCCGCCCGAGCTCGGCTTGGTCTGCGAGCCGGCCGGGGGCGAGACGGTTGGGGTGGTGATCCGCCCGGCGGAAGGTGGCTTCGGTACACTGAGCCGGCTCACCCTGCGCAGGCTCGACCGCGCCGCGCCCGCGGACGCGCTCGCCTGGAGCGACCCCGCGGCCTGGCTCGAGCGGCAGATGACGCTCGACACCGCGGGCTTCGCCGCGGCTCTGCGCCGGCTGGTCGACGATCCGGACAGCCCCTTGGCCGGCGAGACGGTGCGGGCTGCGGTCGAAACCTTGCTGGGCGCCGTCGATCGGCTCGGCAAACTGGCCCTCGCCGCGTGCGAGAACCCGCAGCTCCGCCCCGATGGCCGCCACGTCATGAGCTGCCGGTTCACCGCCGGCGGCTTCGGCCTGCTGCTCGAGCTGCAGCTCCTGGGCGGCGGCGACGAGCGCTGGGCCCTGGCGCTCAGGACCATGAACGAGCAGCGGCTGCGCCATTTCCGAGCCCTCGCGGGCGCCTTCCGGCCCTGAGCCGGTTGCGCGCGGCCCTCAATCTTCGCCGGTCGCGGTTTCCCGGGACGGCCCGCCCCTTCTCGGCTCGGCTGCCTCCTCCTGCTCGCTCTCGACCGCCGGGAGGGCGTAGCGCCCGTCGAGCCAGTCGAGGAGGTCGCGGTCGCGGCAGCTGGCGGAGCAGAACGGCCGAAACCGCTCGACGCTCGGTCGGCCGCAGCGGGGGCAGCGACGCGGCCGCGCGGGCCGCGGCTCAAGCGGGCCGTCCATCGCTCCCCTCGAGCAGGAACGCGCCGGGCTCGAGCGTCGGGTCGACCCGGACCGCGAGTGCGGCCGCGGCCGGGCGCCAAGCCTCGGCCCCTTCGCCCTCGAGCCAGCGGGCGAGGTCGGGGGCGAGGCGTACCCCCGCGGCCGGTCGCCGGCGGAGCGCACCCAAGAGCGCCTCGGCGGCGGCGCGGAGCGAGCGGACCCGGCCGCTGCCGGCGCAGGCGGGGCAGGGGCGCAAGAGCAGCTGATCGAGCGGGCGGCCGCGCCGCGCCCGGCCGATCTCGACCAGTCCCGAGGCGGTCATCGGGTGGATCTGGACGGGGGCGGGATCGTCGCGGAAGGCCTTGGCGAGGGCCTGTTCGAGCCGCTGCCGCTCGCGCCGGTCGAGGAGATCGACGAAGTCGACGACGATCGTCCCGCCCAGATTGCGCAGCCGCAGGATGCGGGCGATCTCGGCAGCGGCGGCGAGATCGACCTCGAGCGGGGCGCGGCCGCCGCCGTCGACGTCGATCGCCACGAGTGCAGCGGTCGGCTCGACGATCAGCCGGCCGCCGCCGGGCAGCGCGATCTCGCGGCCGAGCGCCCGTTCGAGCTCGCCCTCGACCCCGGTCTGGGCGAAGGCGCTCTCCTTCGGGTCGAGCCGGACGAGCTCGATCCCGTGCGCCGCGAGCGGGCCCTCGAGCAGAGCGCGGGCACGGGCGGCGAGCTCGGGGTCGGCCACCTCGACCCGGCGCAGCTCGGGGTCGAGCAGGTTGCGCAGGAGCCGCTCGAGCGGGTGCTCGTCGACCGCGAGCCGACCGGGCCGCCGCCGCGCCTCGGCTTCCGCGCGGAGCGCCCGCCAACGTGCCTCGAGGCGCTCGAGCTCGGCCCGCAACACCGAATCTTCGACCCGCGCCGCGTGGCGCCGCAAGGTCACGCCGCGGCCGTGAAACAAGGTCTCGCCCCGCAGCCGCAGCGCCTCCCGCTCGGCCCCCCGCGCGGGCCCGGTCTCGGGGGCGAGCCCGTGCGGCCGCCAGAGCAGATGAAACCCCAGGAGCTTGAGGTCGGTCGTGACCCGGGCGCCCTTGTCCTCGGCCGCCTCGCGCACGCCCTGGACGAGGAGTCGCTCGCCCTCGCGCACGAGCCGACCGATCGGCAGGCGCTCGGCCACACCGGCGCCGAAGCGTGCATCCTTGGCGGCGAGCATCGCCGGCCGGTCGAGGCCGATGTCGAGGAACGCCGCGTTGAGCTGCCGGTCGACCGCGCTCACCCGGCCGAGGAAGAAGCTTTCGGCGACCTGCTCGCCGACCGCGTCGACGTCCTGGACCTCGATCAGCCGGTCGCCGTCGAGGAGCGCGCCGCGCACCCCGAAGCCGGTGGCCTCGATCACGAGCCGGTTCACGCGGGCCATCGCCAACCGAGTCCCTGGAGGAGGGCCATCGCCTCGACCAGCGGCAGGCCCACGACGTTCGCATAGGAGCCGTTGATCGCCGGCACGAAGAGCGCGGCCCGGCCCTGGATCGCGTAGCCGCCGGCCTTGCCCCGCCACTCCCCGCTCGCGAGGTAGCGCTCGCGCTCCTCGGACGACAGCCGCTTCACCCGCACGATCGTGGTGACGAGCCGCTCGGCCGAGCGGCCGTCCGGGGCGAGCACGCAGACCCCGCCCAGCACCCGGTGGCGCCGGCCCGACAAGAGATCGAGGCAAGCGGCGGCGGTCGCCCGGTCCTCGGGCTTGGGCAGGATCCGCCGGCCGCAGGCGACCACCGTGTCGGCGGCGAGGATCCAGGCCGGTCGCCCGGCGAGTCGGTCGCGGACCGCCTCGGCCTTGGCGCGGGCCAAGCGCAGCGCGTAGCCGCGCGGCAGCTCGCGCGGCCGCGGCGTCTCGTCGACCTCGGGGGCTTCGACGAGGTCGGGCTCGATGCCGACCTGCCGCAGGAGCGCCAGGCGCCGGGGCGAGGAGGAGGCGAGCACCAAGGGCGGGCGGCCGCCCGGCTCGCTGGGCTCACTTGAAGCGATAGGTGATCCGTCCGCGGCTGAGATCGTAAGGAGTCATTTCGACGGTGACCTTGTCACCGGCGAGCACGCGGATCCGATTCTTGCGCATCCGCCCCGAGGTGTGCGCCAGGATCTCGTGGTCGTTGTCGAGCTTGACGCGGAACATCGCGTTGGGCAGGACCTCGGTCACGGTGCCACTGAACTCGATCAGGTCCTCTTTCGCCATTCGGGCTCCCGAAAGAAACGCGCCGCCGGGCACGGCGGCACTCAGTTCATGGGGATGCCGCGGCCACAGGTCAAGGCGGGAAGGTGCCGCCGAGGCCCCTTCCGGCGCGGCCATCGGCCGCCGTCTGCTGCTCGCCGGCCTGCTCGCCCAGCCGATCGGCTGCGCCGGCCCGCCACCGCCTGCCCCGCGGCCCGGCGACCGGTTCCGCCGGGTCCATCTGGGCCCGACCCCGACGCGCAGCCGCAACCTCGATCCGGTCCTGCCGATCTTCCGCGCCGCCCTGGTCGACCGGCTGCGGACGCTTCCGGGCGTGGTCGAGGCGCTCGACGGGGTCCCCGAGCCGCGACCCGCCGACGCCCTCCTCTTGAGGGGCGAGCTCACCGACGACAGCGATCCCTTCGTGCCGGTGGCCGCCGAGGCGGCGCGGACGATCGCCGGCCGGTTCGAACTCGTGGGCCCGGACGGCAGCGTGCTGCAGCGCTTCGTCGGCCGCCAGCGCTACGTCGGCGGGCCCGGCGTGGCCGCCTTCAGCGCCCAAGGCCTGATCGACCTCGCCCGGTTGTTCGGGGTGACCGTGGCCGAGACGGTCGGCCGCTGGCTCGCGGGCCAGCCCGTCGACCGTTCCCCGGGCGGGTCCGGCCGTGACCGGCGGCCGAGCGTGCGCGCCTCATAGGCTCGGCCCCGCGGGCGGCGGGAAGCGGGCGCGGATCCGCTCGACGAGCAGATCGCGCAGCGCTCGGTAGGCCTCGAGCCGCTGCTCGCGGCTGCCCTCGACGAGGCTCGGGTCGGGCACCCGCCAGAACTCGACCTCGCAGGCCATCTCGCGGGTGAGCTCGAGGGCCCGGTGGTGCGCCTCGGGCGAGAGGGTGACGATGAGATCGAAAAAGCCGTCCTCGAGCTGCTCGAAGGTCTTGGGCCGATGCCGCGAGAGGTCGATCCCGATCTCGTCGAGCACCTCGACCGCGAGCGGGTCGACCTCGCCCTTGCGCACGCCCACGCTGTCGACGAACATCCGCTTGACGTGCAGGGACTTGAGGATCGCCTCCGCCATCGGCGAGCGGATCGCGTTCATCGAGCAGGCGAACAACACGCTACCCGGGAGCTCGGCCATCGCGAGGGGCCGGACTCAGCCACGGATGTGCAGGACGCAGACGAGGGTGAAGAGCCGCCGGGCGGTCTCGTGGTCGAGCTCGACCCGCGCCTCGAGCGCCTCGCGCAACAGCCCGGCTCCCTCGTCGTGGACCCCGCGCCGCGCCATGTCGATCGTCTCGATCTTCGACGGCGTGGCCCCCTTGATGGCCTGGAAATAGCTGTCGCAGATCAAGAAATAATCTTTGATGACACGCCGCAGCGGGCGCACCGGAAGCTCGATCTCGAGCCGCTCGCCGGATCCCTCCGGCGCGAGCGTGAACACGAGCGTGCCGTCGCGCAGGCCGAGGACGAGGCGATAGGGCCCGGCCGGTCCCTCGCGCAGCCGGAACCGGTTGCCCTCGAGCAGGTCGAAGACCGCCACCGCCCGCTCGTGCTCGACCTCGGGCGACCAGCGGACGATGCTCTTGGCGTCGAGCTCGATCGCGACGATGTCGCGCGGCCGCGTCAACCCGCGGCTCCGAGCCGGAGCTCGACCGCCGCGGCGTGCGCCGCCAGGCCCTCGGCGCGGGCGAGCGCCACCGCCGCGGGACCGAGGGCGGAGAGCGAGCGGGCGTCGCAGCCGAGGATCGTCGTGCGGGTGAGGAAGTCGAACACCGAGAGGCCCGAGGCGAACCGGGCGGTCCGCCCCGTCGGCAGGACGTGGTTCGGCCCGCCCACGTAATCGCCGATCACCTCGGGCGTGTGGCCGCCCAAGAAGATCGCCCCCGCGCGGCGGATCCGCGCGGCCATGGCCGCAGGATCCGCGACCACGAGCTGGAGATGCTCGGGGGCGAGCCGGTCCACCAAGGCCGGCGCCTCCTCGAGGTCGGGCAGCAGCAGGATCGCACCCTGCTCGCGCCAGGAGGCCCGGGCGATCGCATCGCGCGGCGCGCCCGCGAGCAGCTCCTCGACCGCCCGCTCGACGGCGGCGGCGAGCTCGGTATCGTCGGTGATCAGGATCGACTGCGCCCGCTCGTCGTGCTCGGCCTGGGCCAACAGATCGGCTGCGACCCAGCGCGGCTCGGCGGTCCGATCGGCGACGATCACGACCTCGGAGGGACCGGCGATCATGTCGATGCCGACCCGGCCGTAGACCTGCCGCTTCGCTTCCGCCACCCAGACATTGCCCGGGCCCACGATCTTGTCGACCGGGGCGATCGTCGCCGTGCCCCAGGCGAGCGCTGCGATCGCCTGCGCCCCGCCGATCCGCCAGACCTCGTCGACGCCCGCGATCGCCGCGGCGGCGAGGACCGCCTCGTTCGGCCGCCCCTCGGGGGTCGGCACGGTCACCACGAGCCGTCGGCAGCCCGCGACCTTGGCCGGGATCGCGTTCATGAGGACCGAAGAGGGGTAGGCGGCGGTGCCGCCCGGCACGTAGAGGCCGACCGAGTCGATCGGCTGCCAGCGCAGGCCGAGCCGCACACCGAGCGGGTCGGTCCAAGCGAGGTCGGCCGGCATCTGCCGGGCGTGGAAGGCGCGGATCCGCTCGGCGGCGAGCTCGAGGGCGGCGCGCAGCTCGGGCGCGATGCCGGCGCGGGCCCGCTCGAGCGTCGCCCGGTCGAGGGCGAGGGCGGCGACGTTCGGCGCCTCGAGTCGGTCGAAGCGCCGGGTGAGCTCGAGCAGCGCCCGATCGCCCTCTTCGCGCACCCGAGTCAGGATCTCGCCGACCGCCGCCCGGACGTCGGCGGTCTCCTCGCGGCGCGCCTCGACCAGCCGGGCGAACGCCTCGGCGAAGTCCGGCGAGCGCGCGTCAAGCCGGAGCGGCATCGCCGGCCAGCTCGGCGTAACTCGCCTGGGCGAAATGGTCGCAGGGCGTGCGCCGGCAGGGTACCGCCTCGCCGAAATCCTCGAGCCGGCACCGGATCGCGTCGGTCCTGAGCTGGATCCACACGTCGCCCTCGAAGACCAGGTCGATGTGGATGAGGTGCCGGCGGCCGGGTTCGGTGGCGATCGTGAGGAGGCAGAGCTCGCGGTCGAGATCGTTCGGGTCGAGCCCGCGATACTTGACCTCCGCGACTCCTTCGAAGACCAGCGCCGAGGGGCATTCGGTGAGGCCCACGCAGCTCGTGGGATCGGCCAACAGCTCGCGCCGGTAGCGGACGAAGGCGGCCGCGAAACGCCGCTCGCCCGGCATGAAGGCCATCTCCCGGAGCGGGATCCGGGCGTCCTGCAGGCAGGCGGCGATCACCGCGAGGTCCTGCGGATCGGCCGCCTTGAGGCGCAGCCGTTCGTGGCTCATCGGTTCCTCCCGCTGCTCACGGCACCCGCTCGATGCGGGCGCCGACCGCGGCGAGCTTCTTCTCGAGGTGCTCGTAGCCGCGGTCGAGATGGTAGATCCGGTTGATCTCGGTCCGGCCCTCGGCCGCCAGGGCGGCGAGCACGAGCGAGACCGAAGCGCGCAGGTCGGTGGCCATCACCGGGGCGCCCTTGAGCCGCTCGACCCCGCGCACCAGCGCCGAGCCGCCGTGCACGGTGATCCGGGCACCCAGCCGCACGAGCTCGGGCACGTGCATGAAGCGGTTCTCGAAGATCGTCTCGGTGACCATGGCGGCACCGCGGGCCACGCTCATGAGCGCCATGAACTGGGCCTGGAGATCGGTGGCGAAGCCCGGGTAGGGCCGGGTCATGACGTCCACACCCTCGAGGATGCCGTTCGCCCGTCGGGCGAGGAAGCCGTCGGCGGTCTCGACGAGCTCGACCCCCGCCTCGACCAGCTTCTCGCGGGCGGCACCCAGAAGCTCGAGCGGGGCGTTTCGGACCTCGAGCCGGCCGCCGGTGATCGCCGCCGCCATCGCGTAGGTGCCGGCCTCGATCCGGTCCGGCATGATCGAATGGCGCGCGCCGTCGAGCCGCGCGACACCCTCGATCTCGATCACACTCGTCCCGGCCCCCTCGATCCGCGCCCCCATCGAGCGCAGGAGGAGCGAGAGATCGACGATCTCGGGCTCGCGCGCGGCGCCGACGATGCGGCTCGACCCGCGGGCGAGGGTGGCGGCCATCATCAGGTTCTCGGTGGCGCCGACCGAGGGCTGCGGGAACTCGATCTCGGCACCGCGCAGCCCCTCGGGCGCGCGCGCCTCGACATAGCCGTCGACCAGCTCGATCCGTGCCCCCATCCGCTCGAGCCCCTTGAGGTGGAGGTCGATCGGGCGGGGGCCGATCGCGCAGCCGCCCGGGAGCGAGACGCGCGCTCTTCCGGCGCGGGCGAGGAGCGGCCCGAGCACCAGGACCGAAGCGCGCATCTTGCGCACGAGGTCGTAGGGCGCCTCGTGCGAGAGGAGCTCGGGGGTGTGCAGGCGGATGCGGCCGGGCGCGCCGCCCACATGAGTCGCGGAGGTGCCGATCCGCTGGACGAGCCGGAGCATCGAGGTGACGTCGACGAGCTCCGGGACCTGGTCGAGCTCGACCGGCCGGTCGGTGAGGAGCGATGCGGCGATCAACGGCAGGGCCGCGTTCTTGGCCCCGCTCACCCACACCGTGCCTTCGAGCGGCACCCCTCCGGTGATCAGCAGCCGGTCCATCGCAGGGGTCCGCTCAAAGGCGCGGCAGGGTCACGCCGCGCTGGCGCATGTATTTGCCGCCGCGGTCGGCGTAGGAGACCTCGGGCGGGCTGTCACCCTTCAAGAAGAGGAATTGGCAGATGCCCTCGTTGGCGTAGACCCGGGCCGGCAAAGGTGTCGTGTTGGAGATCTCCAGGGTCACGTGACCTTCCCATTCGGGCTCGAGCGGGGTGACGTTCACGATGATCCCGCAGCGGGCATAGGTGCTCTTGCCGAGGCAGATCACGAGCACGTCGCGCGGGATGCGGAAATATTCGATCGTCCGGGCGAGCGCGAAGCTGTTCGGCGGGACCACGCAGGAGGGGCCCTCGCGCTCGACGAAGCTCTGCGCGGAGAACGCCTTGGGGTCGACGAGCGCGTTGTCGACGTTGGTGAAGATCTTGAACTCGGGGGCGAGGCGCGCGTCGTAGCCGTAGGAGGAGAGGCCGAAGCTGATGCAGCCCTCACGGGTCTGGCGGTCGACGAACGGCTCGATCATGCCGTGGTCGACCGCCATCCGGCGGATCCAATGATCGGGCATGATGGCCATGGTCGGCGGGCGCCTCGCTTCGCTCGATCCTCATGTAAGCAGCCGAGAGGTCCCCCTCAACCGCGGCCCGAGGGACGATCGGGCGGCGCGGGCGGCGAATCCTCGGGTTCGGCCGCCCGGCGGGCGCGGGCCTGCTCCTTGCGCCGCCGCAGGTTCTGGCGGAGCGCGCGAGCGAGGCGTTCGGCCCGCTCGGCCGCCGGGCCCGGCGGGGATCGCCGCGCCTCGCCCGGCTCTGCTTCCGGTCCGTCCCGCTCCTCCGGCGCCGCCACCTCGCTCACCCCTGCCGCTTGCGACGGCCAGCCGCTTATGGCATGGCTGCGCCGCCGACAAGCGGCCCCCGTGCCGCGCGCGCTGCCGTAGCTCAGTCGGTAGAGCACGTCCTTGGTAAGGACGGGGTCGCTGGTTCGATTCCAGTCGGCAGCACCAGCCGCATCGCGGATCGTCGGACCGGCGCGTCGCGGAAGCCGATCGGCGAAGGTTCGGCGCGCTCTTTGCATCGCCGGGCTCGCGGGCGTACGGGTCCGAACGACACCGCCGCCTCCCCGCGGCGGCCCTCCCGGCGCCCGCCCAATTCCCGGGCTGGTCCCGCCTCTCGAGCGTGCACGGAGCGCACCGCCCCATGGTCATGCACGTCGCCCTCCACCACCGGACGAGCTATCGCTACGACCGGCTCGTCACCCTCGGGCCGCAACTCGTCCGGCTGCGTCCCGCTCCGCACTGCCGCACCCGCGTCCTCGCTTACGCGCTCGCCGTCCGCCCGACCCGCCATTTCGTCAACTGGCAGCAGGACCCGCACGCCAACTGGCAGGCGCGCTTCGTCTTCCCCGACAAGACCGACCATTTCGAGGTCGAGGTCGACCTCGTGGTCGAGATGGCCGCACTCAACCCCTTCGACTTCTTCGTCGAGCCGAACGCCGAGCACTGGCCGTTCGTCTACGAGCCCAAGCTGCACAAGGACCTCGAGCCCTACCTCGAGACGATCCCGGCGGGACCGCTCTTGCGCGAGCGGATCGCCGCGATCCCGCGGGCGCGGACCGGCACGGTCGCCTTCCTGGTCGAGCTCAACCGGCAGATCGCGCGCGAGATCCGCTACCTCATCCGGATGGAGCCGGGCGTGCAGACCCCCGAGGAGACGCTCGGCCTCGGCTCCGGCTCCTGCCGCGACTCGAGCTGGCTGCTCGTGCAGATCCTGCGCCATCTGGGGCTCGCCGCCCGCTTCGTCTCGGGCTACCTGATCCAGCTCGCCCCCGACGTGAAGGCGCTCGACGGTCCCTCGGGGCCCGAGGCCGACTTCACCGACCTGCACGCCTGGGCCGAGGTCTATCTGCCCGGCGCCGGCTGGATCGGCTTCGACCCGACCTCGGGCCTGCTCGCCGGTGAAGGGCACCTGCCGCTCGCCTGCACCCCCGACCCGGAGACCGCGGCGCCGATCAGCGGCTTCGTCGACCGGTGCGAGGTCGCGTTCTCCTTCTCGATGGCGGTGCGGCGGATCCGGGAGCAGCCGCGGGTCACCAAGCCCTACGGCGAGGAGCAGTGGCAGGCGATCCTGGCGGCCGGCGAGCGGGTCGATGCCGCGCTCGACCGCGGCGACGTCCGCCTCACCATGGGCGGCGAGCCGACCTTCGTCGGCATCGACGCGCGCGACGCGCCGGAGTGGAACACCGCGGCGACCGGCCCCGCCAAGCGGGCCCGCGCCGACGATCTCGTCCGGCGGCTGATGGCGCGCTTCGCCCCGGGCGGGCTCCTCCACCACGGCCAGGGCAAATGGTACCCGGGCGAGCAGCTGCCGCGCTGGGCCTTCTCGCTCTATTGGCGGACCGACGGGGTGTCCTTGTGGCGCCGGCCGGAGCTGATCGCCCGCGAAGGGGCGGGAACCGGCGCCGACCTCGCCGCGGCCGAGCGGTTCGCCCGGGGCCTCGCCGAGCGGCTCGGGGTCGATCCCGCGGCGGCCCTGCCGGCCTTCGAGGACCCGGCCCATTTCCTCCTGCGCGAGCACCAGCTCCCCGAGAACCTCGACCCGCTCGACAACCGGCTCGACGATCCGATGGAGCGCCAGCGGCTCGCCCGGGTCTTCGACCGCGGCCTCGACGTGCCGACCTCCTTCGTCCTGCCGCTCCAGCCCTGGCAGGCCCGCGACGGCCGGATCCGCTGGAAGAGCGAGCGCTGGACCACCCGCCGCGGCCGGCTGTTCTTGATCCCCGGCGACTCGCCCGCGGGCCTGCGCCTGCCCCTGGGCTCGCTGCCCTGGCTCGAGCCCGAGGAATGGCCGCACGTCGTGCCGCTCGACCCGTTCGCCGCCCATGCCGCGCTGCCGGCCCGCCCCCCCGTCCAGCAAGATCGCCTCGCCCGGCCGCAGCCGGCCCCGCTCGGTGCCGCGGGCGGCGGCCCGCCGGTGCGGACCGCGCTCGTGGTCGAGCCGCGCGAGGGGATGCTCCACGTGTTCTTGCCGCCGCTCACCGGCGCCGACGATTTCGTCGACCTCGTCACGACGATCGAGACGACCGCGGCCGAGCTCGGCCAGCCGGTCCGGATCGAGGGCTACACCCCGCCGCCGGACCCGAGGTTGAACGTGATCAAGGTCACCCCGGACCCGGGGGTGATCGAGGTCAACATCCACCCGGCGCGGAGCTGGCGCGAGCAGGTGGCGATCACCGAAGCGCTCTACGAGGAGGCCCGCCGGGCCCGGCTCGACAGCTGCAAGTTCCTGATCGACGGCAGGCTGGTCGGCACCGGCGGCGGCAATCACATCGTGGTGGGCGGTCCGTCCGCGGCCGAGAGCCCGTTCCTGCGCCGGCCCGACCTGTTGGCCTCGCTCGTCACCTACTGGCAGCACCACCCCTCGCTCAGCTACCTGTTCTCCTCGCTCTTCATCGGCCCGACCTCGCAGGCCCCGCGGATCGACGAGGCCCGCCACGATCAGCTCTACGAGCTCGAGGTGGCACTCCGCCAGGTGCCCCTGCCGGGCGACGGCCCGCCGCCGCCGCCCTGGCTCGTCGATCGGCTGTTCCGCAACCTCTTGATCGACGTCACCGGCAACACCCACCGGAGCGAGATCTGCATCGACAAGCTGTACGATCCGGGAAGCCCGACCGGCCGCCTGGGGCTGGTCGAGTTCCGCGCCTTCGAGATGCCGCCGCACGCCCGGATGAGCCTCGCCCAGCAGCTGCTCTTGCGCGCGTTGATCGCCTGGTTCTGGGAGCGGCCCTACCGGCACCGCCTGGTGCGCTGGGGCACCGCGCTGCACGACCGCTTCATGCTGCCGCATTACGTCTGGCAGGACTTCGAGCGGGTGCTCGAGGACCTGGCCGAGGCCGGCTTCCCCTTGGACCCGGCCTGGTTCCTGCCGCATTTCGAGTTCCGCTTCCCGCTCTACGGCCAGGTCCGGGTCCGCGACGTCGAGATCGAGCTGCGCGCCGCCCTCGAGCCCTGGCACGTGCTCGGCGAGGAGGCGGTGGTCGGGGGCACCGCCCGCTACGTCGACAGCTCGCTCGAGCGGCTGCAGGTCGAGGTCCGCGGCCGCGAGGGCGAGCGCTTCCTCGTTTGCTGCAACCGCCGTGCGCTGCCCTTGCAGGAGACCGCGATCCGCGGGGTCGAGGTCGCGGGCGTCCGCTTCCGCGCCTGGCAGCCGCCCTTCTGCCTGCACCCGACGATCCCGGTGCACAGCCCCTTGATCATCGAACTCGTCGATCGCTGGAACCGCCGCTCGCTCGGCGGCTGCACCTACCACGTGATGCACCCGGCCGGGCGCAACTACGACAGCCTGCCGGTCAACGAGCTCGAGGCCGAGGGCCGCCGGCTCGCCCGCTTCGAGCGGCTCGGCCACAGCATGGGCGAGATCGACCCGCCGGCACCGGTGATCGACCCCGAGTTCCCGCACACCCTCGATCTGCGGCGGTAGACAGGCGAGGCCGCCCGGCGGCATCCTCCCGCCCGCCCCGCACGGAGTGCCGGCGCCCTTGTCGACCGACCCCGCCGCCGAGCGCGAGCGCCTCGCCCTGCTGCGCGATTATCCGCGCGGCGGCTTCGACGAGATGCTGGCCGCCGACGGTACGGTGCGGCCGGCTTGGCGGGCCTTCCTCGACGGCCTCGCGGCGATGGGCCGTGCGGGCCGCGAGGCCGCCGCCGAGAGCACCCGCCGCGCGCTGCGCGAGAGCGGCATCGCGTTCAACGTCTACGCCGACCCCGACGATCGTCGCCACGCCTGGCGGCTCGACCTGTTGCCCGTGCTCCTCGCCGAGGAGGAGTGGCGGCGCCTGGAGCGCGGCCTCGTCCAGCGCGCCCGGCTGTTGGACCGCACCCTCGCCGACCTCTACGGGCCGCGGTCGCTGTTGCGCGACGGGACCCTGCCGGCGGCCCTCGTGCTCGGTTCGCCCGAGTATGTCCGGCCCGAGGTCCGCCCCGACCAGCCCGAGCGCCGATTCCTCTCGCTCTACGCCTGCGATCTCGCGCGGACCGCCGACGGCACGTGGGTCGTGCTCGGCGATCAGTGTGACGCACCGATCGGCAACGGCTACGCCTTGGCCAGCCGGGTGGCCGCGAGCCACGGCCTGGCCGAGCTCTTCGCGCTCACCCACACCCGGCGCCTCGCGGGCTACTATCAGCGCCTGCAGGAGATGCTGCTCGCCACGAGCGGCCGCGACGACGGGCGGGTCGTCGTGCTGGCGGGCGGTCCCGAGGCGCCCACTTGGTTCAGCCACGCCTACCTCGCCCGCTATCTGGGCTACTCGCTCGTCCAGGCGGCCGACCTCACCGTCCGCGACGACCTCCTCTACCTGAAGACGCTCGACGGGCTGCAGCGGGTCGATCTCGTGATCCGCAAGACCCCGGGTCGTCTGGCCGACCCGCTCTGGCTGCCGGGCAGCGGCCTCGCCGGGGTCTCGGGCCTGGTCCAGGCGGTGCGCAGCGGCCGGGTGGCGATCGCCAACCGGCTCGGCTCGGGCCTCGCCCAGGGCCGGGCGATGGCGCCCTTCACGGCGGTGCTCTGCCGCCGCCTTTTGGGCGAGGACCTCGTGATCGAGGAGGCACCCACCTTCTGGCTCGGCGATCCGGCCGAACGGCGCCGGGCCCTCGAGCTCGGCCTGCCGGTCCTGCCGGCCACCGCCCGCAACGATCCGGGCGCCCCGGTCGTGCCGATCGAGCCGGCCGCGCTCGCCGCCGCCGAGCGCGCCGCCCTCGCCGAGCGGCTCGAGCGGGAGGGCCATCGCTGGGTCGCCCAGCGGCCGGTCACCTTCGCCACCGCCCCGAGCCTCGACGGCGACCGGCTCGTGCCGGTGCCCTGGGCGGTCCGCTGCTTCGTGGCGCTCGCCGGCGAGGACTACGCGGTCATGCCCGGCGGGCTCGTCCGCCTCGCCGGCGCGCCGACCGGCGTGGCGCTGCCCAACGGCTTCGGCAGCAAGGATCTGTGGATCACCGGCGAGCGGCCGCCGCCGCAGGTCCCGAGCCTGCTGCAGGCGCGGCTGCGCGAGGTCCATCTGCGGCGCACCGGGCGCGATCTGCTCTCGCGCAGCGCCGACAATCTGTTCTGGCTCGGCCGCTACGCCGAGCGGGCCGAGGCCGTGATGCGGCTCGCCCGCAGCGTCCTCACGCGGCTCGGCGAGGACGGCCGGGTCGACGTCGAGCCCGCGATCCTCCACCGCCTGCTCGACCTCGTCTTGGCCAAGGGCCCGGCCCCGGCCGGGACCGACGCGGGCTCGCTCGAGCGGCTCGTGGCGATCTTGCTGTTCGAGCCGCGCGCCTACGGCCTGCGCGAGACCCTCGACCACGTCCACCGCACCGCCACGCTCGTGCGCGACCAGATCAGCCACGACGCCTGGCGGATGCTCGCCGCGCTGCACGTCGACCGGCGCTGGCGCGCGGTCGAGGGCGTGCTGCGCGCGCGGCCGACGCTCGAGCTGCTCGACGACGGGATCCGCGCGCTTTCCGCCTTCGCCGGCACCGAGGCCGAGAACATGACCCGTAACTGGGTCTGGCGCTTTTTGGAGATGGGCCGGCGGATCGAGCGCGCCATCCAGCTCGTCGACCTGGTCCGCGTGCTGGCGCTCGAGCGCGCCGACCCCGAGAGCGACGGTTCGCTGCGCCTCTTGTTGGAGCTCGGCGACAGCTTCATGACCTACCGCTCCCGCTACCTCACCACCCCGCTCACCGCCCCGGTCCTCGACCTGTTGCTGCTCGACGAGACCAATCCCCGCTCGGCCGCCTTCCAGCTCGAGGAGCTGGCCCGCCATTGCCGGCTCCTGCCGAGCGAGCAGCCCTATCGGACCGCCGAGCAGCGGCTCGTGCTCGAGCTGTCGACCGCCGTCCAGCTCGCCGATCCGCTGCTCCTCGCGACCGCCGACGCGAGCGGCCGGCGCGCCGAGCTCGCCGCCCTGCTCGACCGGCTCGGCCGGGGCCTGCCGGCGATCTCGGACGTGATCGGCCGGACCTACTTCGCCCACGCCGAGGCGGCGGTCGTGACGATCGCCCTGCAGCGGCGGGAGGGCGCATGATCTACACGGTGAGCCACCGCACGACCTACCGCTACGCCGATCCGGTCGCGATCTCGCACCATCTCCTCCACCTCGCGCCGCGCGGCGGGGCCTGGCAGCGCTGCCGCGACTGGGCGCTCGAGATCGACCCGCCGCCGAGCGTCCGGCGCGACGATCGCGACTATTTCGGCAACCCCGTGACCTTCCTCACGATCCAGCAGAGCCACCGGGAGCTGGTGCTGCACGCCTCGAGCTCGGTCGAGGTCCGCCGGCCCGAGCCGGTCGACCCGGGCCGTACCCCCACGGTGGGCGAGATCCGCGAGCGGCTCGCCCGGGCCCGCGAGAACGACGCGCTCTCCGCCCTCGAGTTCACCTTCCCCTCGCTCTATGCCCCCTTCGAGCCGGCACTCGCCGCCTGGGCGGCGCCGAGCTTCCCGCCCGAACGGCCGTTCCTCGAGGCCGCGGCCGAGCTCTCCGCACGCATCCACCGCGAGTTCCGCTACGACCCGCGCGCGACCACGGTCGCCACCCCGGTCGCCGAGGCCTTCCGCCTGCGTCGCGGGGTGTGCCAGGACTTCGCGCATCTCGCGATCGCCTGCCTGCGGGCGCTCGGCCTGCCGGCCCGCTACGTCTCGGGCTATCTGCGGACCCGCCCGCGCGACGGCGGCACGCGGCTCACCGGCGCCGACGCCTCGCACGCCTGGCTCGCGGTGTGGATCCCCGAGCTCGGCTGGTTCGACCTCGACCCGACCAACGATCTCGTCGTGGGCGAGGAGCACGTCACGGTCGCCTGGGGCCGCGACTACGGCGACGTGGCCCCGGTGAGCGGCACGCTGTTCGGCGGCGGCCGGCACACGGTCGAGGTCGCGGTCGACGTCGTGCCGGCGGAATGAGCGGTCGGGCGCCGCTCGACCGCGACCCGCCCTCGGCCGCGCACGCATCCGCACCCCGGCGGCAGGCTGCGCCCCCTGCGCCTCAGCGTTCGCTCGCCGCGGTGACGGTGCGCAGATAGAAACGTTGGAGAAGGAGGAAGGGGACGAGGGCCACGAGGATCGCGGTCGAGGCCGCAGCGAAGAGCCCGCCCCAATTGGCGACCTCGAGGGTGACGTTGCGCGCGACCGCGACCTGGACCACCACCCGCTCCGGGCCCGGGGCGGCGACGAGCGGCCAGAAGAAAGCGTCCCACTGGTGGACGAACAGCATCAAGCTCGCGGTGGCGATCGTCGGGCCGGAAAGCGGGAGGGTGAGCTTCCACCAGATCTGCAGCCAGGAAGCCCCGTCGACCCGAGCGGCCTCGTAGAGCTCCTTGGGCACCGCCGCGAAGAACTGGCGGAACAGGAAGATGACGAGCCCGCTCGCGACCTCGGGCAGGATCAAGGCGGCGAAGGTGTCGGTCAGGCCGAGGCCGCGGACCAGCACGTAGAGCGGGATCACGATCGATTCGAACGGCATCATGAAGGTGGCGAGCACGATCGCGAACAGGACCCGCTTGAAGGGAAAGTCGAAGACGGCGAAGGCGAAGCCGGCGAGCGAGTTGACGGTGACACCCAGCGCCACGGTGGCGAGTGCCACGAAGAGGGAGTTGGCGACGGCACGCGGGAGTTCCCCCGACCAGGCCTCGCGCCAGTGTGCGAGGGTCAGCCGCTCGGGGACCAGCGTCGCCCAGCCGAAGCTGCTCGAGGTCGCGAAGATGTCGGCGGACGGCCGGAACGACGCCGTGACGAGCCAGTAGATGGGCAAGAGCAGGAGCGTGGCGACGGCCACGAGCGCGGCGTAGCGCAAGGTCGCGAGTGCGAGCCGGCGGGCGGGCGATCCGCTCATCCGCCGCGCTCGCGCAAGAGCCGGAGCTCGAGCAGGGCGAGCACGCCGATCACGAAGAGGATCACGCTCGAGATCGCGAGGGCTCGGCCCTTGTCGAGATAGGTGAAGGCCGCCTGGTAGGCCTCGAACATCAAGAGCGCCGTGGCCCCGGCGGGTCCGCCCTGGGTGATCAGATAGACGGGCGCGAAGAGAAGGAAGTTGGCGGCGGTGTCGGCCACGAGCACGAAGGCGAGCGGCCGGCGCATGAGCGGCAGGGTGACGTGCCGGAAGCGCGCCGCGGCACCGGCCCCGTCGATCATCGCCGCCTCGTGCAGCTCCTTGGGCACGAGCAACAGGCCGGCCAACAGGAAGACCATCCAATAGCCCACACCCTTCCACGAGGCGACACCGATCAAAGTGGCGAGTGCCTGGTCCTCGCCGCGCCAGAAAGGCTGGGGCGGCAGGCCCAGGCTGCGGAGCAACCCGTTGACCGGGCCCATCGTCGGCTCGAGCAGGATGGCCCAGAGGATCGAGGTCAAGGAGAGCGAAACCGTCATCGGCGCCATGTAGGCGGCGCGGAAGAAAGGGACGAGCGGCGTCGGCCGCAAGACGAGGAGCGCGAGCCCGAACGAGATCACGATCTGCAAGGGATTGACGATCAGATTGAAGAGGAGGGTGACCTCGACCGCGTTCCAGAACGAGGGATCCTCGACGAGGCGGCGATAGTTGCGCAGGCCGACCCAGACCGTCTCGCCCGTGAGCCGCGTGCCGGTGAAGCCGCCCACGAGCGCGATCGCGATGGGGGCGAGGCGGAACAGCGCGAGCCCCAAAAGCGCGGGCGCGAGGAACCAGGCCACGATCGACCAGGGCTCGCGGAAGCCGTGCTTCATGGGCCTCGAGAGTAAGGGGGCGGCGATAGGGCGGGAAGGCGCGGCCGGGTGCGGGGCCCGGCCGCGCGGTGGGTCTCAGCCTTTGTACTTCTCGAGCTCGCGGTCGATCTTCTGCGCCGCGGCCGTGAGCGTCGCCTTCACGTCCGCACCGGTGGTGATGTCGCGCAGGGCGGTGCGCAGGATGTCCTCGTACTCGCGGAAGCCCGGCGTCGCCGGCCGCGGCACGGCGGTGTGCTCGAGCTCGTAGCGGACGATCTTCCACATGTCGGTCTCGAAGCGCTTGGCTTCCTTCTCCCAGACCGACTTCAAGACCGGCGGGTAGGGCCGCAGCTCGAACCACAGCACCTGCAGATCGTGGCTCATGAAATGGTCGATTAGAGCCAGCGCCTCCTTGCGGTTCCGGGTGCGCGGATTGACGCCGACGTGCCAAGCCCCGGTCGGCGTCACGGCCTTGCCCTTCTCGAAGCGCGGATAAGGAGCGACGCCGAGTTCGATCTCGGGGTACCGGGTCTTGATCGTGGCCTCGTTGAAGGTGCCGGCCACCAGCATGGCGATCCTGCCGTTGCCGAACTGCTCGACCGGCAGGTTGGGGTCGAAGAGGCCCTGCGGGCTCACCTTCCACTCGGTGTAGAGCTTCTGCATGAAGCCGTAGGCCTCGAGGAAGGCCGGCCCGTCGATGTAGCCCGTGGCCTTGAAGCCGTCGGGCGAGAGCGCCACCCCGCCGAGCGACTGGGCGAGCGGCAGCAGCATGTAGGGCCGCTCCTGCTGCTCGAAGCTGAAGCCCCAGCGGTTCTCTTCGGGCTTCGAGAGCTTGCGGGCCGCCTCGACCAGCCGCTCCCAGGTCCAGCGCTTCTCGACATCGGCCGGCGGCGGCTCGATCCCGGCCTCGCGCAGGAGCTTCTTGTTGTAGAACAGGACCGGGCAGGAGCTGCCGAACGGGGCGGAATAGATCTTCCCCTGCCAGCTCGCCGCCTCGATCGCCGACTTGGTGAACCGGCTCGCATCGAGGTGCGGGGTGAGGTCCAAGAGATGGCCGCGCGCCGCGTAGGATGCCGTGAGCGGCGAGTCGCAGATGAAGATGTCCGGGTCGGGCGTGCGCGCCACGAGCCGGACTTCGAGGGTCTGGAAGATCTGGACGAAGGGAATGGTCTCGACCTGCAGCTCGACCTCCGGGGCGGCGGCCCGGAAACTGTCCATCAAGGGCTTCACCTGCCCCTCGGGCCAGCCCATCCAGATCACCTGGAGCTTGGTCTTGGCGTGCGCGGCGCGCGGGCGCAGCGAGGCGAGCGCGGCCGTCGCCGCGGCACCGGCGAGGCCCGCACGACGGGTGAGACGGGTCATCGGTCCTCCTCCTCCTTTTGCCGTCCGGTCGGCCGACGGGGGCGAGCCTAGCCGCGACGCTCCCGACGTTCGACCGCCGCCTCTTGGACCCCGCTCGGTGGCAGAACGATGACGAAGCTCCTTTTCCTGGGTGATCCCGGCATCGACGATGCGGTCGCGATCCTCTGCGCCGGGCACTGGTGCGATCTCGTGGGCGTCGTCGCCGGCCACGGCAACGCGCCGGCCGAGGTGACCGCGCGCAACGCGCTCGCTCTGGTCGAGCTCGCCGGGCTCGACGTCCCCGTCGCGCGCGGCTGCCCGCGCCCGATCCTGGGCCCCTCACCCGTCTCGGGTGCGGCGCTGCACGGGGGTTCGGGGATCGAAGGCGGGGCCTTGCCCGAGCCGAGCCGGCCGCTCGACCCGCGCCGCGGCGTCGACCTCCTGATCGACCTCGCCCGCGCGCACGCGGGCGAGCTCGTCGTGGCGGTCACGGGTGCCCACACCGATTTGGCGCTCGCCCTCCGGCTCGAGCCGCGCCTTTCCTCCTGGCTTCGGGCGGTCACGGTCATGGGCGGCACGGCCGGCCCGGGCAACGCCCGGCCGATGGCCTGCACCAACATCCTGGCCGACCCCGAGGCGGCGGCGATCGTCGCGGGCTCGGGCCTGCCGCTCTTCTGGATCGGCTTCGAGCTCAGCCGCACCGTGCTCTTGGGCGAAGCGGACCTCGCCCGGCTCGAGGCGGGCGGGAAGGTCGCACGCGCCTTGGCCCCGGCGCTCAGGCATTATCGGGACCGTTACCGGCGCATCTACGGGCTCGACGGGGCACCCGTGCACGACGCGCTCGCGCTCCTCCCGGTCGCCCGGCCCGAGCGCGTGCCGCCCGGGATCGTGCGCCACGAGCCCGCGACGCTCGAGGTCGTGTGCGATCACGGGCCCGCGCGCGGGATGACGATCGTCGACCGGCGCGGCATCCGTGCCCCCGAGGAGCTCCCGGTCGACCGGAGGCCCGCAAGGCCGAACGTCGTCTGGGCGGTCGAGGTCGACCGCGCCGCGGCGGTGGACGCGGTCGTGGCGGCGCTCTCGTCCTATCCCTGAGCTAGCCTTTCACGTAGCGGAACCCGCTCTGGGTCCCCTTCGCGATCCGCACCTCGAGCCGGAGGCGATCGCCGGGTTCGGCTGGCGGAACCTCGGCGCTGTTTTGGATCGGTCCCTCGATCCCCGACGCCTCGTGCCGCGCCTTCCAGCCGCCCTTCTTCGTTTTTTCCGCGAGGAGGACGCACTCGACGGTCTCGCCCGGCTTGGGTGGGGGAGCGAATGCCCGCGTCGGTGCCGGCGTGGCCGCGGCGCCGGTGGCGCGGGTCGCGGCGGTCCCGGCCGGCGCGGCCGTTGTTCCGGGCGGCACGAGCCGCCCGTAGCCGGCGGCGGTCTTGCCGCCCACGCCCCAGTCGGCGAGCGCCTCGAGCAGGAGGTCCCCGGCGAGCGCGGTCCATTCCGGCGGGCCCGAGAGGGCGAGCAGGAACCGCACCCCCGGCCGCACCGAGAGGAAGGACACCGGGTTCGGATCGTCCCAGTCGACCGGCGGCGTCGTCCCGGTCGAATCGTAGTAGCGTTTCTGGTGGACCGTCAGCACGTCGACCGCGAGCGGCGAGCCCGCGCTCGGCGTGCCGTGGACCCAGAGCGCATCGTGGAAGGTGACGAGCCCGCGCGCGGCGAGGTTCGGCCGGCCGGGCACGGGCTCGTCGGCCTCGGGCGCACCGAACAGCGCCCGGTACACGGCACCCGGGCCGTGGACGATCCGCCGGCCCTCCCATTCGACCCCGGCGAAGGGCAAGCGGTCCGGGGCGGCCTCGCCCGGATCGGGCCCGAGGGTGGCCTCGACCCAGTGGGCCAGGAGGCCCTTCAAGGCCGAGCCGGGGATCACGGGCACGCCCCAGGTCCGGTGCAGCGTGAGGCCGACGTCGGTGGCGCTGCCGTTGCCGTGCCCCACGAGCAGCCGCGAGACGGCCTCGACCTCGACCACGCGATCGCCGGGCTGGCCGAAGCTCGCCTTCCACCGGACGTAGGCTGCGAGATAGTCCGCGGGCGGCGCGAGTTCGGCGATCGCCTCGAGCCATCTTGAGCGGAGATCGTCGGGGATCTTGCCATTTTCCGAGGCGAACGGCGCCCAGACCTCGTAAGCGAGCCCGGCATGGTCGGGTAGTTTCCGCTTCGGAAGCGCCGCGCGCACGGGATCAGCCCTTCCTGTCCGTGGACTGCGCTTGGCAGGCGCGCCTGAGCCAGGAGACGACGGCCAAGGTCTCGCGGGTGGCGATCATGTAACGATCGGCGTCGAGCGTGCGCGCTTTCGCGACGAGCGCCTTGCCGTCCGCCGCCTCGAGCCCCGGGATCTTCGCCGCCGCGAGATCGTCGAGCAGCCGCGCGCCGCGCTTCTCCAGCCGCTGAACGGCGGCGAGTGCCGCCACAAGTCCGACACGTAGGATGTCGGCGCCGAGGCCCAAGACGGCGTTCTCGTAATCGTCGCGCTCGGCCGGCGGCACCGCAGCCACCCGCTCGTAGGCGAAGCGGGCGCGCTCCTGATCGCGCAGGACGGCACTCATCGCTGGGCTCCCGCAGCGGCGATCGGCACCATCCGGCAGCGGCCGCGGCCGACCGTGGCCTTGCCGCCGAGCTGCAGCACGGTCTCGTTCGCGAGCGCGAAATCGAGGACCTCGGCAGGGCTCATGGCGAGCCCGTTGCGGCGGCTGCGGTCGGCGGCCAGGAGCCCCACGAGCAGGCTCTCGGGCGGCAGGCTCTCCTCGAGCCAGAGCGCACCCTTCGCCACGGTGCGGGTCGAGGGATCGAGCCGCACGCGCGCATCGAGCTGGGTGGCCGTTTCCATCAAGAAGCTCATCGTGTCGTCGTCGACCACGACGAAGCGCTTGGAGAAGATGTCCTCGCCCGGCGAGACGCGCGGCGCGAGGAACCTCGCCCAACCCTCGCAGACCGGATCCGCCTGGGCCGGCAGGTCCAAGTCCTCGAGGTAGATCTTCTTCTCGAACAAGCAGACCGAGTCGTTGGCCACCCGCGCGGCACGGCCGGTGAGGCTCGGCAGCTTCAGCCCGGACGCCACCTCGCCGAGATCCCGCCGGGCGAGCTCGAGCAAAAGCGGCGAGCTCACCCAGGCGAAGGTGCCGCGGAAACTGCGCACCGGCAGCGCCAGGAGCCGCGCGTCGCCCACGACGAGCGCCCCGCCGTGCTCTGCGGCGTTGCCCGTGTCGGGCCCGAAGACCGCGAGGAGCTTCGGATCCTTCTCCTCGCCGCCCGGGCGCCGAGTGTCGCGCAGCACACCCTTGATCGAGGAGCCGGGGACGAAGGGGATCCCAGTCGAACGGTAGCGGGCGATCGGCAGATCGACGATCCCGGCCGCCTGGCCCGTGCCGGCGTGCAGGGGCGAGAGCGCGTGAAGGAGGAACGGTCGGGTCAGCATGGGTCGGGCCTCGAGGGGTGCCAAATGCCGGGAACGATGCGGCCGAAGCCTTCCTCCGTCCGCCCGCCGATCGCTGAGAGCCAGAGCTTGCGGGCGTCCTCGGCGTCGAACGGGCGGCCGTCGGCGCGCTCGACGAAGAACACGGAGCCCGGCGGAACCATCCGATCGGTCCGCTTGGGCCGGCCGGTCACCAGATCCCACCCCGAGACGGCGAGCGGCCGGCCGACGAAGGCCGCGCGCAGGACCACCTCGCCGTCGACCCCGGGGAGGCTGCCGCGGTAGACCGCGTCCTCGGCGCGGAAGCCGTCCACGAGCCAGCCGCCCGCGAAGCAGGCGGGGGTCACGACCAGGAGGCGAAGTCCGCGGCTACCCGGGCGGAAGGCGGCCAGCAGATCCTCGGGCGGGGCGAAGAGCTGTTCACCCAAGGGCTCGATCGCGGCCAAGCGCTTGTCGGCCCCGAGTGTGGCGACCCCGCACGGTGGCGGGTCCGGCGCCTCGAGCTCGGCGCCGATCGCCCACCGGCCCGAACGATCGACCGTCTCGAGCACGTCCTCGGAGAAGAGCCGGCCCTCCTCGGCGGTGAGCGTTTCGGCCCGGATGCCGACGTGGATCTGCACGCGCCGCTCGGGAGCGCCGAGGGTGAGCTCGCGGGTCGACACGGCCGCGCCCTGGAGCCAAGCGCAAAAGGCCTCGTCCGGCCACCAGGCGGGGAGCGTCGCGGGCTTGCGCAGGTCGTCCATCGCCGGCCGCCACAGGGCCCCACGCGCCGGGTCCTCGTCCCGGCCGAGGGTCGGAAGCGCCGGCGGCACGGGGTCGAGCCGGACGATCTCGGTTGCGCCTTCGAACGCCGTGGCATCGAGCGGCCGCGGCCAGACGCTCTGCCAGCCGACCTCCCCGGAGCGGCTCTTGAGCACGAGGAGCCGGCCGAGGCGGACCTCGCGCGTCCGATCGAGCCAATCCTGCGGGCCGAAGCGCCGCCCCTCGCGCGCCTCGACACCCCGCCCCCAGGCGGTGCGCAGCGCCCCCAGGATCGTCGAGGGCCAGGGCCAATCGAGGGCGTGGGCCCGACCGGCGCCCACGGGTGCCCAACCCCGCCCGTCCCGGCAGGCGAGCCCGTCGCGCGGGACGAGGGCCAGATGCCGGCCGGTGCTCATGCCGCCTCCGCCACGCTCGGCCGCCGCGGCCGCGGCTGCGCCTCGGCGATCGCCCGGGCGATCAACAGCCGATCGACCCAACGCCCGACCGCCTCGTGAGCCTGCGCGTAGCTCGCGGGCAGCTCGAGCCCGACCTCTTCGGCCGTGAGGGCCTCGGGCTCGTTGCGGGCGAGCGCGCGGCGCACCTCGCCCTCGAGCACCCTTTGCCACGCCACCCCGTCGCCCTCGACCGTCCCGGGCTCGGGCAGGCGGCGCAGCACCGCGGCGATCTCGTGGATCTTCTTGGTCGAAAGCTTCTCGTCGACGAGCTTCGCGTCCTCGCGCAACCGGTTCGCCGGGTCGATGCACCAGGACGCCTTCCACTCCCGCCTCTCGCCCGAGCGCTTGTCGAGGATCACGCCGAGCGCCTTCCGCAGGGTCTTGGCGAGCCGTTCGGCTCGGCGGCCGAGCTCCAAGAGATCGCCCATCCCCTCCATCACGTGGCCGATGCCGATCCCGACCGAGAGCGTGCCGCCTACGACATCCTCGAAGCTGCGGCGTAGCCGGTCGGCACAGGACACGGCATCGACCACCGGCAAGAACGCCAAGACGTCGTCGCCACCAGCGTAGACGAGCGAGCCCCGGTGCTCCAGCTCGACCATTTTCCGTACTTTGGCCGCGAAGCCCGCGAGTTTCGATGAAAAGTCTCGGTGGGCGTCGGGATCTCGGAGCTGGTCCAGCCGCTCGCCCATCTTGTCGCCGTCGGCCACGAGGCAGGCGACGTAAGGCGAAGGCTCCGCGATCTTGCGGTAGAGTGGGCGCAGCTCGCGGCGGACGAAAGCTTGCGGATCGCCCGCGATCCCGAGCTCCTCGAAGGTCGGTGCCACACGGCTTTCGATCAGCGCGCTCGCATCGAACGGGAAGGCCTTCGTCCACGCGAGATCGCCGCGGTTCACCCGCGAGAGGTCGAGCTCGCGGGCCCGCTCGCGCAATCGCGCGAGCTCGTCCCCTGCGAGCTGCTCCGCTTCGACGATCCACCCGGCGAGCGCCACGTTCACGAGCGGCACGAACTGGTCGGGCTCCCCGCCCGCGCGTTTGACGAGCCCCACCGCGTCGAGCTGCTCGCCCGGGTTCAAACGGTACTTCTTGACGAGGTCCTTCGATCGCACCTCGGCGAGGACCGAGACCCGGGCGCCGTCGAGGCTCGATTTCGGCGCGCCCGCGCGATCGTGCTTCCAGGGCGCGAACTCGCGCAGCATCTTGCGCCCGGCGACGGTCCGTTCGAGCTTCCGGCGCGCCTCCGCGTAGTCGCCGTCGAGGGGCGCCCAGCTCGCGTAGAACTCGACGAAGCTTTCGATCTGCTCGTCCCAGATCTCGTCCACATCGTGTGCGAGCAAGGCCCGGCACTTCTCTTTGACGGGTGCCGCGAGCTCGTCGCGCCAGAACGCCAGCACGGCCGCGCGCACCGCTCTGGCGGTCGCGGCCGGGTTGCGTCCCTGCGGGACGATCGCCAGGAGCTTGTTGGCGATGGAGGCAGGCGGCGTCCGGTTCTCGCGCAAGAAACCGGGGCAGGGCTCGAGCTCGGGATCGTGAGCTCCGAGCGCGGGCAGGACGAGTTCGGCGCCTTCCTGCACGAGCGCGCGGGCCGCGGCACGCGCGAGCTCGGAGAGCAGGTGGCTGCCGTACCAGAGGTCGCGGGTGCGCCGGGCCTGGGCGATGAACTCCTGGACCGGACCGATCGTGAGAAGCAGCAGGTGCCCGCTCATCCGGCGATCCTCGTCGCTTTCTTCTCGCTCGCGAGCCAGTCGAGGAACGCCGCGCGCAGGCTCGTCTTGCCGCGGAGCGGCGGGAAAAGGACCGGATCCTTCTCGCTGAGGAGCTTGTCGAACGGTGCCGCCGACTTGGGCACGTCCTCCGTCTTGTTCTTCCGCAGGACGACTCGACCATGCGGCGGCCAGTCGCGCGCGAGCCAGAGCGCGATCGGCACGAACTGCCCGTCGGCGAGCGGCATCGCCTTGACGATCAACGGGCTCGCGAGGCGGTTGTGCAGGCCTTCCCGATCCTTCCAGGTGAGCTCGAACGGGTCGGGCTCGTCGTAGGTGCCACCGTCTCGCGCCTTTTTCTGGAACTGCCCGACGATCGGGAGGCCGAAAGCGGCCCGCGGCCAAGCCGGATCGGGCCCGTAGCGCGGCTCGTGACTTCGTGTCTTGCCGGTGAGGTGGCGGATCTTGTCCGCTTCGGGCCAGTTCGAGATCGAAGGTCGGTTTCCGGCCCCCGGCTCGCGTGCCCCGGTGTCCGTCTCCTGCCGGAAGTCGCGCAGCCAATGCAGCGCCGTGAGCCAGGCGCGCTCGGCCTCTGTCATCACCCGATCTTTGAAGTCCAAGTCCGCAGGGCTCAAAGCTTTGCCCACGAGCAACGAGGCGCCCGCGAGCCGCGGGGTCTGGGCGAGCTCGGCCGGAACGGCCTGCGGCGCGAAGACGTCGCGGCCGAAGAGCCTCCCGAACTCGGCGAGGCTCGCCTCCCTCGGCAGCCAAAGCTCGCGATCGCGCACGAGAGCGAGGCCGCCGAGCCCCCGCCGCGTCCGGCTGCCGTAGCCGCCGAACAGGATCCACGCCCGCAGCACGTGGCGCAGCTCCTCGAGCCGCTCCTTCGGCGCGCGCAGCTCGAGCGTGAACCCCGTCCCCGGCTTCCGACGCGGTGCCGTGGGGGTACCGCCGGCCTCGGCTCGCGCAGGAAAGAGCGCATAGGCTCCGGGCGTTGCGGGGCCACGTTTGCCGCTCGTCAGCCGAACTTCGGACTCGTCTTTTTGGCCCGGCGCGACGCTCACGACCCGCAGCTCGACCGGCGATCGGCCGCCGCCCTCGTCCGCCGCCCGGCCGAACAGCGCGCTCTCAGCCTCGTAGAGCTTTTTCGCGCTCACATACCGTTGGACGTTGAGCGCCCGCCACCAGAAGCGGAGCTGACCGCGGATCGAGGGAACCCGGACGATGTCGACCGCGTCGATCGTCCGCGGCACCGCGGCCCCACCGAGCACGGGGGTCACGAGCTCGAGGTCGAGCCGGACCGTCTCGAGCACCGGCCCGCCGCGGACCGCGCGCCGGCGCGGTTCCGGCAACGCCTCGGGCGGTTTCACCACGGAGAGCGACATACGGCCTCCCTGGCTTCGACCGACATTGCCTACCGCCGGTTGTGCCCACGCGCAACGCTTTCGCTGTTCCGTGCGAAAAGGCCGGCCCGCCCGTTATCGCGCCGCCTCAGCCCAGCGCCTTGAGGCCGGCGAGCCCCTGCGCCCAGGCGTTGCGCAGGACCGCGATGTCCATCCCGTAGCCCAAGACCTTGAAGCCTTTGGCCCGGAGCTTCGCCAGATAGGCGAGGTCGCCGTCGAGCCCGCCGAGTGCCGTGCCGTGCTTCCTGGCCGCCGCCACGAGCCGGTCGACCGCCGCCCAGAACTCGGGATGCTCGAATTGCGCGGTGATCCCCATGTCGTTGGTGAGGTCGAAATGGCCGAGCCAGGCGACGTCGAAGCCGGGCGTGGCGCAGATCGCCTCGGCGTTTTCGATGCCCTTGCGGGTCTCGATCAGGCCGATCACGAGGTTCTTGCGGTTGGCCTCGGCCATGTAGGCGACCACGTCCCGCGCCCGGTAGCCGTCGTGCGCCATGCCGAAGGCGCAGCCGCGCTTGCCCTCCGGCCGGTAGCGCACCCACTCGACGAGATCCCTGGCCTGCTCAGGCGTCTCGAGCATCGGCACCATGATGCCCTGCGCCCCCGCATCCAGCACGGTCGCCACGGCCGCGTAGGACTTCTCGGGCACCCGCACGTAGACCTCGATCGGCAGGCCGCGCGCACAGGCGATCACCGTCTTCAAGGTCTCGATACCGACCCCGCTGTGCTCGGTGTCGAGCACCACGAAGTCGAAGCCCGCGGCCGCGAGGATCGCCGGCAGCCCGGGCGTGAACAGCTCGAAGACCATCGTCCCGTAGACCGGCTCGCCGCGCAGGATCCGCTCGCGCACGCAAGGCCGCCCGTCCATTTCTCTCCCTCCCCGATCGGTCCCTCGGGGGCAGGCTGCGACCAGCTGCAGCCGCCTGTCGAGTGCCCGACGCGCATGGCGGCACCCCTCGCGCGAGCCGTCCGCCGGTCGCTCGGCGGCCGTCCGCTCGTTAGGATGCGAAGGGGCGGGGCCAGGTCGTAGCGGCGCACCGCCCGGCAAGGGAACACGGGATGAAGGTCCTCGTCCTGGGCGCGGGGGTGATCGGCGCGGCCACCGCCTTCTTCCTCGCCCGCCGGGGTGCCGCGGTCGCGATCGTCGAGCGCGCCGCCCCGGCCTGCGCCGCCTCGGGCAAGGCCGGCGGCTTCCTCGCCCTCGATTGGTGCGACGGCCTGCCGCGCGCCCCCCTTTCCCGACGAAGCTTCGGCCTCCACGGCGAGCTCGCCCGCGACGCGGCCGACGCGCTCGGCCACCGCCCGGTCGAGACCTGGCTCGTCACCGCGAGCGGCGGGGGCGAGCCCGCGGCCTGGCTCGGACCCGGCTTCCACCTGGTGGAGCGGCTCGGCGAGCCCACGACCACCGCCCTCGTCGACCCGGCCCGGCTCACCTGCTGGCTCGTCGAGCGGGCGGTCGGAGCCGGCGCGCGCCTCCTGACCGGCACGCCCGAGGGGCTCGAGCCCGAGGGGCGGGGCTGGCGCCTCCGCCTCGCGGGCACGACGCTCCGGGCGGAAGCGGTCGTGCTCGCCCTCGGCCCCTGGACGAACCTGGCCCGAATTCGGGTGAAGCTGCCGCCCGTCTTCGCGCTGCTCGGCCACAGCCTGCGCTTCGAGCTCGCCGAGCCGCTGCCGCCGCGGGTGCTGTTCGCCCGGCTCGACCCCGTCCGCCACGGGCTCGACGAGCTCGAGATCTACCCGAGAGCCGACGGCAGCGTCGTGGTCGCGGGTCTTTCCCGCCCGGCCCGCCCGCCCGCTGAGCCGACCGCGGTCGGCCCCGATCCCGGCGCGGCGGAGCGGCTCCTGGCGGCTGCCCGGGCGGTCCTGCCGGCGCTTTCCCACGCCCGGCGGGTCGAGCCGCGCGCCTGCCTCAGGCCCGTGAGCGCCGACGGCACGCCGCTTCTGGGTCCCGTGCCCGGCAGGCCGGGCCTCTGGCTCGCGACCGGCCACGGGCCCTGGGGCATCCTCGAGGGACCGGCCTCGGGCGAGCTCTTGGCCGATCTGCTGCTGGGCGCCACGCCGAAGTTCGATCCGCGCCCCTTCGATCCGGCCCGGCCCACGGCCCGGCCCTGAGCCCCCGTGAGCCGGTGGCACCCGCCGTTCAGCCGCCGAGGGCCCGGATCACCGCATCCGTCGTGGTGACCGCGGCGACGTTGCGCATCGCGTAGTCGATCGAGGCGCGGTGCCAGTCGGCGTTCATGGTCGAGCAGGCATCCTCGGGCACGATCATCACGTAGCCCTTGTCGGCGCCGGTCCGGGCGGTGTGCTCGATCGACATGTTGGTCCACGCCCCGGTGTCGATCAGGATGTCGCGGCCGAGGGCTTTCAAGACGATCTCGAGCTTGGTCCCCTCCCAGGCGCTCATCCGCATCTTCTCGACCACGAGATCGCCCGGCTGCGGCTCGAGCCCCGGCACGGGCGCCACTCCCCAGGTCCCACGCACGAGCCCCTTCGATTCCACGAGGCCCTCGAAGAGCGGGCAGTTGAGCGTGACCCCGGGCGCCCCCGGCTCGACCACGAACCAGATGTGGATCACCGGCACGCCCAGCCGCCGGCAATGGGCGGCGAGCCGGGCGATGTTGGCGATCGCGTTCTGCTCCTTGCAGTGCCGTGGCGAGCCGCTCGCCGCGAAGGCGCCGCCCTCCATGACGACGTCGTTCTGCATGTCCTGGATCAGAAGCGCGCACCGGCCGGGATCGAGCCGGAAGCCCTCGACCGGGTCGACCGCCCGGGCCGGCTCGCGTGCCCCACCGGCGCTCGGCCGCGTGGCACCGCTGCGCCCGGTCGCGGCAGCGCTCGATGGACGCGCCGCGGCCCGCATGTAGGGCTCGATCCGCGGGCCGACCTTGGTGCGCACCGCATAGAGCGAGCGCGAGGCGGTCAAGAAGAGCGTGCGCCAGTCCTCGCCACCCCAGGCGAGGTTGGCGACGAGCTCGGGCACGCGGACCGTGGCGAGGTGCCGCCCGGCGGGATCGAGGATCCACACCCCGCCCGGGCCCGTGCACCAGATGTTGCCGCGCTCGTCGCATTTCATCCCGTCGGGCACGCCGGGCTCGAGTTCGGAGCGGATGCCCGAGGCGAGGATCCATCCCGCGCCGAGCGAGCCGTCGGACTTGACCTCGAAAGCACGGATCAGCGCCTGGACGGTGTCGTTGACATAAAGGAGCTTCTCGTCGGGCGAGAAGCAGAGCCCGTTCGGCTGGTCGAACAGGTAGCGCTCGACCAAAAGCTGCGGCGGCCCACCCTGGGGCGGGATCCGGTAGACCCCTTGGAAGCCGAGCTCGCGCGGCCGCTCGACCCCGTAGACCGGCATCCGCCCGTACCACGGATCGGAGAAGTAGATCGAGCCGTCCGAGCGGACGCAGAGATCGTTCGGGCTGTTGAGCTCCTTGCCCTCGAAATGGCTCGCGAGCACCTCGCGCCTTCCGTCCGCGGTGAAGCGGACGACGGAGGAGGTCGCGTGCTCGCAAGCGAGGAGGTTCAGCCGGGCGTCGTAGGTGAGGCCGTTCGCCTTGTTCGACGGCCGCATCACCTCCTCGATCCCGACCCCCGGCGTCCAGCGCCGGCGCACGTCCGCCGGCATGTCGGAGAAGAGGAGATGGTGCTCGACCGGGTGCCAGACCGGGCCCTCGGTGAAGGTGAAGCCCGTGGCGAGCTGCTCGACCGGCGCGTCCGGGTCGATCAGCTCGCGCGCCTCGGGCCGGAGGATCTCGTGCGCCACGGCCGACCCCGCTCAGGCCGGGAACCAGGGGCGCGAAGGCAAGGAGGAGACGATCGGCCCCGGCACCTGGTCGAACAGCCGGCCGACGATCCGCCCGCCCTCGACCTTGGCCGGCCGGTCGTGGACCGGGAGGAGGTAGCGCGCGTTGGCGAGGAGCTTCTTGATCGCCGCCTTTTCCTGCCGCTTGGTCGTGCCGTGATTGCCGGTGACCTGCGGCTCCATCTCCTGGGTGATGCGGAACGGCTCGATGATCTGGTCGTTGAAGTCGTAGATCACGTCGCCGCAGATCGTCGCGACCCCGTCGGCGGTGTGGACGTGCACGTTCATCGAGCCCTCGGTGTGCGCCCCCGCCGCTTCGCAATAGAGCCCCGGGAAGATCTCGATCGGCCCGCTGATCTCGAGATCCAAAAAGCGCAGCGCGTTCTTGGTGTGCAGCCGATCCACCAGATGCTTGATGTCGGGGGCAGGATATTGCGGGTGCATGAGGCCCGAGACGGAATATTCGAGTTCGCGGCGGTTGACCACGACCGTCGTGTTCATCGGGAAGAGGTCGTCCTTGCCGGCGTGGTCGATGTGCAGGTGGGTGTGGAGGACGTAGCGGATGTCGCCGAGCTTGAGGCCGTGTCGGGCGAGCTGGTTCTCGATCAGGTTCTCGTGGAACTGGAGCCCGCGCATCCCGAGGGTCTCCATGATCGCGTTCGAACGGTAGCCCGTGTCGACCAGCACGGGCCAAGGCCCGCCCAGGATCAGAAAGCCGAGCGTGGGGACCCGGCGGGTCCGGCCGCAATCGCGGCCGAGCACGAGAAAGCTCGATTCGAGCTCGATGTCGCCATAGTCCAAGATCTTGATCTCGAGCGGCACGGGCAGGCCTCCCTTCAATCCAGCCGGTAGATGCGACGAGCGTTGTCCCCGAGCACGGCGCGGCGGTCGGGCTCCGAGAGATGCGCGATCCCGGCTCGATAGGCCTCGAGCAGGTCGGCGTAGCCGCACCAGAGCTTCTCGATCGGGAAGTTCGAACCGAACAGGCAGCGCTTCGGCCCGAACGCCTCGAGCGCGGCAGCACAGATCCGGCCCACGAGCTCACGGTCGAGCCGGCGCACGAAGGTGTTCAGCCCCGAAAGCTTGCAGGCGAGGTTGGGCTCGGCCGAAAGCCGCGCGAGCGCCGCCCACCAACGCGCGAAGCCCGCCTCGCTCGCATCCTCGAGCATGCCCGCGTGGACCAGGACGAAGC
>JAILZQ010000216.1 GCA_023512415.1 Geminicoccaceae bacterium | reverse complement strand
GTGCCTCGGCGGCGGCGCGGCGGCGTACGGCGGTCCAGTCCTCCTCGCCGTAGATGCGGGTCAAAGCGTCGTCGTCGAGCGCTTCGGCCGGACCGTCGAACACGATCCTTCCCGCCCGCAAGCCGACGATCCGCTCGACGAATTGCTGGGCCAGAACGACGTCGTGGATGTTGACGATCGCCGGCAGGTGCCGCTCCTCACAGATCTCGCGGATCAGACGCATGATCTGCCGCGAGGTCTTCGGGTCGAGGGCGGCGGTCGGCTCGTCGATCAAGAGGAGATCGGGCTCTTGGGCGAGTGCCCGGGCGATACCCACCCGCTGGCGCTGGCCGCCCGAGAGCGCATCGGCGCGCTTGTCGGCGTGCTCGACGAGGCCCACCCGCTCGAGCAGGGCGAAGGCCCGCTCGATGTCCTCGGGCGGGAAGCGGCGAGTGAAGCTCTGCCAGAAGGAAACGTAGCCGAGCCGGCCGGAGAGGACGTTCTCCATGACCGAGAGCCGCTCGACGAGTGCGAACTCCTGGAAGATCATGCCGATCCGCCGCCGTGCGCGGCGCAGCCCCGCACCCGAGAGCGCGGTGAGCTCGAGATCGCCCAAGAAGACGCGCCCGGCCGTCGGCTCGACCAGGCGGTTGATGCAGCGGATCAGCGTCGACTTGCCGGCGCCCGAGGGCCCGATCAGCCCCACGACCTGGCCCGGCGGCAAAGCGAGCCAAACGCCATTGAGGGCCTCCTCGCCGGCCCGGTACCGCTTCGTGAGACCTTCGATGCGGAGCGCCTGCGCGTCTTCGATCAACAATTGTACGTGACGCCCATCGCCTTGTCGATGTCGCGCACGATCGCATAGGTTTCGTCGTAACGGATCGGGATGAAGCGCTCGAGCGGCGGCTCGTGTTTGGCGAATTCTCGAGCCAACTCGGTACCCTCCCAGGGAAAGTCGAACAGCGCTTCGCGGATCTGCCGGGTGAGCTCCGGATGGAGATCGTGGGCGTGGCCGAACGCGCTCGTCGGAAAAGGCTCGGAGCGGAAAATCACGACCAGGTCCTCGGCGCGGACCATGCCACGTGCGATCATCCGAAGACGAATCGTATCGGCGATCGCCGCCGCCGGATAGTCGCGGCGCGCGACGCCCAGGATCGAATTGTCGTGTTTGCCCGAGAAGACCGGCTCGAAATCGCGCCCAGCGACGAGCCCGAAACGATCGTGCAGAATCACGGATGGTGCTTTGTAGCCGGAGTTCGAGGTCTCGGTGGTGAAGGCGAGCTTTTTGCCCCGCAGATCCTCCACCTTCTCGATCCCGCTGCCCGGATGGCTCACGATCTCCATCCGATAGCCGAAAGAGCCGTCTTTGGCGGCCATCATCGCGACGGGCACGAACCCGGCACAATTCACCGCAAGCGGCGTCGCGCCGGGGCCGAAGCCGGCGACATGGAGGCGGCCGGCGCGCATCGCCTCGACCATCGCGGCGTTGGATCGCACTTGCAGGAATTGCACCTTACGGCCCGTTCGCCGCGCCAGATGGTCGACCAGGTCCGCGAAAATTCGGGCGTAGAGCGAGGGGTCCTCGGCCGGCGAGTAGGTGAAGACGAGAACCTGTGGATCGACCCAGCGCGCCGGGTCGTTCGGTGGGTCGGCGACCAGATCGCCGTCGGCGTCGCGGTAGCGGGAATCGAGCGCCCAAGCGGGCCATGCCGCGAAGCCGGCTGCCGAGACCGCAAGGGTGAGGCGGAGAAGGAAACGGCGGTCGACGCGGTTCGTCATCGGAAGCCCTCCCGGGTGCGGTGCCGGCCGGAAGCCCCGCTCGACAGCGCCGGCGCGGGGCGGCAGGGTCGGCGATGGCCGGATAGAGCCGGAGGTGGACGTCGTTGAGTGCCAAACTGGTGATCGGCTGTGGGGCCGGGTTCGCGGCCGACCGGCTCGATGCCGCGGTCGAACTCGTCGAGCGGTTCGCCCTGGATTGGCTCGTGCTCGAGTGCCTCGGCGAGCGCACGCTCGCCTTCGCCCATCGCGATCGCCGCGCGGATCCGGCCAAGGGCTACAACCCCCTGCTCGAGCGGCGGATGCGCGCGCTCCTGCCGATCTGCCCGCGACGCGGGACGCGGCTCCTCTCGAACATGGGTGCGGCCAACCCGCGGGCCGCCGGCGAAGCGACCGTGCGGGTGGCGCGGGAACTCGGCCTGGCCGGGCTCCGCGTGGCGGTCCTCCTGGGCGACGAGGTGAGCGGCGTGCTCGATCCCGATACCCCGCTCTGGGAAGGCGGCCGGCTCGCGGATCGGCCGGGGCTCGTCGGCGCCAACGCCTATCTGGGTGTCGAGCAGCTCCTGCCGGCGCTCGCCACCGGCGCCGAGGTGATCCTCACCGGCCGGGTCGCCGACCCTTCCCTTTTCGTTGCACCCATGGTCGCGCGGTTCGGCTGGGCGCTCGACGACTGGGCGAAGCTCGCCGCCGCCACGGTCGTGGGTCACCTGCTCGAATGCGGGATGCAGGTCTCGGGCGGCTATTTCGCCGACCCCGGCAAGAAGGAGGTCCCGGAGCTCGCCCGCTGCGGCTTCCCCTTCGCCGAGGTCGGCGCCGACGGGACCGCGGTGATCGGCAAGACGCCGGGTTCGGGCGGCCGGGTCGATCGGCGAACCGTCGCGGAGCAGCTCTTCTACGAGGTTCACGACCCGACCGCGTACCTCACCCCCGACGTCACGGCCGACTTCTCGGCCGTGCGGATCGAGGAGGTGGGTCCCGACCGCGTGCGCGTGTCGGGCGCGCGCGGCCGGCCGCGGCCTCCGACCCTCAAGGTCACGGTCGGTTTCGACGGCGGCTTCCTCGCCGAGGCGGGCGTGTCCTACGCGGGGCCGAACGCGGCGGCGCGCGCCCGCCTCGCCCGCTCGGTGCTCCAGGAGCGGATGCGCGCCGTGCACGGCTTTTCCGGCCCTCTGCGGATCGACCTCGTGGGCCTGCGCTCGCTCCACGCGACCGCTCTTTGCGAGCCGCCCGAGAGCGAGGACGTGCGGCTGCACGCGGCCTTGCGCGCCGGCGACCGGGCCACGGCCGAACTCCTGCTCTGGGAGGTCGAAGCGCTCTTGACCTCAGGCCCGGCCGGGGGTGGGGGCTATCGCGGCACGATCGTGCCGCAGGTCACGACCGCCTCGGCGAGCTTGCCGCGCGAACGGGTGACCCCACGGGTGGAGGTGCTCGAGGCATGAGCCGCCGGCTGCCCCTCCACGCGATCGCGCACGCTCGCGCCGGCGACAAAGGCGACACCTCCAACGTGTGCCTGTTCGTCTACGACCACCGGCATCATCCGGCACTCCTCCGCGCGGTCGCCCCGGAGCGGCTGCGCGCCGCCTTCCCGAAGCTCTTGCGCGGGCCGATCCGGCTCTACGAGCTCCCGCATCTCCACGGTGTGAACCTCGTGATGGAGAGCGCGCTCGAGGGTGGGGTGAACGCGAGCCTCAACCTCGACGGCCACGGCAAGAGCTGGAGCTTCCTCCTGCTGTCACTCGAAGCCGAGCTCGAGGAGAATGAGCCCGCTCCGGCGAGCTAAGGCGCGTCGGCAGCGCTCACGGCCCGCAGCCGCGTCCGGAACACCCGCATGCCGGAAAGCTCGATACCCTGGTCGCGCACGAAGCCGGCGAAGGCGGGATCGCCCAGGATCCGGTACTCGTCGGTCCGCCAGTGCGCCCGGTCCGGGACGATGGTCTCGATGTCGCCGGGCGCGTTGGCGTGCAGCGAGAGGAAGGTGACCCCGGGGCGGAGCTCGGCGATCAGCCGGCGATAAGTCACATCGGTCTCCGGCGAGGGGACGCCCGGAGTCATGAGAAAGCGGTCGACGAACTGGGCGCCTTCGGCCTCGAGCACCTCGAGCCAGGGGCGATAGTCCTCGGGTCGCACCGCGCCGAGCTTCAACACGTCGAGGTAGCTCGTGATCTCGCGCGGCAAGAGCACCGGCAAGCGATAGGCGCGGCCCAAGCGGAGATAGATCTCGACGAGCTCGGGGACGGCCGCCGCTCCCATGTGCGTGTCGAGATGGGTCACGTCGATGCCGGCCGAGAGCGCCGCCTCGATCTGCGCGCGCATCTCCTCTTCGGCGGCCACGGGATCGACGTGGCGGCGGAGCAGCACGCAGTTGCGCCACATGTAGCCGTCGTCGTCGACCAACCCACCCTTGCGCGAAATACCGGTCAAAGGCCGCCAGCGATAGCCCTGCCATTCGCTCGTGAGCGTGAGGTGCACGCCGAGGTCGAGGTCGCGGCGGGTGCGGAAGGCCTGGGCGATCTCGGGGAACCAGGGGCACGGCACCATGACCGAGCCGCAGGTGAGCACCCCCGCCTTCGAGAGCTCGAGCATCGCCCCGTTGGCACCGTGGCACATGCCGACATCGTCGAGATGCGGGATCAGGACGCGGCGTTCGCTCATGCGGTCGGTCCGAAGGCCGGGCACGGGGAAGGTGCCCGTCCCGGCCGGGCCTGTCGAGGCTCAGACCACGGCTGCGATCGTCCGGCGGAAACGCAACAGCGCGAAGCCCGCGAAGGCCGAACCGATGGCGGCCATGGCGAGGAGCCGCGGCCAGAGGATCTCGAGGCCCGCCCCGCGGAACAAGACGCCTTGGGCGAAGGCCACGAGGTGGGTCGTGGGCGAGAGCTGCATGAGGAGCTGGAGCCAGCGCGGCATGCTCTCCAAGGGCGTGAAGCCGCCGGAGAGCAGGTTCAAGATCACGAAAACGGGGATCGAGAGCAGCCCGAAGCGGGGCATGGTGGTGGCCACGGTCGAGAGCATGACCCCGAGGGCCGTGACCGCGAGCAGGTAGATCCCGGCACCGAGCGCGAACAAGGGAAGCGAGCCGGCGATCGGCACGCCGAGCACGCCGCGCACGACGGCCTGCAAGGAAAAAAGGGCTGCTGCGAGCACGAGGAGGCCGTTGGCCCAGACCTTGGCCGCCACGACCTCGAACGGCCCGAGCGGGAGCGTGAGGAGATGCTCGAGCGTGCCGTGCTCGCGCTCGCGGATCACGGCCGCCCCGGCGAGCACGATGGCGAGGATCGTCAGGTTGTTGACGAGCTGGGTGACGGCCAGGAAGCGGCCGGCCTCGAGGTTCGGGTTGAAGTGGGCGCGGCCTCGCATTCGTCC
>JAILZQ010000215.1 GCA_023512415.1 Geminicoccaceae bacterium | reverse complement strand
GTCCCGTACCGGCCGCTGCCCCCGTCGTACTGCTCTCGCAGCGCCAGGACCGTCGTCAGGCGCCCCGATTCGCGGTCGAGGTTGTCGACCGTGGACAGACCCGCGGCGAGTGCCGCGTCGGCCCGTACGACGGCGATCGGTCCGTTGCCCTCCGCCGCCCCGGTGCGGGCCCGTCCTGACGCCACGAGTGGTCGCTCGCCGGCACCCGTTCACCTCCGCTGCGGCCGAGCCCGCGGCGAGCCGACCGAGGCCGCGTAGCGGCGCCATCCGTGTCTCTCGCCGTCGCTGGTAAGGACCACCTCCGTCGCTCGGGAGCGGGGCGGCGCGTGGAGCCGCACCGGCGTAGCCGGGCTCGGTCTCCTCCCGACCGCCCCCTTGCACCATGGTCCTCCCGCCGGTGAGCCCACCGACGCGGGAGAGCGAAAAAATCCGAGCCGCGGCGAGGCTCATGGACGAGAATTCCCCCTTCCGCGGGGGAGCCCAGCGAGCCGGGCCGACACGGCCGGGGCGTCGACGCAACGGGCGCGCCCGGCTCCGATCTCCCCGCGCTCGGCGTACGTCGCGAGCGGCCAGCGGTTCCGGGGCGGCAGTCCGCCCCTCCCGCGCCGACTCGAGGGCGGGCCGGCGCCCCGGCACGCCCCTCGGGCGCCGCGTCGCGTACTCCGATCGGCACGGCCGGTGGCGGCGCGCCCCACCCCGCTCTTCTCCGCGGCGGCGTACCGGACCCCGCATCGGCCCGATCGCCCGAGCGGCGCGCTTCCCCTGGCCCAGGGCTTCACCGGAGCAGACCTTTCTCCCTGTAAAAGCGCTCCGCCCCGGGGTGGAGCGGAACCGGCATGCCGTCGAGTGCGCCCGCGAGGGTGATCTTCTTGCCCTCGGCGTGCGCCGCCGCGAGCTGGTCGAGATTCGCGAACAGCTCCTTGGTCATCGCGTAGGCGAGCTCGTCCGACACGCCGCTGTGCGTGACGAGGAAGTTCGGGATCGTCGCGGTCGGCACGTCCGCGTCCTGGCCCGTGTAGGTCCCGGCCGGGATCACCCCCGGCCGGAACGGCGCGCCGATCTTGGCGACGACCTCGGGCGGCACGGGGACCATCCGGATCGGTACCGAAGTCGAGAGGTCGCGGATCGAGGCGACGCCGAGGCCCGCCGACTGCAAGGTCGCATCCAGCTGGCGGTTCTTCATGAGGTCGACCGATTCGGCGAAGGGCAGGTACTCGACCTTGCCGAGATCGGCGTAAGAGAGCCCGGCCGCAGCCAGGATCGCCCGCGCGTTGAGCTCGGTTCCCGACTTCGGGGCGCCGACCGACAGCCGCTTGCCCCTGAGGTCGGCGAGCGTCTTGATCCCGGACTCCTTGCTCGCCACGATCTGCACGTAGTTCGGGTAGATCCCGGCGATCCCCCGCAGCTTGTCGAGCGGTGCCTTGAAGCCGGCCTCGGCGTCGCCCTTCCATGCGGCGATCAACGAATCCCCCAAGGTGAAGGCGATCTCGCCTTTGCCCGCTTGCAAGAGATTGAGGTTCTCGACCGAGGCCTTGGTCGACTGCACCGAGGTGCGGATCGCCGGGATCCGCTCGCCGTAGATCCGCCCGAGCGCAACGCCGAGCGGGTAGTAGACACCGGCCGTGCCGCCGGTCAGCACGTTGACGAAGGTCTGTGCAGCCAGCGGCTCGGCCGCTCCGAAGGCCAGCGCGCCCGCCACGAGACCGAACACCCGACGTCGCCCGACCATGCCCGCCTCCTCTGACCGTAACCGCTCCGCTCTTAGCCGCCCGAGACCCGCTGGTCGAGCGATCGCACCGGCCCGAGCGCGCGGGCCTTCCGGCAGCTCGAGCCCCGGGGCGGCGCGGGTCCTGTGCTGGCGCGCCGTGCTCCGAACAGCGACCGGACCGCGGCCCTGTCCCTCCGCCGAGGCCCGTGGCCGACGAAGCCCCGGTCTTTCCCGCCGGCGCCGAGAGGCGTTTCCCGGGTTCCATCCACCCGAGCCCGCCACCGGAAAGGCTACCGGACAACCGAGGTCGAACCCCGGCTCGGCTTCCGGGCGGCGGATCCCGAGGAGGTGCCCCGGCCGCGAAAAGCCGAGGTCCGGGGGCCACCACCCGAGGCGGATGACCTGCCGGCCGGAACCGCTCGGCGACCGAGCGGGAGGCAGCCCTCGCGACCCCGTCCCGGCGGCGCCTCCCGCCAGCGGAGCCGGGCCGGCGGCAACCGGGTCCCCGACCGGCCTCGCGGCGGTCCGGACCCGGTCGACGTCCCGGTCGGTCCCGAGCAGCGGCCGAGGCCTGCAGAGCTCGGGTTCGGCGCCGACCGTCGGGCCGACGCTCCGGGCTCGGCTGACGAACCGCGTCCCGCTCGCCCGGAGACCGCCTCGCCCCCCGACCTGACTCGGGTCTGCCGTGACCGGTCGGGCGGGCGCGAGGACCGCCGTGTTCCGGACGATCCCTGCCGCGATGGGTGGCACCGCCTCGTGAGCCGAGCCGCCGGCCGCGCTCCGGAACGCGCTGACAGGAGGGGGCCGGCGCGCTAGGGACGCAGCGGGACCAGGGAGGAACGCGGCCATGGCGGAGGAGCCGGTGATCCTCGATTCGGTGACCAAGCTCGGCCCGCAGCACGCCGGAACGGTCGCGGTCTGTGCGAGCCACGGTGGGCTGTACGCCGCCTGGTGTGCGGCTACCGCCGCGGTCCGCGGGGTCGTGCTGTGCGACGCCGGGATCGGCAAGGACGAGGCCGGGGTGGCCGGCCTCGCCTGGCTCGACGCGCTCGGTTTGCCGGCGGCAGCGCTCGACCACGACCGTTCGCGCATCGGTGATGGACGCGACGCCTGGGCGCGCGGCGTGGCGAGCCGGGTCAATCGCTCGGCCGCGGCCCTCGGCGTGGCACCGGGCCAGCGCACGCCCGAACTCGTGGCGCGGCTGAGCGCTGCTCCGGCCGTGCCCAGGGAGGTCCCGCCGATCGGCGAAGTGCGGGTCCGGCTCGCCGAAGCCTGTCGGCCGGGTGCCGAGGTCTGGGCGCTCGATTCGGTCTCGCTGGTTCGTCCCGAGGACCGCGGCCGGATCGTGGTGACCGGCAGCCACGGTGGCCTCTTGGGTGGGCGACCGGAGAGCGCGATCGCCGCGCCGGTGTTCGCCGCCCTCTTCAACGACGCCGGGATCGGCATCGACGCGGCGGGGACCACCCGGTTGCCCGCGCTCGACGCGCGCGGCATCGCCGCCGCCACGGTGGACGCGGCGACGGCGCGGATCGGCGATGCCCGCTCCACCTTCGCCGACGGAATCGTGAGCCGGGTCAATCGCCGGGCGGCGGCGCTCGGCGGCCGGGAGGGGATGAGTGCACGCGAGCTCGTGGCCCTGCTGGTCGAGGCGTGCCTCGCGGAGGGTGGCCGATGAGCGGGGCCGGCCCCGGCCTCGGCGACAACGCCCGGGTGACGATGACGGGTGGGCGGGCGCTCGCCGAAATGGCGCGGCTCGCCGGGTGCGGGCCGATCTTCGGCATGGGTGGGTTCCAGCTCCTGCCCTTCTACGAGGGGTGCCGGGCCCTCGCTCTGCGCCACGTCCTGATCAACGACGAGCGCTGCGGCGCCTTCGCGGCCGATGCCTGGGCGCGGATCACCAACCGACCGGGCTGGTGCGACGCCACCCTCGGGCCGGGCGCCACCAACCTCGTGACCGGCCTCGTCGAGAGCCTCAACGCCGGCATCCCGCTCGTGGCGATCGTCGGCGACACGCACCGGGCGCATTCCTGGAAGAACATGACCCAGGAGGCTCGGCAAACCGAGATCCTGCGGCCGGCGGTCAAGGAGCTGATCCGGATCGAGCGGGTCGAGCGGATCCCCGAACTCGTCCGCCGCGCGCTCGCGGTGGCCACCTCCGGACGGCCGGGCCCGGTGGTCCTCGACGTGCCCGAGGACATAGCCCACGCCGAGCATGCGTTCGACGTGGCGGATTTCCGGGTCGACCCCACGACCCTCGCCGTGCAGGCCCGGCGCACCCGGCCCGATCCCTCGGAGCTCGAGCGCGCCGCCGAGCTGCTCGCGCACGCCGAGCGACCGCTCCTCCTGGTGGGCGGCGGGATCCACGGCAGCGGCGCCCACGTGGCGCTCGCCACCCTCGCCGAGGCGCAAACGATCCCGGTCGCCCACACCTTGAGTGGCAAGGGCGCGATCGCCTGCAGCCACCCGCTCTCGGCGGGCCTGTTCGGCCGCTATTCGCGGTTCGCCAACGATCTGATCACCCGGGCCGATCTGCTGATCGCGGTGGGCTGCAAGCTCGGCGAGATCGCCACGCGTCGCTTCCAGCTCCTGCCCGAGGGTGTCCCGCTCGTGCAGATCGACATCTGCCCGGAGGAGATCGGCCGGACGGCGCCGGTCGCCGTCGGCATCGCCGCGGATGCCCGCCTCGCCCTCGAGGACCTCGCCGCGGCGGTCGGTGCCCCGCGGGTCGACCGGAGCGCCTGGCGGGCCGAGCTCGTCGAGCGCCGGGCGCGCTGGTGGGCCGAGGCCGAGCCGCGGCTGCACTCGACGGAGCGGCCGGTGCACATGGCCCGGCTGATCCACGAGCTCCGACGAGCCCTGCCCGAGGACGGGATCCTGGTGGCCGACGGAGGCTTCGCCGCGCATTGGGCAGGACTGCTCTTCGACACCCGGCGCGCCGGTCGGCATTTCGTGGCCGACCGGGGCTTCGCCTCGATCGGCTACGGCCTGCCGGGGGCGCTCGGCGCCAAGCTCGCGGCACCCGACCGGGCGGTGGTCGGGCTCACCGGCGACGGAGGCTGCAACATGACGCTCGGCGAGCTCGAGACCGCGCGTCGTCTGGGCGCGGCTTTCACCCTCGTGGTCGTCAACAACGCCGCCTCGGGCTACGTCAAAGCCCTCCAGCACGCGATGTACGGGGCCTACCAGTCGGCCGACCTGGTCGAGCTCGACTATGCCGCGGTGGCTCGCGCGATGGGCTGCCGCGGGATCCGTGTGGAGGATCCGGCCGAACTCGCCCCGGCGCTCGCCGAGGCGCTCGCCGAGCGGACCGTGCCGAGCGTGGTGGACGTGGTCGTCACCCGCGACCCGGCGCGGATGCTGCCGGCGGTCGACACCCGGGTGCTGCGCGTCGAGAAAGGCGACCGGCCGGCGTGACGGGTGGTCCCGAGGGACCGC
>JAILZQ010000013.1 GCA_023512415.1 Geminicoccaceae bacterium | reverse complement strand
GGCCATGAGTGCCGCCACCCGATCGGCCCGCTCGCGAGCGTCGCCGATGCCGTGGATGACGAGCGGCTCGGCCACGATCTCCTGCACAGTCATGCGCGGGTTGAGCGAGCCGAACGGGTCCTGGAAGATGTACTGGATCTTGCGGCGGAAGGCGGCGAGTGCCCTCTCGTCCAGCGCGAGCACGTCGACCGGTCCGTCGGCGCCGTGGAACACGATCCGGCCGCGGTCGGGGACCAACGCGCGCATGATGATTCGGCTCACCGTCGTCTTGCCCGAGCCGCTCTCGCCCACGATCGCGAGGCACTCGCCGCGACGCAGGGTGAAGCTCACGTCCTCGACCGCGACGATCTCGCGCGACCGGCCGCGCAGCCAGCCGCCGCTTCGGGTGAGGAACGCCTTTCTGAGCCCCTCGACCTCGAGGATCGTCCCGGGGCCGGCCGGCATCCGGGCCCCGCCCCGCGCGCGGAGGAGGCCGGCACTCGCCGCGGCCGCGATCCGCCGCAATGGCACGAGCGGCTGGTCGGCCGGGGTGTGCAGCCGCGGCACGGCGCGCAACAGGCCCCGGAGATAGGGGTGTCGGGGGTCGGCGAGGAGCGCGCGCGTCGGCCCTCGCTCCATAACCCGGCCGCGGAACATCACGACCATCGCATCGGCGATGTTGGCAACCACGCCCAGATCGTGGGTGATGAACAGGATGGCGATCCCGAGCTCGCGCTGCAGATCGGCCATGAGCTTCAAGATCTGCGCCTGGATCGTCACGTCGAGCGCGGTCGTGGGCTCGTCGGCGATCAAAAGCGCCGGCTCGCAGATCAGCGCCATCGCGATCATCGCCCGTTGGCGCAGCCCGCCCGAGAGTTCGAAGGGGTAGGCGTGCCAAGCTTGCTCGGGGTCGGGAAAGCCCACTTTGGCGAGCATCTCCACGGTCCGGCGGCGGACCTCCTCGCGGCTCGCGCGGCGGTGCAGGGCGTAGGCCTCGCCCACTTGGTCGCCGATCGTGTGGACCGGCGAGAGCGAGCTCATCGGCTCTTGGAAGATGATCGAGATCCGCCCGCCGCGGATTTGTCGCCGTTCGGGCGAATCGGGGTCCATCGCCGCGAGGTCGAATTCGCCGCCCGTGGCCGGATCGCGGAACAGGATCCGCCCGCCCGTGATCGTGGCGTTGCGCGGCAAGATCCCCATGATCGCTTGGCCGATCACGGTCTTGCCCGAGCCCGACTCGCCGACCAGCGCCACGGTGCGGCCGGCCGGCACGTCGAAGCTCACGCCGCGCACCGCCTCGACCGTGCCCTCGTCGGCGCGGAACGCGACGGCGAGATCGCGGACCGCGAGCAGCGCCGTCATCCGGCCTCCCCGAGCAAGCTCCCGACCGGCATCAAACGGGCACCGGGATGCTCGTGCAAGAGCTCGAGCAGGAGGGCGAGCTCGTGCCACGCCTCGGGCCCCGTGACGAGGTGGTGGGTCACGAGGCCGATCGGCCGGTCCGCGTGGGCGAGGCGCGCGGCGAGCCGCTCGGCGATCGCCGCGAGCCCGAGCCAGCGTCGGCCACGGCGCCAGTCGATCGGATCGACGTGGACGTCGAGGCGCACGAGACCTCCGGGGAGCCGGCCGAGATCCCCTTCGTCCCAAATCGACAAGCCACGGAAGCCGAGACCGGGCAGGTCGGCGACGAGGTCGCGCGCGATCCGGTTCCAGGGCGGCACGAGGACCGGCAGGAACCGCGCCGCGAAGGCCAGGGCGAGGACCTCCCGGCCGCGGGCGAGCTCGTCGCGCAGCCGGCCCCGGTCGGCCCGGCCGCCGAGCTCGATCCGTCGCTCGCCCGGCGCCGCGTGATCCTCGTGCGCCCAGCCGTGCTGCAGGACGGTCGCCTCGGGCGTGGTGCGGATCGCCTCGGCGGCCGGCTCCTCGAGCCAGGCCGGCACGACCGCGAGCGCCACCGGGCTGGCGGCCGCCCGGGCGAGGGCGAGGAGCCGATCGAGGCGCGGATCGGGCCGCCCGGCATCGTCGTCCCGCCACCAGAGAACCGCCGGCCGCGGGCGCGAGTCGAGCACCCGACGGAGGGGGGCGAGTTCGGCCCGTCCCGTCACCGGGCGAGCTCCAGCAAGAGCTCGGCCGAGCGCGCGGCACCGTCGAGGCGGATCGTGAGCGGCGCGGCCGGCGGCTCGGCGAGCGCCACCTCGACCGCCCGGGCGAGCCGGCCGGCCGACAGCTCGGCCTCCGAGACGAGTTGCGCACGGCCGCGCGCGGCGAGCGCCTGGGCCCGCCGGGTCTGCTCGTCCTCGCCGCCTTCGGCGAACGGCACGAGGACCATGGGTGTCCCGCCGGCGAGGGCTTCGACCACGGTATTGTAGCCGGCCTGCGAGACCGAGACCGCGGCCCGCGCGACGAGTGCGGCCAGGTCGGGGCGTTGGCGCTCGACCAGGACGTGGGCCGGGGCCCGCTCGCGGAGGCTTTCGAACACCGCGGCCGGCAGGCCGGGGCCGGTCACGATCCGCCAGGGCCGGCCGGTCGTGGCGCGCGCGGCCTCGAGGGCGACGCGGCAGAGCCGCTCGCCGACCGCGCCGCCGCCGGCCGAGACCAGGATCTCCCGGCTGCGCTCGGCCGCCGCCAGCGGGGGCGGCGCCAGATAGCCCGTGTGCACGAGCCGCTCGCCGAGCTCGTGGGCCAAGGGGAAGCTCGCGGCGAAGGGCAGGAGCGCCGGATCGCCGTGGACGAGGATGCGGTCGAGCCTCGCCGCGTGCTCGAGCATCCGGCGGAACTTGGCCGGATCGGCCTTGCTCACGAGGAGGTCGCGCACGGACGCCACGACCCGCGCGCCCCGGTTCCGCGCCGCATCCAGGAGCGCCGCGACCTCGGCCGTGAAGGCCGAGCGGCCGAAGGGCCAGTGCTCGACGACCAGGACGTCCGGATCGAACGCCCGGAAGGCGGCGAGCAACGCCTCGCGACGCCTCGTCCAACAGCGGGCATCGACGGGATCGCCTTGCGGCGTGACGAGGGCCGAGAACGCGGCGTCACGGGCGACGATCGGCGGGAGCTCCAGGAGCTCCACACCCGCCGGTACGGGGAACCCGGCCGGTGGGCCGCCGGAGGCGACGAGGACGCGGGCACCGCGCGCCGCGAGCGCCTCGCCGAGCAACAGTGCCCGGCGGAGATGGCCGGTCCCGAGAAGGTGTTGGACCCAGAGGAAGAACCGCGGCGGGCTCACGGCGTGGGCTCGACGAGCGGCCAGAGCGCGGCCGTGCGGGTGTGGCCGTCCCGCTCGAGCTCGAGGAGGAGGGCCATCGGTCCCTTGAGGGGGAGGGCCGGCTTGCCGCGCATGTCCCAGCCCGAGGCGAGCGCGTAGGCCGCGCGGATCACGCCCTTGTGGGTGACCGCCAGATGCTCGCCGCCGAGGGCCGCGACCCGCGCCAGGAAGGGGGCGATCCGCGCGGCCACCGTCCGGGGACTCTCCCCGCCCGGGGCCGAAAGGTCGAGCCCCATCGCCTCGAGGGCCGAGACCTGCTCGGCGTCGGCCGCGCGGAGCTCGGCGAGCGTTCGGCCCTCCCACATCCCCCAGCTCATCTCGACGAGCTCGGGCGCCACCTCGGCATCGGGCCGACCGAGCAGGGCCGCGGTCTCGCGGGCACGCAGCATCGGGCTCGTCCAGGCGCGCGCCGTTGCCGACCAGGGCGGCAAACGCCAGCTCGCGACCTCGCGCCGCCCCTCGGGCGCGAGCGGGGTGTCGGTCCGGCCCTGGAGGCGGCGCTCCAGGTTCCACGCCGTGGCCGCGTGGCGGACGAGGCAGAGGCGGGTCATGCCGCGCGCCGCTTCCGTGCCGCGTGCCGCTCACGCGCCGCCGCGAGCGCTGCCTCGAGCCGGGCGCGGGCCGCCGGCCGGTCGTGGTCGCGGAGGACGTTCTCGGCGGCCGCCCGGCCGAGGCGTAGCCGCAGTTCGGGCTGCTCGAGGAGCCGCGCCGCGGCCCGGGCCAGGGCCGGGGCGTCGCGCGGCGGGGCGAGAAAGCCCGAGACACCGTCCGCCACCACCGCCGCGACCCCGCCTTCGGCACCGGCCACCACCGGGAGCCCCGCCGCCTGCGCCTCGAGGAGTGCCATGCCGTAAGCCTCACCGACGGCCGGCCAGAGGCTGAGATCGCCCGCGGCGTAGAGCCCGGGCAGGACCTCGGCCGGCAGCTCACCCAGAAAGCGCACACGGTCCCCACAGGTCGCACGCAGGATCGCTTCGATCGCCGGGCGCGCCGGCCCGTCGCCGGCCACGAGCAGCGCCCAGGCTGGCGGCGACAGACCGGCGAGCGCTTCGGCCAAGAGCTCGTAGGAACGGCGCTTGACGTCCTCGCGCATCATCGCGACGGCGACGAGCCAGGGCACGGCGGGATCGAGCCCGAGCCGGTCGGCCAGTGACGCCCGGTGCCGGTCTCGCCGCGCCGCGGCGGCACGGAACGGGGCGGCATCGAGGAAGGGCGGGAAGAGCCGCACGGCCTCGGCGGCGATCCCGGCTTCGAGGAGCCCTTCCCGATCGCGTTCGGTCATGGCGAGCACGAGGTCGGCACGGTGGAGCGCGGCGAGGCTCGCCGCATGCCCGACCGCCCAGGGCCCGCTGGCCTGGCGTCGGCTCGCCGAGCCTTCGACGACGAGGTAGGGCAGATCGAGCCGGTCGGCCACCCGCGGCCCCAGATGATCCGGGGCCTTGTGGTAGAGGTGGTAGGTCAGCCAGAGCTCGGGCGGCGGCAGGAGCCCGGCCGCGATCCGCCGGAGGAGGCGGTCGGCGAGCCGCACGCCGAGCTGCTCGATCCGAATTTGGCGGGCGGCGTCGCCGGCCCGGTCGTAGCTGCGGAAGCGACCCGTCGGGAGCGGTTCGTGGCCGACGTCGTGGAGCAGCGCGAGCAGTGCCCGGGCCATCGCCCGGTCGCCCGAGGGCACCGGATGATCGGGCGGTTTCAGGGGCGCATGGAAGGCGATGCGCATACGCCCACCGCAAGGCCCGCGGCGGCCGGCGCCGGGGGCGGTGCGCCCAGTCGGGCGGCGAGCCGATCGAGCCCGGCCTCGTCGGTGAACCGGGCGAGCACGGTCTCGCGCCCGGCCCCACCGAGGTGCTGCCGCAAGAGCGGATCGCGGGCCAGCCGTTCGATCGCGGCCGCCAGGGCCGCCGGATCGTCGGGCGGAACGAGGAGCCCGGTGCGGCCGTCCTCGACCGCCTCGGGGATCGCCGAGACGGGTGTGCTCAGGACCGGCAGCCCCGTGGCCATCGCTTCGAGGAGCACGTTGGGCAACCCGTCGCGGTCGCCGTCCGCCGCGATCCGCGCCGGCAAGGCGAACAGATCGGCCGCCTGCATGAGCTCGATCACCCGCGGCTGCGGCTGGGCCCCGTGCCAGGTGATCCGCCTCGCGAGGCCGAGCTGGTCGGCACGCTCGCGCAAAGTGTCGAGAAGCGGCCCGCTGCCGACGTGGTCGAATCGCCAGGCGAGCCCCGCCGGCAAGCGGGCGAGCGCTTCGAGCAGCGTGTCGAGGCCCTTCTTCGGCATCGCCCGGGCGACCGCGAGGAGGCGAACGGGATCGGCCGGATCTCTGCCGTCGCGCGCCGGGCGTGTCGCCGGTGGCGCGAACAGCCGGGCGTCCACGCCGTGATAGAGCAGCGTCGTGTCGGCTTCCGGTGCGAGCGCGCGCAGATGCTCGAGATTGGCGCGCGTGCAGGTCACGGTGAAGTCGGCCGCGCGCAACTTTTCCCGCTTCTCCCGGGCGGGGGTCGTCCAGATGTCCTTGGCATGCGCCGAGACCGAGAAGGGTAGGCCCGTGAGGAGGGCCGTGTAGCGGGCGACCGAGGCCGGCGTGTGCAGGAAATGGGCGTGCAGCCGGCGCACACTCGGCGGGAGTTCGGCCGCGAGCACGAGCGCTTGGCCGAGCCGGCGACCCCGGTTCGGTGTCGGATCGCGCAGCAGGTCGCGGAACCAAGCGCGCAGCGCCGCGCCGAGACCCGGCCGGCCGATCGCCCGCCGAAGACCGCGCAGGACGCGCAAGGGCTCCTGGTAGAGATATTCGGGAAGGTAGAGCACGGCCGCGCGCAGCCGCTCGTGGTCCGGATGGCGAGCCCGATCGGTCGGGTGGCGCAGCGAGACCAGGAGGAGGGCGAGCCCGCGCGCCTCCAGGGCCACGAGCTCGCGGGCGATGAAGCTCTCGGAGAGCCGCGGCCAGCCCTTGACCAGGACGGCGACCGCGGGCTCAACCGGCGGCGCGGGCAAGGTCGCTGCGCCGGGCGGTTCGGCTCCGCCGGGCGACGTCGAGATAGGGGGCCGCGAGATCGGCGATCCGGTCGAGCCCCGTGAGCATCCGGGCGCGGACCGCCCGGTCGGCGACCGGCACGTGCGGCAGGGCCCGGAGCATGTAGGCCATCCGCAACGGATCGTTGTCCCGGCTGCGCGGCAAGAGGCGCACGAGGCCGGCCGCATGGGCACGCTCGGCGCGGATCAGCTGCTCGAGCCGCGGCTCGGTGCGTGGGACGAGGAGCGCCGGCTTGCCGAACGAGAGGATCTCGCAGAAGGTGTTGTAGCCGCCCATCGCGACCACGCCGAGCGCCCGCTCGAACAGGGGCTCGACCCGCGCTTCGAAGGTGATCGCCCGCAACCGCGGATCGCGGGCCACCCGCTCTTGGAACTGGGCGCGCTCCTCGGCCGGCAGGAACGGCCCGAACAGGATCACCGCCGGATGCGGCAGCTCGGGATCCGCCTCGTAGGCGCGGAGTACCCAGTCGATCAGCTCGCCGCCGTCGCCACCACCGCCCGTGGTCACGAGCACGTAGGGCTCGGAGGGGAGCAGATAGTCGGCGCTCGGCGCGGTCTCGCCCGGCAGCTCGCGGCGGAGATAGCCCGTGAAGCGGATCTTGTGGGCGACCGCCCGCAGGCCGGGGATCTCGGCCACCGGGTCGAACAGCTCGGGCAGGCCGTAGACCCAGATCTCGTCGTAGAGCCGGTCGAGTTCGGGGAACACGCCCTTGCGCTCCCACTCCTCGATCAGGCTCTGCGGCTCGTCCATGACGTCGCGTAGGCCCAGGACGCAGCGCACCCCGCGCGAGCGCAGGAGCTCCAGCGCCGGCTTGACCTCGCCCCGGAGCCCGAGCGGCTCCTTGTCGACCAAAAACAGGTGCGGCTCGAAGATCTCCGCGGTGTGCTGGATGATCGAGCTGCGCATCGCGAGGGTGGTTTCGAGGTCGACGTGCAAACTCAGCGACGTGTATTCGCCGTTCCGGAGTTTGATCACGCCCGGAACCCGCACGAAATCGACCCGGCTCTTGAACTCGAAGCTGCCGATGATCGGCGAGCCCGAGAGAATGAGCACCGAAAGCTGTTGCCAACGCTCGACGAGGTCGTGGGCGATCGCCCGGCAGCGCCTGAGGTGACCGAGGCCGAAGCTGTCGTGGCTGTAGATCAGCAGGCGGCTGCCCGGCTTGCGCATGCGGCCTCGCGGCGCGTCCTCCGAGGGGGCTTATGGCAGATCGCGACCCGGCCGGGAATGGCGAAGCCGCGGGACGCCGGTGAAGGGTGTCAGATCGTGGCCGAGCCGACCGCCCGCTCGGAAAGCGGCCGGGGTGCCAGCGTGTAGCCGAGGCCGGCCAGATCGAGGCCGGTGAGTTCGGCGAGCCGCCGATTGTCCTCCGCCACCACCCGGGCGATGTCGGCCCGGATCGCCTCGGGCAGCGGGATCCGCGCCGACGGCCCCTCGTGCATCGGCATGCGGCGGGCCCATTTGCGGGCGAGGCGGCGGGGCAAAAGGTGGCCGAAGCGCCGCCAGAAGTCGAAATAGCGCTGCGACATCGAGGCGTTCTCGCGATGTCCGCCCAGGAGTCGGGCGAAGGTCTCGGGATCGACGCCGAGAGCCGTAGCACAGGCCCGGGCGAAGGCCGTGGGCTCGCGGCGCAAGAGCTCGAACGGCACGACCTCGACCCGCTCGGGCCCGAACAGCCGGCGATAGGCTTCGATCGTGGGTGCGTAGCGCAGGTCGTCGAGGATCGAGAGGTGCGGCTCGCGCCGCTCGGTCCAGTACCATTCCTCGAACGGGATGAACGCTTTGCGCTTGATCCGGGCGCGCAGCTTGGTGAGGTACCAGGAGGTGACGAGCTCCTCTTGGCGGCGGATCGTGAAGAGGATCGTGGCCCTCGGGAACAGCGCCGCGAGCCGCTCGGCCACGAGGCCCTTGTCGGTCGATTCGTGGAGCGCGAAGTTCTCGTACGAGACGAGCAGGAGCCGGTCGGCCGGGGCGGCTTCGGCGGCCGCGCGCAGGATCGCGGCCACCCGCTCGCCTTCCCAGAGCGTGCTGTCGGCCTGGCAGAGATGGCGGATCGCCCATTCGAGCTCGGCCGTGGGCGCCGGCAGACCGAGATAGGCGATCTCCGGGTGGCGCGGGAACACGTGCCGCTGCAGGGTCGAGGTCGCGGTCTTGACGAACCCCGGGTGGATCGCCACCCGGCGCGTTCCGGCCGGCACCGCCAAGCTCATGCGCGATAGCCCCAGCCGGGCTCGAGCGTGTCGCGGACCATGGCGTCGAGAACCGCCGCCTGGTCCGGTGCGAAATGCCGCCGCCAGCCGCCCACGCTGCCCTCGCGCACCTTGTAGAGGGCGGGATCGTCGGCCGGAGCCGCGCCGGCCGCCGCCTGCGTGGGGCCGAGCCGGCCCGAGGCGAAGAAGCCCTGCCGCTCCTTCTCCTTGAGGCTCTCGAAGCTGGCGAAGGCGACCGCCGCGGCGATCCGCTCCGGTGGGTGCCGCTCGCCCAGGAACCGGCTGACGCGGTCGAGCTCGCCCGCGGGATCCGCGCGCAGATCCTCGTAGCGCAGCCGCGTGCAGCGTGGATGGCGGGCGAGGTCGTGCCACCAACGATTGTAGAAGCCGATGACCCGCGGCACGCCGAGGCGCGGGTCGGTGGCGAAGGCGAACAGGTCGAGCGCGCGGGCCTCGGGCGGGATCCTCTTGCGCGCGAGTTCGGCATCGGAAGCCCGTCGGCGGACATGGTGCCAGAACGAGACCGCGACGTCGCGCGGGTCGCGCACGAGCACCAGGAGCCGCTGCGCGGGGCTCGCGACGAGCTCCCCGGTCTCGGGGGGAAAGCGCGTGTCGCGGGCGAAATGGACGGCCGGGATCGCCGGGACGAGACGCTTGAAGTTGTCGCCGCGCACGAGCTCGTCGGCCGGCACCCCGTGCTCGAGATGCCACAAGTGCGAGAGCAGCACCCGCAGCCAGGTTCGACCACTCTTGGTGTGCGAGACGACGAGCAGATCGGCCGTGGCGAACATCCGCGCCCGCTTGGCCCGCCAACGCCGCGCCTGTCGCCAAGCTTCGAGGCGGTCGAGGAGAGCGATCACGCCGCCGGCTGTCCCGCGGTCGCAGCGGCCGACCGGTCGTAGCGGCCGAGATAGCGACGATAGAGTTCGGGACCGAGCCTTTCCAGCAAGAAATCGCGCAACCGCGCGCGTGTCTCGGGGGCGAGCCGGCGGGCGTGGCGGCCGAAATCGAGGGGGTCGTCGGCGGTCTGCGGGGCATCCGGGCCCTGCGCGTAAAGGGCCAAGGAGCGGCGCCGATGGGCTTCGAGATCGAAGCTCGCGAAGTCGTGGGGGATCCCGACGAAATCCAGGATCCGCCCGATCTCACCCGTGCCGACCATCAAATCCTCGTAATAGACCAAGAGCTTGTCACGACGGCAGCGGTCGAACACCGCGATGTTGGACGCGTAGCCACGAAAAGCTTCGGGGTCGAGCGCACGGACCCGGACGTAGAGATCGAACGGGTCGCGCAGCAGGAGGAGTACCCGCCGCTCGCGTGCGAGCCGCTCGCGCTCGCGTGCCCGCCGCCAATCCTCGAGCCGCGCCCGCCAGCCACGCGGCGACGGGGGATCCACCGGTGGCTTGTCGCGTCGGAGTTTGTGGGCGAGGAACAGGCGGCGATCGCGCTTGTCCAGGAAATGGGTGCGGTCGATGATCGGCTCGCCCGCGTGGTGGAGCAGTCGGCGCTCGCTGCCCGGGGTCGGGCGGCCGGAAAAATATTCGATGCAGTAGCGGACCCAGTTCGAGCCGCTCTTCGGGAACGAGCAGAGGAGAACCTTGTCGCTCATCGAACCGTCGAGGCGCGGATGTCCGCCGGCGCGGTCCATCGCCCAGCCGGCCCGGCTTGTCGAGAGGCTGTCGCCGAAACAGCACAGCCGGTCGGCAGTTGCGTCCGCCTGCGACCCCGCGACCGTTGGTACGGCTCGCCTCGTCCGCTTATCTACGAGGCCGACGGTCGCCCGGCGGGTCGGCGAACGTAAGGATCGGAACCTCACCGGCATGGCACAGGCCCTGTTCTCGCTCGACAATCTGAAGCTCCGCTACGAGCCGTTCCCGATCGGCCTCGCCAAGCCGATCATGAGCGAGGAGCAATATGGGCGGTTCCTCGATGCTTGGCCGCCTTCGGAGCTTTTCCAGTATCTGCCCAAGGTAGGGCACAAGTACTCCCTTTCCGAAAAATACAATCCGAAGCAGTATCACGATTGGGTCGAGAGTCACCAGATCTGGCGTGATTTTCGCGGTTGGATCAAGTCCGACGAGTTCGTCTGGGGCGTCCTCGATGCGCTCGAGGAGCGGCACATCGACCTCGGCTTCAAGCGACTCTCGCGCGCCGGCCGTCTCAAGCGCAACCTCAAGAACCTGATCCGCGGCAAGTGGTGGAAGGCGCCGCCGCAACTGTCGGCGCGGTTCGAATTCTCGATGCTGCCGGCGGACGGTGGCTGTGTCACGCCACACACCGACAATCCCGACAAGATCGTGACCATGGTGGTCTCGATGGCGCGGGAAGGCGAGTGGGATCCGGCCTATGGAGGGGGCACCGAGGTCAACCGCCACCGCAAGCCCGAGCTCAGCTTCAACCGAATGAACGACAAGGCCGAATTCGAGGACATGGAGACGCTCGAGACCTACGAGTTCGAGCCGAACCAGTGCGTGCTGTTCGTCAAGACCTTCAACTCCTGGCACTGCGTGCGACCGATGAAGGGCCCGAAGGGAGCCATGCGTCGCACCCTCACGATCAACATCGAAACCTCGCACTGACCCGGCGCCGGCCACCGCTCAGCCGATCGTGGGCAGCCAGGGCAGGAGGGCCGCCACCCGTCGCAGGCCGCGCCGGGCGGCGAGCGCGCCGGCCAAGGCCGGAGCGGGAAGGCGGGCGAGCAGGACGAGGTTCCGGGGCGGGCGTTCGGTTTCTTACAGCACGCGGCGGGCGGCACGAACCTCGCCCGCGCCCAGGAGGAGGCGTGCCAGGGTCGTGCGCTCGGCTCGGAGCCGTTCGCCGAGCTCGCCGCCGTGCCGCGCGAGGAAGGCCGGATCGCCCGCCCAGGCCCGTTCGTGCACGGTGATCCGCGCCCGGGCCCGGGCGATCAGGTCGGCGCCGGTGAGCCGCGGGCCCGTATGGTCGTGCTGGACGAGTGTCGGGTGGTCGAGGAAGGCGGCCGGCCCGGCCCGCAGGATCCGCGCCACCGCCGGCAGCTCTTCGAAGGTCGGCACGTCCTCCGCGCAGCCGAGCTCCGCCCCGACCCGCTCCTTGCGGACCAGCACCGTGCCGATGTTGACGATCGTCCGGCGGAGCGCCGCCCGCGCGAAATCGCCCCGATGCACCCGGATCGCGGGGTCCCACGGCCCGTTCGGGAGCAGGTCCGCGACGCGGACGGCCGGTGCCACCTCGTCCGCGAAGGCCGTGGGTCCACCGAGCCAGCCCGCAAGGCCGCCCTCCCGCTCGACACCGTCGACCGAGGCTGTCCGGAAGTCGCTGAAGCAGCTCGCGAGCTCCGGACAGGCGGCGAGCAGAGCGCGCTGCAGGGGGAGCTTGCCCGGCAGCCAGCGATCGTCCGAATCGAGGAACGCCACGAGCGGCCCGCGCGCCACCCGCCAAGCGGCGTTCCGCGCCGCCCCGGCGCCGCCGTGCGAGAGCGCCAGGTGCCGAAGCGGCGGTCCGAAGCCCGCGACCAGGCTCGCCGTGCCGTCGGTCGAGCCGTCGTCGGCGACGATCACCTCGTCGCCCGGCTCGAGCTGGGCGAGCAGCGAGCCGATCGCCCGCGGCAGCAGATGGGCCCGATCGTAGCTCGGGAGGACGACGCTCACCGTCTCGCGCAAGGGCGATCTCCGGCGGATCCCCGGACGGAAGACCTTTCGGAGACGGAAAGCAAGAACCCACTCTTCGAAAGCCCGGCCGATCGGTCACCCCTTCGGTGACCGATCGGCGTTCAGCCGTCGAGCTTCGGGACCCAGGGTACGGGGCGGACCTCGATCCCCTCTTCGAGCAGCTGCTCGACCTGTTCGAGTGAGGCCTCGCCGTAGATGTCGCGCGCCTCCGCCTCGCCGAGATGGATCTTGCGCGCTTCTTCGGGAAAGCGCGGCCCCACGTGCTCGAAGTTCCGCTCGATGTGCTCGCGCAGCGCGCGGGCCATGGCGAGGAACCGGGCGACCGTCTCGGGTGGGGGGCGGTCGGCGGCGCCGGAGCGGGCGACCGCCGGCGCCATGATCGCCTTGTCGACCGAGGTGGCGCCGCAGATCGGGCAGGCCAAGCCACCCACCGCGCGCTGCTCGTCGAACGCGGCGTTGCTTTTGAACCAGCCTTCGAACTCGTGGCCGGCGCTGCAAGCGAGCGTGAAGCGGATCACGGAGGGCTCCCGGCCAGCAGCCGGTCGAGCTCGCCCCGCCGCTCGAGTTCGTGGAGATCGTCCGAGCCGCCCACCGGCCGCCCGTCGATGAAGATTTGGGGCACGGTCGTGCGACCCCCGGCGCGCTCGACCATCTCCGACCGGCGGCCCGGTTCGGCCCAGAGGTCGATCTCCTCGAACCGCACCCCCTTCGCGCCGAGCAGGCGCTTGGCCCGCCAGCAATAGGGGCAGAGCGGCGAGGTGTAGATCTCGACCTTGGCCATCGGGGGCAGGTCCGCACCGACGTGTCACGAGACGGCCACCTTCATATAGGAAGCTGTCGAGGCTTCACCACCCGGGCGAGCACGAGCACGTCCACCCGGGTGCAGCCGGCTTCCCGCAGGACGCGCGCGCAGGCCCCGAGTGTCGCACCGGTGGTCAACACGTCGTCGATCAGGACCACCCGGCGGCCGGCGAGCGCCGCGCGCCGACCGGCCGGCACCGCGAAGGCGGTCGACGTGACGTTGGCCCGCCGGGCCGCGGCGCCGAGCCCCTGTTGCGATGCGGTCGCGCGGCGCCGGCGCAGGGCTGCGGGCGACCAAGGGACCCCGCTCAGCCGGGCCAGATGGCGGGCGAGCAACGCCGCTTGATTGTAGCCCCGGTGCAACAGGCGCCAACGATGGAGCGGCACCGGCACGAGCAGATCGGCCTCGGCCAGGAGCTCGCCCCCGGCGGTGGCCAGCCAACGGGCGAAGGTCGCCACTCCGTCCGTCCGTCCCGCGTGCTTGAACCGCAGGACGAGCCCGCGGCTCGCCTCGTCGTAGGCGAGTGCCGCGCGGCCCCGCTCCCAAGGCGGCGGTCGGTCGAGGCAGGTCGAGCACAGCTGCGGTCCCGGGCCGTCCTGCGGCAAGGGCCAGCCGCACCGGTCGCACCAGGGCGGATGGAGGAACCGCAGCCGCGCCCAGCACCCGGCACACAGTCCGCCCTGCCGGTCGACCGGCTCGCCGCAGCCGAGGCAGCGTGGCGGCAGCACGAGGTCGAGCACCCGGCCGGCCAGCCGGCCGATCGGAGCCGGTAGGGTGCCGAACCGCAGCCGGGCCGAAAGGGGCAAGGGCGCTCCGAGCCGATCTCGGTCGTTTTCTACTGTAAATAGAAATATCTGTCACGAACTCCCCGTCTTTTTCGTGCCCGTACCCGGTTCGGCCGGGGCCGCGGTCTCGCTCGCGAGCCACGCCAGATAGTCCGCATTGCCGCCGCGGATCGGCAGGGCGACCACGCAGGGCACCGAATAGGAGTGCAGCGTTCGGACCTTGGCCGTCAGCGCGTCGAGCAGGTCGGCCCGCGTCTTGAGTACGAGCGCGGTCTCGCTGCCGGTCTCGATCCGGCCTTGCCAATAGTAGACCGAGGTGAGGCCGGGCAGGACGTTGGCGCAGGCGGCGAGCCGCGCCTCGACCACCGCGCGGCCGATCGCGAGCGCCTCCTCGCTCGAGGCGCAGGTCACGTAGCACCAGACCAGCTCCATGGCTTCCCTCCTCCGATCTCGGCCGGCGGCCACCTCGCTCAGGGGCCCCGGGCGCGCGGGTCGGCGGCCTCGGCGAGCGCGTCGCCGGCGAGGTTGCAAGCGGTCACGGCGAGCAGGATCGCGAGACCCGGCCAGAGCGCGAGGCGCGGGGCCTGCCAGAGCATCTCCTGGGCGTTGCTCAGCATGTTGCCCCAGGAGGGTGTGGGCGGGCGGATGCCGAGCCCGAGGAAGCTCAACACCGATTCGCCGAGGATCACCTGGCCGACCGCGAGGGTGGTGGCGACCACGATCGGCGCGGTGAGGCTCGGCAAGACGTGCCGCGAGGCCACCCGGGCGGGCGAAGCGCCGAGTGCCCGGGCCGCGCGGACGTGCTCGGCGGCGAGCAGCGAGAGGGTACCGGCGCGCACGATCCGGGCGGTGGTGGGCCAGCCGAACAGCGCCACGAGCAACACGATCCGGGCGACGTCGAAGCCGGCCGAGGCGGCGAGTTCCGCGGGAAGGCCGAGCCGGATCGGATCGACCGCGGCGAGCACCACGAGGAGCGGCAGGAGCGGCAGCGCCAGCACGATGTCGGCGGTGCGCATCACGAGCGCGTCGAGCGGGCCGCGGGCGAAGGCCGCGAGGAGGCCGAGGGCGCTGCCGATCACCGTCGCGAGCGCGGCACCCGAAAGGCCCACGAGCAGCGAGACCCGGCCGGCCTCCAACAGCCGGACGAGGAAGTCGCGGCCGAGCTCGTCGGTGCCGAGCGGGTGGCCCGGGCCGGGCGGGGCCAGCCGATTGGCGAGGTCGATCCGCTCGCCGTCGAGACCGAACGCGCCGCCGAGCGGCGGACCCAGGACCGCCGCCGCGACGAGCAGCAGGAGGAGGACCCCGGCCGGTCGGCCGAGCGGCCCGCCCGGCCGCCGGACTCCGCCCCGGGCCGACTCAGCCGAGCTGGACACGGGGGTCGAGCCGGGCATGGACGAGGTCGGCCGCGAGATTGGCGAGCAGAGTCGCCGCCGTTCCGGCCAGCACCGCGACCAGGGCCAGATTGTAATCGTTGCCCATGACCGCCTCGTAGATCAGCCGACCCATGCCCGGCCAAGCGAACACGGTCTCGACCACGAGCGCACCCGACAAGAGCCCGCCCGTCTGCAGCGCCACGACCGTCACGAGCGCCGGCACGGCCTGCGGCAGCGCGTGTCGCAAGACCACACGCGCGGTCCCGGCGCCCTTCGCCCGGGCGGTCCGGATACAGGGCTCGCGCAGGGCCTCGAGCAGGCCGCTGCGGACGAAGCGCAGCAGCGGGCCGAGCCCGAGCAATGTCGTGACCGCGACCGGCAGGACGAGATGCCGAGCCCAGCCGGCGGGCCCGGTCCCGGCCGGGGGCTCGCCACCGGCCGGCAGCCAGCCGAGCTCGACCGCGAAGAGCAGGATCGCGAGCAGGGCGAGCCAGAAGGACGGCACCGACACGGCGAAGAGCGCGAGGAGGTTGACGAGCCGGTCGACGAGCCCGTGCGGGCGCAGTGCGGCGATCGTCCCGAGCGCCATGGCGAGGGCCAGGGCGAAGAGGAAGCTCGTGCCGACCAAGAGCAGGGTGGCGCCCAGCCGTGACAAGAGGATGTCGGCCACCGGCAGCCCGTAGAGCCGCGAGAAGCCGAACTCGCCGCGGAGCGCGCCCAAGAGCCAGGCCCCGAAACGTTCGAGGAGTGGCCGGTCGAGCCCGTGCAACGCCTTGAGCCTGGCCACATCGGCGCTGGTCAGACGCGGGTCGGCCTGGAGCATGAGGTCGATCGGATCGCCCGGCATGAGGTCGACGAGCGCGAACAAGAGGAAGGCCACGATCAGGATCGAGGCCGCGGTCTCGAACCCACGGCGCAAAAGGTAGGTCCGCACGCGCTCCCGTCCGCGTTCCGGGACGTCCCGCCGGCTGCTAGGCTCGCTGCCGGCCCCGACGGCGGGGTCGCCGGAACCTAGCGCGGCCGGCACCGGCAGGGGAGGGGCCGAGGGTTGGGCGAGCGGCGGCTGGATCGGCCCTGGCTCGTCGTGCTCGCGGGCGCGCTCGCCGTCCTCTTGGCCCAGGGCGTGGGCCGCTTCGTGCTCACGCCACTCTTGCCGCCGATGCAAGCCGAGCTCGGCCTCGACGACACCCGGGCCGGGCTCCTGGGCTCGGTCAATTTCGCGGGCTATCTGGCCGGCGCGGTCCTGGTCGCCCTGCGACCGAACCTGTCCGCGGCGGCGCTGGTCCGATGGGGCCTCGCGCTCGTCGCGGTGGGTGCCCTGGCGATGCCGCTCCTGGTCCACGAGCTCGCCTGGCTCGTCGCCCGGCTCGTGGCCGGCCTGGGTGGAGCCTTCCTGTTCCTCGGCGGGGTGGCGGCCGCGGCCGGGCGTCTCGCCGCCGCGGGCCACGCTTCGGCGATGGGCGGCGTGCTCGCCGGGGTCGGCATCGGCATCGCCCTCGGCGGGGCGGTGGCACTCGCCGTCCGGCCGGGCTGGCGGGCCGGCTGGCTGGTCATGGCGGCCCTGGCGTTGCCGGCGGCACCGTTCGTCCTCCGCCTGGCGCCGGCGGGCCGGGTCGCGACGATCCCGCCCGCGCGGCTCGAGCGGAGCCCGGCTCTGCGTCGGCTCGCCTGGGCCTACGGCCTTTCCGGGTTCGCCTTCGGTGCCGGTGCCACCTTCTTCGTCCGGGTCCTGGCGGCGCGCGATCCCGATCTCGCCACCCTCGCCTGGATCGCCGCCGGTCTCGTGGGCGCCGTCTCGGCACCGCTCTGGACCGCGGCTGGCCGCCGGCTCGGCCGCTGCCCGGCGCTCGTCGCGGCGATCCTGCTTCTCGCCCTCGGCACCGCGCTCACCGGGCTCGCAGCCCGGCCGGTGGCGGCGGTCCTGGCCGGCCTGTTGCTCGGCGGGACCTTCATGGGCATCACCGCCCTCGCGCTCGAGCAGGCGCGCGCCGCCGCCCCGCGCACCCCGGCCGGTGCCGCCGCGTTCGTCACCGGCTGCTTCGGGCTCGGCCAGGTGGCGGGCCCGCTCCTTTCGGGCCTGCTCCTCGACCTCGCGGGACCGGTCGCGGCGCTGCTCGCCCCGGCCACGATCGCCGCGGCGGGTGCCGTCTTCCTGCTTCCCGAGCTGCGGCGGGCCGGTTGATCAGGGAACCACTCGCCAACGCTCGACCCAGAGCGTGGTCGGCGCCAGATGCCCGGTCGGCTCGACGCCCTCGAGCCAGCGCGGCCAGATGTGCGCATCGGCCCGGAAATAGAGGGGTAGGGCCGGCAGCTCCCGGGCATAGATGGTCTGCAGCTCGCGCCAGAGCCCGCGGCGGCGTTCCTCGTCGAGCTCGCGCTCGATCGCATCGAGCAACGCGTCGACCCGCGGATCGGCGAACCCGGTGTAGTTCTGCCCCGCCCAGCCGTTCTCCGGCCGCGGCACCTCCGCCGAATGGAGGATCGAGCGCGGCACGTTCTCCGGGCTCGAGATCCAGGCGAACATGGCCATACCGGTGAAACGGCGCTTGCCCAACGTCTCGCCGAACAGCACCCGCGGCGGCTCGTTGCGGATCACGACGTCGACCCCGACCGCCCGCCACATGCCTTGCAGGACTTGCTGGACCAATTCGCGCGAACGGTTGCCGGCGGTGGTCTGGAAATCGAGCCGCAAGGGCTCGCCGCGGGCGTTTCTGCGGATCCCGCCCGGCCCGGGTCGCCAGCCGGCCTCCTCGAGCAGCGCGCGGGCCCGCGCCGGGTCGTACGGCCAGGTCGGCAGGTCGGGGGCGAGCATCCGATCGAGCGGGCTCATGAAGCCGTGCGCCACCGGCTGGCGGCCGTCGAACAGCTGGCGGGTCAAGAGCTCGCGGTCGAGGGCCAGGAGCAGGGCGCGCCGCACCCGGACGTCGGCCAGGATCGGGTTGTCGAGCCGGAGATCGATGTGCTCGTAGACCAGCCCCGGGACGTAGGCGACGCGGAACCGCTCGCCGTGCCGCTTCTCGAACGCGAGGGCCTGGTCGAGCGGCAGGCCGAGCGAGCCCTCGATCATGTCGATCTCGCCGGCCAGCAGGTTGGCCTCGAGCGCCGCCGTGTTCTCGATCGCCCGAACCGTGATCCGCTCGAAGGCCGGGGCGGGGCCACGCCAGAACGGGTTGCGGGCGAGCTCGATCCGGCTGCCCGGTGTCACCCCGACGATCCGGTAGGGGCCCATCGCCAGGCCGGGGTCGGTGGGGGCCGTGTCGAACCGCGTTCGGTTGCGGTAGGTGGCCGGGTCCGCCTCGAACACCGCGCGCTCGCGGTGCGCCGGCAACAGGCGGAGATCGCCCACCGCGTTGTAGTCGAAGGTCACCCGATCGACATGCAGGACGAAGCGGCGCGCATCCTCGACCTCGACCTTCCAGAGCCGGCGGTAGAGTTCGGCGTTGGTCACCCCCGAAAGGGGATGACGGCCGACCTGCCAGGTGAACACCACGTCCTCGCTCGTCACCGGCGTGCCGTCGCCCCAGAACAGGTCGGGGGCGAGCTCGAACGCGAGCGCCACACCGTCTTCGCCCGTGGGCGTCGTCTCACGCCGGGCCCGGCCGTTCTCGAAGGTCGGCAGCTCGGTGCAGAGCATGCAGACCCGCCGCCAGCTCGCATCGTAGGTGGTGAGCGGTCGGTGGGTGAGGCCGAGCACGAAGCTCTTGGCGGCCATCGAGTCGATGTTCGGGTGCAGGGTCGAGGGGAACTGGGTGATGCCGATCACGAGATCGCGCGCCGCGGCCGGGGCGGCCGCGAGGAGTGCGAGGGCCAGAGCGAGCGCATGCCGTGCCGACAAGGGAGCCTCCCGAGCGGGCCGGGTACCGTGCCTCGGGTCCGCCTGGACAGGCCCCGACCCGGCATCTAGCCTCCGCGCCGCAGCCGCCCAGGAGGTCGACCGGTGCGCGAGAACACGCTCGTCACGAAGTGGAGGCAGGGCATCGCCACCGTCAACGGCTGGTGCGCGATCCCGCACCCGGTCGCCGCCGAGTTCATGGCCCATTGCGGCTGGGACAGCCTCACCATCGACCTCCAGCACGGCCTCGTCGACTACCAGGCGGCGGTCGGCATGCTGCAGGCGATCGGCACCACGCCCACGATCCCGCTCGCCCGCGTCCCCTGGCGCGAGGCCGGGATCGTCATGAAGCTGTTGGACGCCGGGGCCATGGGCATCATCTGCCCGATGATCAACGACCGCCACCAGGCCGAGGAGTTCGTCTCTTATTGCCGGTACGCCCCGGAGGGCCAGCGGAGCTTCGGCCCGACCCGCGCGCTCGTCGTCCACGGCGCGGATTACGGCGCCCGGGCCAACCGGCAGATCCTGGCCCTCGCCATGATCGAGACCGCCGAAGCGCTCGACAACCTCGATTCGATCCTCGCCACCCGGGGGCTCGACGGGGTCTACATCGGCCCGGCCGATCTGGCGCTGTCGATGGGCTACACCCCGCAGCTCGACCCGACCGAGCCCGCGGTGGTCCGCGAGGTCGAGCGGATCGTCACGACGACCCGCAAGGCCGGTCTGTGGGTCGGGATGCATTGCGGCGCCCCGGCCTATGCCAAAGCGATGATCGCCAAGGGTCTCAACTACGCTACCCTGCTCTCGGACGCGCGGATCTTGACGATGAAGGCGGTCGAGCTCGTCAAGGAGATGGGCAGCCTGGTCGAGGGCCCGAAGAGCTCGACCTACTGAACCGGGTGCCGCCGTGGCCCGGGTCCTGCTCGTCGGCGAGATCCACGAGGCGGGGCTCGCGCGGCTGCGTGCCGCGCCGGGGCTCGAGACCGTCCAGCTCGCCGAGGAGCGGCGGGCGGAGATCGCGGAGGCGCTCGCCGCTGCCGATGCGGTGATCGTGCGGACCGCGCCACTTCCGGGCGAGGCGATCCTCGGGGCGCCGCGGCTGCGGGTGATCGCCAAGCACGGCGTGGGCGTCGACAACATCGCCCTTTCGGCGGCCACCGCCCGCGGCATCCCGGTGACCGTCACCGCGAGCGCGAACGCCACCTCGGTGGCCGAGTTCGCTTTTGCCCAGATCCTGGCCCTCGCCAAGCTCTCCTCGAAGATGGATGCGGCGGTCCGCGCGGGCGATTGGGCGGCCCGCCACCGGCTCGTCCCGATCGAGCTCGCCGGCAAGACGCTCGCGATCGTGGGGTTCGGGCGGATCGGCCGGCGGGTCGCCCGGCGCGCGCTCGCCTTCGAGATGCGCGTCGTGGTCCACGACCCGTACGTGGAAGAAGGTGCGATCGCCGCTGCCGGCTGCGAGCCGGCCTCGAGCCTCGAAGCCGCGCTCGAGGCGGCGGCGGTCGTGACGCTGCATTGTCCGCTCACCGCCGAGACACGGGGCCTGATCGACCGGAGCCGGCTCGGCCGGCTGCGGCACGGTGCGTTCCTCGTCAACACCGCGCGCGGTGGGATCGTCGACGAGGCGGCGCTGGCCGAGGCGCTGCGCGCGGGTCGGCTCGCCGGTGCGGCCCTCGACGTGACGGTCCGCGAGCCCCTCCCGGCGGACGACCCGCTGCTCGCCGTGCCGAACCTCCTGCTCTCGCCACACGTCGCGGGGGTCACGGCGGAATCGGCTCGGCGGATGGCGCTCGAGGCGGCCGACAACGTCCTGGCCGGGCTCGCGGGTCGGCTCGATCCGGCGGTCGTGGTCAACGGGGAGGTCCTGCGGTGAGCCGGCCCTTGCGGATCGGCCTCGTGGGCTCCGGCTTCATGGGCAGGAGCCACGCCCTCGCCTGGCGGATGGCCCCGGCCGTGTTCGACCTGCCCCTCGAGCCCGAGGTGGTGATCCTCGCCGACCGTACGGAAGCGCTCGCCGCGCAGGCCGCCCGGCAGCTCGGCATCGCGCGCTGGACCGGCGATTGGCGGGACATCGTGCGCGATCCCGAGATCGATCTGGTCGACATCACCACACCCAACGCTCTGCACAAGGAGATGGCGCTGGCGGCGATCGAAGCGGGCAAGGCGGTCTATTGCGAAAAGCCGCTCGCTCCCACCGCGATCGACGCCCGGGACATGGCCGAGGCCGCCGAGCATGCCGGCCTGCCGACCTTCGTGGGCTTCAACTATCTGCGCAACCCGATGACGCGCCTCGCCCGGGACATCGTGAGCTCGGGCGAGCTCGGCGAGCTCTGGAGCTTCCGCGGCATCCACGCCGAGGACTACATGGCCGACCCGGGCGTGCCCTGGTCCTGGCGGCTCGATCCGGCCGGTGGGGCCGGGGCGATCGCCGATCTCGGCTCGCACATCGTCGCCATGGCCCGCTTCGTCGTCGGGCCGATCGAGGAGCTCGTGGCCGACCTCGACACGGTGATCCCCGAGCGGGCGATCACCCGCGGCGGCGCCCCGGTGCGACCGGTCGAGGTCGACGACCAGGCGCGCGCTCTCGTCCGCTTCGCCAACGGTGCGGTGGGCTCGCTCGAGGCTTCCTGGGTGGCCACCGGGCGCAAGATGCACCTCGCCTTCGAGCTCACCGGCTCCAAAGGCACGATCCTGCTCGACATGGAACGGATGAACGAGCTCCGGCTCTACCTCAAAGGCCAGGCCGCCGGGCGGGCCGGCTTCGTCGAGATCCCGGCCGGGCCCGAGCACGCCGACTACGCGGCGTTCTGCCCGGCTCCCGGCCATCAGCTCGGCTTCAACGAGATCAAGGCGATCGAGGTCAAGGACATCGCGCTCGCGATGGCCGACGGGCCGACCTTCCACCCGGATTTCCGCGAGGCCTACGAGGTCCAACGGGTGGTCGACGCCGTCCTCTTGTCGGCGCGCGAACGGCGCTGGGTCTCGATCGACGAGGTCGGCTGAGGCGGGACGGGTGGCGTGGACGACGGCCGATTCTTCGCCTTCGCGGCCGGCCTCGCGGTTCTGTTCTGGATCTTGTCCGGGCAGCGGGCGATCGAGCCGCGCCTGCGGCGCTTCGCCCTTCTCGCGGCCTATGCGAGCCTCGCCGCGGGCCTGCTCTGGGCGCTCGTGCGGACGCTCCTCTGGTTCCTCGGTTGAACGCGTCTCTTCACGCCAGCGGGGCGCCGACCGACGCGCCTCGTGTGGCCCGGGCGGGCAGCCCGGACCGGCGCGCGGGGCCGGCGCGAACGGCCGAGCCCGGCCGCAGCGGACGGCGAGCGCCAACCCCGCCAGCGCGATCGAGAGGAGGATCGCCAGAACCGCCACGGTACCTCGCACCGTCCAGCCCGCGACCCTTTTCGCAGGAAAAGGTTGACGAAAGGTTGACCGGCCCTCGGGCGCGAGCCCGGCCGACTTCACGGGGTCACGGCGACGCCGAACAGCCGGGGGTGCAGCCAGATCAGCGCCACGTAGAGGGCGAGGGCCGCGACCAGCCGGGGAAGGCCGATCTCGCTCGGCACGAGCTTGTTGCGCCGTTCGAGGATCGCCCGGAACGGCAGGTTCGAGGTCCGCTGCAAGAACACGCCCCAGCCGGGCGGGCGCTCCTCGGTCCGCCGGGCGTCGATCGCCACGCTGCCGGCGAGCGCCAGGACCGCGAAGGTGCCGAAGAAGACGAGCGAGGCGAGGTCGCCGTTGGCCAGAACGTGGACGATCGCCCAGAGCGCCACCGCCCACATCATCGGATGCCGCGTCACCCGGACGATGCCGCGCGCCGGCTCGGCCGAATCCGGATCGGGCGCTTGGCCGAGTGCCGTGGGGTTGCGTTGGCTCAACGCGCAGACGAGCAAGAGACAGGCGAGCGGCATGACGAGAAGCGGCAGGTGCCGCAATCCCGGGCCCGGGGTCCACAGCATCCGGACCGGTGCCGCCTGCCAGGCGCGCACCAACCAGACGATCGCCACGAGCGCGATCAGCGAGTGGAGCAGCCGGTAGAGGCCCTCGCCGAGCTTGGCCGTGAGCTGCGCGCGCAGCTGGGTGCTCGGGATGCCGAGATGGGTGCCGATCAGGAACAGCGCGGCGATCACGAGATTGCTCATCGGCGCCCCCGGGGCCGGCCGGCGGTCCGCGCGGCCTCGCTCTGCGTATCGCAGGATACCGAACGGGTTGTAGCGCGCGCCCCGGGCCGCGCCCACCGAGCCGGAGGACCGAACCGTGCGCCTGTTGCTCGCCGCCCTCGCTCTGCTCTCCGCCGTCCAGGCCGCGCCCGCCGCCGAGCGCGGCGCGCACGCCTTCACCTTCACCGCGATCGAGGGCGAGCCCTTGCCGCTCGCCCGCTTCGCGGGCCGCCCGCTGCTCGTGGTCAACACCGCCTCGCTGTGCGGCTACACCTACCAGTACGCCGCGTTGCAGCGCCTCTGGGCCCGCTACCGCGACCGCGGGCTGGTCGTCCTCGGCGTCCCGTCCAACGACTTCGGCAACCAGGAGCCGGGCACGGCCGAGCAGATCAAGACCTTCTGCGAGACGAACTTCGACGTCGACTTCCCGCTGACCGAAAAGGTCCGGGTCCGGGGACCCGACGCCCATCCGCTGTTCGTCTGGCTGCGGGGCGAGCTCGGCGAGCGGGCCGGGCCGCGCTGGAACTTCTACAAGTACCTGATCGGCCCGGACGGCCGCGCCGTCGCCTTCTGGCCGTCGAGTGTCGAGCCCGACGCGAAGGAGGTCGTGGCCGGCATCGAGCGTCTGTTGGCCCCTGCCGGGGCGGAGAGCCGGAGCTGAGCCCGGCGGACGCGACGGCCGCGATCGTCCGGCTCAGCTCGTGGGCGCGGTCACTTCCGCGGCGCGGCCGGCCGGCTCCTCCTCCCCCGCGAGCCACTTCCACACGGCGCCCGCGCCCATCGCGCCGAGGATCGGCACGAACCAGAAGAACGGCAGCTGGATCAGGTAGGGCCAGCCGGCGAAGATCGCCTGGCCCGTGCTCCGCGCCGGGTTCACCGAGGTGTTGGTGACCGGGATGCTCACGAGATGGATCAGCGTGAGCGCGAGCCCGATCGCGATCGGCGCCATGCCGGCCGGTGCTTTGGGGCTCGTCGCGCCGAGGATCACGATCAAGAACATGAAGGTCATCACGAGCTCGATCACGAGCCCCGAGAGCGCGCCGTAGCCGCCGGGGGAGAGCTCGCCGAAGCCGTTCGCGGCGAAGCCGCCGAGGTTCGCTCCGGCTTTGCCCGCGGCCACGATGTAGAGGACGAAGGCGGCGACGATCGCGCCCACCACCTGCGCCACGACGTAGCCGAGCGCCTTGCTCCGCTCGAAGCGACCGGCGACCACCAGCCCGACCGTCACCGCCGGGTTCAGATGGCAGCCCGAGATCGGCCCGATCGCGTAGGCCATCGTGAGAACGGAGAGGCCGAAGGCCAAGGACACGCCCAAAAGACCGATCCCGACCTCGGGAAAGGCCGCGGCGAGAACGGCGCTCCCGCAGCCGCCCAGCACGAGCCAGAAGGTGCCGAGGGCCTCGGCTGCGAGCGCCCGGTCGACGTCGAACATCCTCGCTCCTCCCTGTCCCGCCGCGATCCGCCCGCGTCTGCCGGGCCGGCCCGGCTCCGAGCCCGTGTCCCATCCTCACCGGTCCTTGACAAGCGTCGAGTGCGGGTTCGAGCCTGCCACCGTTCGCGGCGAGGTGACATGGGCGAGGCGGCGATCGCGGCCCTCGAGGTCGAGGACATCCACAAATCCTTCGGCGCGCTCGCGGTGTTGAAGGGCATCTCGCTCACCGCCCGGCAAGGCGACGTGATCGCGCTCTTGGGCGCCTCGGGTTCGGGCAAGAGCACCTTCTTGCGCTGCATCAACCTCCTCGAATTGCCCGATGCCGGTCGCATCCGGGTGACCGGCGAGGAGATCCGGCTCGTCGCCAAGCGCGGCGGCGGGCTCGTCCCGGCCGATCGGCGGCAGGTCGAGCGGGCGCGCACCCGGCTCGGCATGGTGTTCCAGCAGTTCAATCTCTGGTCGCACATGACCGTGCTCGAGAACGTGATCGAGGCGCCGATCCACGTCCTCGGGCTGCCGCGCCGCGAGGCGGTCGAGCGGGCCCACGCCCTCTTGGCCAAGGTCGGCATCCGCGACAAGCGCGACCACTACCCCGCCCAGCTCTCGGGCGGTCAACAGCAGCGGGCGGCGATCGCCCGCGCGCTCGCCATGGAGCCGGCCGTGCTGCTGTTCGACGAGCCGACCTCGGCGCTCGACCCGGAGCTCGTGGGCGAGGTCTTGAAGGTCATGCGCGACCTCGCCCTCGAGGGGCGCACGATGCTGGTCGTCACCCACGAGGTCGGTTTCGCGGCCGAGGTCGCGAGCGAGGTGCTCTTCCTCCACGAGGGCCGGATCGAGGAGCAGGGCCCGCCGCAGCAGGTGCTCGGCGGGCCGCGATCGGACCGCTTGCGCCGGTTCCTCGCCGGCCACACCGAGCGGGCGCGGGGCCTCGGGCGGGCTTGACGGGTCGCGCCGAGCTGCGAAAGGAGCCTCGAGGATCTCCGGGAGCCCCTCGATGCGTCGGATCGGCCTGCTCGCGGCACCGCTCCTGGCTCTGCTCGCCTGGGGCCAGCTCGCCGCCGCGGCGAACCCGCCGGCCGGCAACGGATCCACCGTCGTCGCGCGGGGGGCGGGCCCGACCGAGCCGGCCGCGACCAGGTCGTCCGCGACCGAGCCGGCCGTGAACAAGTCCGCCGCCACGAAGCCGGCTCCCGCCGCGTCCGCTGCCAAGAAGCCGCCGCCCGCCGAGCCCGCTGCCGGCAAGCCCGCTCGCGTCGAGCCGGCTGCCGCTGCGGCAGCGAACGGGAGGACCGCACCCGGCAAGCCCCGCCGGGAGCGGATCCGAGAGGCGGCGGCGCGGCCCACGGCACCGGTGCCGAGCGGGCCGGTCCTGCGGATCGCGGTCGAGGGTGCCTACCCGCCCTTTTCCGAAGTCGACGCGAAGGGCCGGCTCAAGGGCTTCGACATCGACATCGCGCGTGCCGTCTGCGCCGAGCTCGCCGTGCAGTGCGTTTTCGTCCAGAAGCCCTGGGCGGTCATCCAGGATGCGGTGATCGGGCTCGAGCCCGAGCTGTGGAACGAGGTCGATGCGATCGTCGCCTCGGTGTCGATCACCGACAAGCGCCGCGAGACCGCCGATTTCACCCGGAAATACTACCATTCGCCGGCCCGTTTCGTGCGCAAGGTCGGAAGCGGCGTCGAGCCCGTCGCGGGCAAGCTCCGCGGGCGGCGGATCGCGGTCCAGGGCTCGACCACCCACGACGAATTCGTCACCACGACGTTCGGCGGCGAGGCCACCATCCTCCGCTTCGAGACCCTGCCGCAGGCGCTCGCGGCCGTGAAGGACGGGCGGGCCGATCTGGTCCTGGCCGACGCCCTCGCCCTCCAACGCGGCTTCCTCGAAACCAAGGACGGTGCCGGCTTCGAATATTGCGGGCCGGCCTTCACCGAGCCGCGCTGGTTCGGCCAAGGCGTCGGGATCGTCGTCGAGAAGGGCGATCGGGCGCTCCTGGCCAAGCTCGACGGCGCGCTCCAGGCGCTCAAGGCCAGGGGCGAGCACGCCAAGATCGCCAAGGCCTATTTCGCCTTCGACGTCGATCCGCGCTGAGCGATGGACCAGGGCGTTCCGGCGCGAGCTGGGCCGCCCGCGCCGCCGTGTCGGCGATCCCTCGCTTGACCGGGACCCCGCTTGCGGGCTTGCTCGGCGGCGAAGGCCCCGTGCGGGAGGCAGGCATGATCCGTAGGCTCTTCGTCGTCGCCGCGGTCGCGGCCATAGGGCTCGGCGCGGCCGCGCTCGAGGCCAAGGAGTGGAAGAAGATCCGGATCGGGGTGGAGGGCGCCTACCCGCCCTTCTCCGAGGTCGGGCCGGACGGCAAGCTCAAGGGCTTCGACATCGACATCGCCCATGCCCTCTGCGCCAAGATCGGCGCCGAATGCGAGCTCGTCTTGCAGGACTGGGACGGGATGATTCCCGCCCTCTTGGCCAAGAAGTTCGACGCGATCGTCGCCTCGATGTCGATCACGGAAGAGCGCAAGAGGCGGGTCGATTTCACCGACAAATATTACCAGACCGCGGCCCGCTTCGTCCGCAAGAAGGGTTCCGGGATCGAGATCACCAAGGAAGGCCTCAAAGGAAAGAAGATCGGCGTGCAACGTGCGACGATCCACGACAACTACCTGACCGACAATTACGGCGATACGGTCGAGATCGTCCGCTACGGCACTCAGGACGAAGCCAACCTGGACATGCTCGCCGGCCGTATCGACCTCTTGCTCGCCGACTCGATCGCGCTGCTCGACGGCTTCTTGAAGACCGAGAGGGGCAAGGACTTCGAGTTCGTCGGCCCCGAACTGCGCGACAAGAGGTGGTTCGGCGAAGGGGCCGGCATCGCCGTCCGCAAGGAGGACCAAGACCTCAAGAAGCTCTTGAACGACGCGATCGCCGCGATCCGCGCCGACGGTACCTACGACAAGATCGCGAAGAAATATTTCGACTTCGACATCTACGGGGGCTGAGCCGCCCCGGCCGGCGCCGGCGTCGTGCTCGACCTGCAGGGCTACGGCCCCTCGATCCTCGAGGGTGCGGTGCTCACGGTCGAGGCGGCGCTGGCCGGCCTCGGCCTGTCGATCCTCTTCGGGCTTTCGGGCGCGCTCGCCAAGCTCTCGTCGGCCTTGCCGTTGCGGCTGCTCGCCGGCGCCTACACGACGCTGATCCGCGGCGTCCCCGATCTCGTCCTCATGCTCCTCGTCTTCTTCGGCGGCCAGATGCTGGTCAACGACCTCGTGGCCCGCATGGGCTGGGACCATGTCGACGTCGGGCCGTTCACGGCGGGTGTCCTGACCCTCGGCTTCGTCTACGGCGCCTACATGGCCGAGACCTTCCGCGGTGCCATCCTCGCGGTCCCCGCGGGCCAGCTCGAGGCCGCCCGGGCCTTCGGGATGAGCCCCTTCCTCGTCTTCCGCCGCATCCTCCTGCCGCAGATGCTCCGCCACGCGCTGCCGGGTTTCGGCAACAACTGGCTCGTCTTGTTGAAGGCGACCGCGCTCCTCTCGGTGATCGGGCTCGACGACATGGTGCGCAAGGCGGCACTCGCCGCGGGGGCCACCCGCCAGCCTTTCACCTTCTATTTCGCCGTCGCGCTCGTGTTCCTCGCACTCACCACGGTCTCGACCCTGCTCCTGGCACTCGCCGAGCGGCGGGTGCGGCGGGGCGAAGCCCGGCCGGCATGATCGACCTCGCGCTCGTCCTCGACAATCTGCCGCTCTATCTGCGCGGGACCTGGACGACGCTCTGGCTGACCTTCGCCTCGCTCGCGCTCGGGCTCGTGCTGGCCGTCCCGCTCGGCCTCGCCCGGACCAGCCGCAACCCGCTGATCAACGGCCCGGTCTGGGCCTACACCTATTTCTTCCGCGGCACCCCGCTCCTGGTCCAGCTCTTCATGATCTATTACGGCGCCGCGCAGTTCGTGTGGGTCCGCGAGAGCGTGTTCTGGCCGCTGCTCTCCCAGGCCTGGTTCTGCGCGCTGTTGGCCTTCACCCTCAACACCGCCGCCTACACCGCCGAGATCGTCCGCGGCGCGGTCCAGGCGACCCCGCGGGGCGAGATCGAGGCCGCCCGGGCACTCGGCATGTCGCGCGCCCTGGTGCTGCGCCGGATCGTGCTGCCCTCGGCCTTCCGGCGGGCGCTGCCTGCCTACGGCAACGAGATGGTCTTCATGCTGCACGGCAGTGCGGTCGCGAGCACGGTGACGATCGTCGACCTCACCGGTGCCGCGCGGATCGTCAATTCCCGCTATTACAGCCCCTACGAGGCCTTCTTGACCGCCGCGGTCTTCTATCTCGTGCTCACCTTCCTGATCGTCGGCCTGGTCAAGCTGCTCGAGCGCCGCTGGTACGCCCACCTCCGCCCGCGCCCGGGCTGAGGCGGCGCGTGCCGCTCACCCCTCGATCCGGCCGTCCGGGACGAACGCCTCGAACACGAAGGCGAAGGTCACGAAGTGGACGACGTCCTCGAGCGCCGCGCCGCGGCGCCGTTGGACCCGGACGGAACCGACCTCGCGGCTCGCCGTGATCCGCTGCGCGTCGAGCACCGAGAGCTGGCCCGGGTGCCAGGAGAGCACGAGATCGTCCACCTCGATCCGACCCCGCTCGCGCAAGAGGTCCAGTGCCCAAGCCCGCTCGCCGACGACCACCACCCGGGCCAAGGGCGGCACACCCTCCGGCAGGGGACCGTCGTAGAGGAGCGGGATCCGGCCGCTGTCGTAGCCCGCATAGGGCGTGAGGCCGTAGGGGCGCAGCCGGCGGTTCTCCGGCACGAGCACCCGGCCCTCGGGTGCCCGTTCGCGGAACTCGGCCCAGCTCTCGAGCCGGGCGGGCAGCATGGCGAGCTTCCGGCCGGCCATCGCGCCCACGATCGCCTCGCCCGTATATTGCTGCCACCAGCTCTCGCTCTGCCGGTCGTACATCACGAGGTCGGAACGGCGGAGCTTGCCGGTCGTGCCGAAATCGAGCGTGCGGCCCTCGACCCGTCGGTCGAAGACGATCGCGGTGTTGCACAAAGGGCAGTAGGTCACCGCGACCGGCAGCCCGTCCACCTCGTCGTTCACGATCTCGTGCCAGAGCAGGTAGCGCAGCGGATAGGCCCGCCGGTCCTCGCCGAGCCCGAAGCCGATCACGGGTTCCCGCTCGTCGAGCCCGGGCGGGCTCGCGACCGGCAGGAAGAGTGGCCGGTCGATCGGCGGGATCCCGTCCTTGGGCGGGCCGCCGTCGCGGATCTCGGCGAGTGGGACGGTCGTCCGGCCGAAGTCGGTGCGCGGCCATTCCGCGCGCCAGCGCTCGAGCCGCTCGTCGGCAGCACCCACCGCCCGTCCGGTGGCCGCCACGAGCAGGGCGAGGGCAGCCCCGACCTCGCGCCGCCGCCAGCCGCTCCTCTTCGCATCCCCGCGCATCCCGCCTCCCCGCGCGCTCGACGGCCGGAGCCTGGGCCGATCGCCCTCGCTTCGCAAGGCCGCCCGCCGGTCGTGTGCTTCCGCCCGGCGCCGACCTCGGGCAGGTTCCCCCGCACCCCGAGCTCGGACCCGATCGGCCCGAACCGAATGTCGCCCGCCCCGCCCGGCTCCGCGAACCTGCGCGCCACGGCCTTGATCCTCGCCTCCTCGCTGTTCTTCTCGCTCGGCGACACGATCGTCAAATGGCTCACGCAGAGCTGGCCCGTGGGCCAGATCGTGCTCTTCCGCTCGCTCGCCTGCCTCGTCCTCTTGGCCTTCCTGCGCCGGCCGGGCGAGCCACTCTGGCCCCGCGGCCTCCTCCACCCCGTCCTGCTCGGCCGGTCGGCGTTCGAGATCGGCGTCACCGCCGCCTTCTTCGGGGCGCTCGCGCTCATGCCGCTCGGCGACGCGGTCGCGATCATGTTCACCGCTCCCATCCTGTTGACCGCGCTCGCCGGCCCGCTCCTCGGCGAGCGGGTGGGCTGGCGGCGCTGGACCGCGGTCCTCGTGGGCTTCGCGGGCGTGCTCGTGGTGATCCGCCCGGGGGGCGGCGGCTACGGGCCCGAGGCCCTGTTGCCGCTCGTGGCCGCGGTCTGCATCGCCGGCCGCGACCTCCTGGTGCGCCGCCTGCCGACCGGGCTCGACAATCGCGCCGTGGTCCTCGCGACCACGCTCGCCCTTTTGGCCTACGGCGCCCTGGCCTCGCTGGTCGCCTGGGAGCCGGTCACGCAGGAGCTCCTCCTCGGTGCCACGGCCGGCGCGGTCACGGTGACCCTCGCCTTCTTGGCCTATGTCGAGGCGACCCGCACGGCCGAGGTCTCGTACCTGCAGCCTTTCAAGTACGGGGCGATCCCGCTCTCCTATCTCTGGGGCTTCCTGGTCTTCGGCGATCTGCCGGATGCGGTCGCGGCCCTCGGTGTGGCGGCGATCGTCGGCTCCGGGCTCTTCATCTGGTGGCGCGAGCGGCGGCTCGCCCGCGCCCGCCGCGAGCCCGTGGCCGCAGCGTGAGCACCGCTCGGCGCAACCTCGAAGGGGCGCTCGTCATGGCCGGGGCCATGACCGCTTTCACCGTCAACGACACCTTCGTGAAGCTCCTCGCCGAACGGCTGCCGATCGGCCAGATCATGAGCTTGCGCGGCCTCGCCGTCCTGCCGCTCCTGCTCCTCTTGCTGCGTGCCCAGGCCGGCCGCCTCGCGCTCCGTTCCGTCCTCGAGCCCTGGGTGCTCGCCCGGGCCGCCGCCGAGACGGTGACGAGCTGGCTCTTCTTGGCCTCGATCGCAGCATTGCCCCTGGCCGATGCGATGGTCCTCTTCTTCTCCGCCCCGATCCTGTTGACCGTGGCGGCGGCCCTGTTCCTGCACGAGCCCGTGGGCTGGCGGCGCTGGACCGCCGTGCTCGTGGGCTTTTCGGGCGTGGCGCTGGCCGCCGCTCCGGCCGGGGCCTGGACGCCCGCGGTCCTCTTGCCGCTCGCCGCGGCCGCCACGAGCGTCGTGCGCGACATCGTCACCCGCCGGATCCCGACCGCCGTGCCCACGGCCGCGGTCTCGATCGCCACCGCGGGGCTCGTGGCGCTCTCGGGCTTCGCGAGCCTGCCCTGGGGCTGGCCCGCGCCGACCACGGGCGAGGCCCTCCTCCTCGTCCTCTGCGCGGTGCTCTTGGCCGCCGGCTACCAGGGCTTCGTGCACGCCGTGCGCACGGCCGAACTCTCGGTGGTCTCGCCGATCCGCTACGTCTCGGTCCCGATCGCGATGCTCACGGGGTACCTGCTCTGGCGCCACGTTCCGGACACCCGGATGCTCGCGGGTGCCCTGCTGATCGTGGGCTCCGGGCTCTTCATCCTCTGGCGAGCGCACAGGCTCGCCGCCGCCGAGCGCCGCCGCTGAGGCTTCAGCCCGAAAGCACCAGCGCGTCGAGGTCGAAGGTCCCGTCGGCAAAGCGCACCCGCTCGACGCCCGCCACCCGGTCGACCCCCTCCTCGCCCGAGAGGTCGCGGACCTCGAGCCCACGCCGGCCGAACAGGAGCTCGTAGGTCGAGCGGGGGCCCGCGAGCCAGAGTGTGTCGATACCGGGGCCGCCGTCGACCCGGTCGGCGCCCGGGCCGGGCCGCAACAGGTCGTCGCCGCCGCGGCCCGCGAGCCGGTCCTTGCCGGCACCGCCCCAGATCGTGTTCGCCGCCTCGTTGCCGAACAGCCGATCGTTGCCGGCGCCGCCGATCACCGTCTCGATGACCGTCTCGGGGCCGAGGCGCACGGGCTCGCCGGCGATCGTCGAGACCGCCCCGGGGGCGAGGTCGATCCGCATCCCACGGCTCGTCGCCGAGGCGTCGAGGATGTCGAGCCCGCCCGGATCGACCAGCTCGCGAGCCGTGGCGAAGCGCGCGTGATCGTCGGTGAACACGAACCGGTCGTCGGCCGTCGCTGCCGGGCCGAACAGCCGGAGCGTGGCCCCGAACACCCGGCCCGTGTCCCCGGGGGCGAGGTCGTCGAGGCGCAAGACCCAGGTGCCGGCCGCCTCTTCGCCCCAATGCTGGGTGCTGCCGAACCGCCAAGTGGGCCCGAGCACGACGCCGAGCTCGCCCGAGGGATCGGTCGGCGGTCGGTTCGCCAAGAGGCTCTCGACGCCCGAGGGCGAGGTCAAGGTGATCCGCAGATCCTCGAGCCAGGCATGGGTGAAGGAGAGGTCGAGCTCGACGTCCTGCACCCGCTCGAGCCGGCCGGCTTCGACCTCGAAGCGGATTTCGACCGGCGAATCGCGATCGAGGGATCCGTCCCCGACCCGGGTACCGGCGACCGATCGGAGCACGAGGTTGCCCTCGTGCTGCGCCGGCCGGCCGCCCAAGAGCCAGGTCTCGGCCATCCGCAGGGCCGCGGCGGCATCGACGAGCCCGGCGCCGACGTCCCGGCTCATCGCCGCCGCCCCGCCGTTCCAAAAGCTGCCCGCGCCCCGCTCGTAGCCCGAGGGGACGTCGATCCGTTTCGCCGAGAGGGCGAGGATCTCCTTGACGTCGCGGTAGCCGAGTCGCGGCTCGACCTCGAGCATCAGCGCCACGACGCCGCTCACCACCCCCGCCGCGGCCGAGGTGCCACCGAAGCTCCGGGTGTGGTCCGGATCGGCGAGGTCGCGGCCGGTGCCGTCGTTGTAGCCTTCCACACCCGGCCGGTCGGTCGTGAGGTTCGCCGCCGGGGCGGCCACCAAGAGCGAGGCGCCCGGCGAGCTGTAGGCTGCGACCTTGCCCGCACGGTCGACCGCCGCCACGGTGATCGTCTCGTGGTGGTTGGTGAGGTTCGAGAAGTTGGGGTCGAGCCGCTCTTTGCGCTCGTTGCCGCCGGCGAAGACGAACACCGTGCCGAGCCCGCCGCGGCCGTCGCGGACCGCGGCGTCGAGCGCGTCGAACATCGGCCGCCAGGCCGGATCGTGGATCGAATAAAGGCCGGTCGAAACGCCCCAGCTGTTGTTGGCGACGTCGGCCCGAGCGGCCCGTTCGAACGCCCGGGCATAGTCGGCCGGGCGGTCCGGCAGCTCGCCGCGCTCGACCTCGGCGAACGGCAGGCGGCAACAGACACGCACGCGCGCCGACACCGCGTTCAGGCCCGAGCCAAGTACCACGGCAACTTGCGGCTGCCAGCAAACGGCCTGCCGGGTCAGGTCGGCGAAAGTGGCTGACCCATTCATGCGCGGCTCACACGTCCTGGTTCCCCTGCCAATGCTCCAGCTTGGCGCGGGCCGCTTTCATCTCCTGGTCCCACAGCTCCGTCAGGTTGGGCAGAGGCGCTGCCGCCAAGGCGCAAGCGTCGGGCGCGGACTCGACGACGATCGCCGACTTCACCAGCGGCGGCAGCTGCTCGATCGGCAGGGGGTTTACTGGCACGGCCGGCTCCGCCGCGTCAAAGACGATGTGGTCGAAGAGGTGGCGGAATTGCTGCAACATGTCGCGCAGCGTCGGCTCGGTCCGGGCG
>JAILZQ010000012.1 GCA_023512415.1 Geminicoccaceae bacterium | reverse complement strand
AGCCCGACCTTCTTCGCCACGTCGTCGATCGGGACGATCACGCCGTCCTTGACGAGCTTGGCGCGCATGCCGGCCGTGCCCCAGCCGAAGTCGGGGGCGCGGCCGGTCACCACCGCAGCGAGCACCTTGGTGACGAACTGCTCCTCGGGCACGAGCTCCATCTTGATCTGGACGCCCTTGCCCTTGTGCGCCTCGTTGAAGGCGTCGATCGACTTCTGCCAGATTTCGCCGTCGGACGCGGCGAGCCAGGACCAGTGGACGATCTCGACCGTCCGCTGGGCGTGCGGCGCCCTCCCTTGGAACAGGAACGGTGCCGCGGCCGCGGCACCCATCGCCTGCGCGAGGCTGCGCCGGCTCCACCTCCACCTCGTGTCCATGGCCTGCCTCCCTCGATCGCGGCGGCCGTCGGGCACCGCCGCGCGGCCTCTCCCGAGCCGACTATCCGTCGGCCGACCCGGTCCGACTTGGCAGGAAACGACGCCTTCGTGATCACGAGCGCCGTCGGTCGCGCGGCGGCCGCCACCCCTCCCCGTCGCGTAGCGTCGAGAACCTGTCGTCCCCGATCATCTCACGGCCTGCTGCGCGTGCCATCGAAGAGGCCGCGCGGTGCCCTCGCCGCGCCGGAGGCCCGAGCATGCCGCGGATCGTCGAGGTCAGCCATCACGACATCTTCCGCCATCCCGAGCACTGCGTGAACCAGATCGCCGCCCGGCGGGTGGCCTCGGGCGAGATCGTCGCCGTGTTCAACGAGGAGCGCTTCCCGTTCCACCACGACAGCGGCCAGACGCTGCTCGTGCGCTCGGCCGACGGCGGGATCACCTGGTCCGCGCCCGAGATCGTGCTGCCCTGGAGCGAGACCGAGGGGAACTGGGACTGCGGCTTCTGCGAGCTGGCCGACGGTACCTGGCTCGTCAACCTGACGATCACGGGCTTCTTCAAGCGCGGCATCCGCCCCGAGGGCGTGTCCTGGTCGGCGCACCCGCACACCCCGGAATGGGGCGATTGGACCTGGGCCTACAAGCTGCAGGGTTGGCTCGGCACCTACGTGCTCCGGTCGACCGATCGCGGGCGGAGCTGGAGTCGGCCCATCCCGGTCAATGTCCGGCCGATGAAGCACGGCGGCTGCCGGCTGGGCTGCTGGCAGCTGCCCGACGGCGGCATCCTCATGGGGCTCTACGGGCGGATCCGCGGCTACGAGGAGGAGGGTGAGGGCGAGAGCACCCGCTCCGCGCTCGTCCGCTCGGACGATGGCGGGTTCAACTGGGAGTATTATTCGACGCTCGCCTACGATCCCGCGTCGATCGTCGACTACGAGGAGCCGGCGCTGATGCGGCTGGCCGACGGCCGGCTCGTGTGCACCATGCGCACCCACGTCAACCCCTCGGGCGACGCCAAGAACCTCGTGGTCACCGTCTCCGAGGACGACGGGTTCTCCTGGTCGCCGCCGCGCTGGACCGACATCTGGGGCTATCCCTCCGAGATGATCGCACTCCAGGACGGCCGCTACCTCATGGTCTACGGCTATCGCCGCCCGCCCTACGGCGTGCGCGGCTGTATCTCCGAGGACGGGGTCACCTGGAAGCGCGCCAACGAGTTCGTGATCCGCGAGGGCGGCGTGCCGGGGCGAGCCGCCGCCGAGAAGCCCGGCTCCTCGCGGATGAGCCCCTGGTCCGGCAAGATCGGATCGGGCGCGATCGACTGGCACCATCCCGGCGTCTACCAGCACATCGGCTATCCGAGCGTGGTGCAGAACGCGGACGGCACGATCACCTGCCTCTATCATGAGTGGAGCGAGGACGAGCGGCCGCTGCAATATGTCCGCTGTACCCGCTTCCGGCTCGCCGACTGAGCCGGCACCGTGGCGCCGGCGGTCGAGGTCCTGGCCGAAGTCGTCGTCCACCGCGACCCGGCGGGCTATTGCGCCCATCCGCACCTGGTCCGCTGCGGCGGCGAGCTCCTCTGCCTGTTCACCCGCGGCCCGCGCCGGCCGTTCGTCCTCCACCCGCCCGAGGACCCGGCGTTCAAGAACCTGCTCGCCCGCTCGACCGACGAGGGGGCGAGCTGGTCGGCGCCGGTGCCCGTGCCCGGGCCGGACTGGACGGGGGTGGAGTGCGGCAGCCTCACCCCGCTGCCCGAGGGCGGCCTCCTCCTCCACCAGCACCGCTTCGATTGGCTCGACCTCGCCGCGGCCGAGGCACACCCGGAGCGCGCGGCGATCGCTTGGCCCGAGGATCTGGTGCGCGCGCATCTGGCCTCGGCCGAGCACGAGCCCGAAGGCCTCGGCGTCGAGCGGGCGCGCGCGCTCCTCCATTGGGCCCGGGCGCCGGGACGGGCTTTCCTCCATCGCTCGGCGGACGGTGGCCGGAGCTGGCCCACGACCGTGCCGCTCGACACGGCCCCCTACGAGGGAGGCTACGGGCTCAGGGGTGGGGTGGTCCTGGCCGACGGGACGGTCCTCCTGCCGCTCGCCGACTGCCCGGCCTATCGGCGGGTCTTCGTGCTGCGCTCGCCGGACGGCGGCTCGAGCTGGTCGCCGCCCGTCCCCATCGCCGAAGCGCCGGATCGGCGGTTCGAGGAGCCGGCGCCGCTCCTCCTCACGGACGGCCGGGTGCTCCTCTTGCTGCGCGAGAACGCGAGCCGGACGCTCTGGCGGGTCGAATCGGCCGATGGCGGCCGCTCCTGGTCGGAGCCCGAGCCCACCGGCATCGACGGCTACCCCGCGCATCTCTGCCGGCTGCCGGACGGACGGATCCTGTGCACCTACGGCTTCCGCCGGCCCCCCTTCGCGGTCCGCGCGGTGCTCTCCGAGGACGGCGGCCGCAGCTGGCGGACCGAGACGCCCCTCGAGGTCGCGAGCGGGCTCGGCTCGAAGGATCTGGGCTATCCCTGCACCCTGCCGCGCGCCGACGGCACGTTCCTCACCGTGTACTATGCCCGGGACGGGGAGGGTGTGACCTGCGTTCGGGCGCGGATCTGGCGGCTCGGCTGAGCCTCCCCCCTCAGCCGAGGAGGAGCCAAAGCCCGGTCGCGGCGAGTGCCAGCGCCCAGAGGAGGTCGAGGTTGATCCAGGCCGAACGCAAGACGGCCAGGCCGACCACCCGATAGACCAGGAAGGCCACCGCGGCGGTCACCGCGAGCATCGCGCCGCTGTGCAGGAGCACGACGAGGAGCGCCCGCGCGGTCGTGGTCGCGAGGTGCGGCACGGCCTCGCCCGAAAAGCAGATCGGCACGAGCGCGGGCAACAGCATGAGGCCCGCGCCGTGGGCGCTCGCCATGGTGAAGGACCAGAGGACGAGCCCGGCCGCACCCGTGGTCATGCCGACCCGCACTCTCCGCGGATGGCCGCGGCGGATCACCCACGCAGCCCAGCCGAGCAGGAGGGCACCCGCGATCTTCCGCAGTGCGGAAAGCTCGAGCACGGCGCCCAGGGCGAGGAACGCGACGACGGCCGCGGCCACGGAAAGGGCGTGGCCGAGGGCGATCGGCGCCATCGCCCAGGCCACCACGCGGCCCGAGCCGCGGTGCAGGCCGAGGGCGACCGCGAAGAGCCAGCCCATCGCCGGGTTGAGGCCGTGGAAGGCGCCGAGGCCGGCGACCACGAGCCAGGGCGCGAGCGCCTCGCTCACGCTCGTCCGTCGGCCGCCGCCCTGCCGTTACCGGCTGCGACGAGCCTCCGGCTCACGACGGGTAGCAATAGGAATCCGAGGAGGCGTCGCCGCCCTCGAGGCGGATCTGGTGCGGCCGGTGCGGCCCGGGCCAGCGCAGGAAGAAGCGCGGATCGAAGCGCATGCCGCCTTCCGGATCGGCCTCGACCTTGACCATCCAGCCCTCGATGCCCTCGGGGTAGAATTGTGGGTCGACCGCCCCGTAGAGGGAATTGGTGAAGTAGATCCGCCGTCCGTCGCGGCTCACCTCGACCATCTGCGGCCCGCCGTTCAACGGCCGGGTCGGATCGGAGGGATGCGCCGCCCGGGTGACGATCCCGCCGATCCGGAGTTCGCCCGTGAGCTTCGGGCTGCGCGGGTCGGAGACGTCGTACTGCAAGAACTGGCCCGTGCCCCAGCAGGAGACGTAGAGGAAGCGGTCGTCGACCGAGAGGTCGATGTCGGTGACGAGCGGCGGCACGGCGGCGAAGGGCTGGAGGACGGGTGGGAGCCTCGCCGGATCGGCCGGCTCGGCCGGGATCGTGATCACCTTCTCGACCGCCCATCGGCCGTTCGCCCGGTGCCAGAGCCAGATCGAGGAGGAGAGGTCCTCGAGCGAGAGCACGCAATTGACGAAGCCGTAGGCCTTGGTCGGGTCGTGCGCCGGCCGGAGCTCGAAGACGAGCTGGTACTTCTCGCCGAAGTCGATCTCCTGCACGTGCCGGCGCTTGTGCAGGTCGAAGAAGTGCAGCCGCCGGCCGTACTCGGCGCCGAGGATGAGATCCGGGACAAGCCCGTTCTCGACCATGTCGGGCGTGCCCCATTCGCTCGTCACCATCGTGTCGTGGCCGAGATGCCACCAGAAGTCGTAGGCGAAATATTGCGGGCCGCGGTCGAGCTCCCAGCGGCCGAGCACGGCGAAGCTCTCGGGATCGACGAGGAACACGCCGCCGGGTCCCTTGCCGGCACCGTCGCCGAGCGCGCTCACGTAGATCCCCTCGGGCCCGCAATGGACCGTGTGCGGCCGGGAATATCCCGCCCGTTCGGCGAGCTCCTCGGGCTGGATCACGTGGACGAGCCGCGGTGCCTTGGGGTCGGGCTTGGTGTCGAAGACGTGGATGCGCGAGGACCGCAACCCCGGGACCAAGAGATAGCGGCGCTCGACGTGCGGGTGCGGAGCGTTCGGGCAGAGATGCGAGCTGCAGGCGTTCCAGCCGAAATGGTGGAACTCGTCGCCGGTCGTGCTCGCCTCGGTCTCGTGCAGGATCCGGCCGTAGCCGGGCGAGGCGGGGTCGACGTCGACCACCGCGAGCCGGTCGGGCACCGCACGGTTCGGGTCGAAGGCGACGACGTAGGCGAAGGTCTCGGGCGGTGCTTTCGCGGCGAGCCGCGGGTTCGGATAGAAGGTCGGATCGGGCCTCAAAGCCGTCGCCATGGCGTGCGCTCCCCCAGATCGCGTCCCTCCTGGGCGAGGGACTTGTCCTTGGAGAGTTGAGCACCGTGGCGGGGCCTTGTGAACCCCGAAGCCACCCTCGGGGAGGCGGCCCTGCAAAAAAAGACCGCCCGGCGGACCGGGCGGTCGAGTTCGGGGAGGCCAAGGAAAACCGGTTACTGGACCGCCTCGCCGTGGAGGGCCAGGTCGAGCCCTTCGCGTTCGCTGTCGCGGTCGACCCGGAGCCCGGTGATCGCCTTGACGATCATGAGGATCACGAAGGTCGCGACCGCGCACCAAATGACGGTCCAGACGATGCCCATGAACTGGACCCAGACCTGCCCCGGGTTCCCCTCAAGCAGACCCGCGGTGCCACCCACGGCTTCGACCGCGAACACTCCGGTCAAGATCGCGCCCACGATCCCGCCCACGCCGTGCACGCCGAAGACGTCGAGGCTGTCGTCATAGCCGAGCCAGTTCTTCACGTAGACCGAGGCCCAGAAGCAGAGGATCCCGGCTGCGAGGCCGATCACCAGGGCACCGTTCGGCAAGACGAAGCCCGAGGCCGGGGTGATCGCCACGAGGCCGGCCACCGCACCCGAGGCGATGCCGAGCACCGACGGCTTACCCTTGGCGATCCACTCGGCGAGCATCCAGGCGACAGCGGCGGCCGCGGTGGCGATCTGGGTCACGAGCATGGCCATGCCGGCGCGCCCGTCGGCCGCCACGGCCGAGCCGGCGTTGAAGCCGAACCAGCCGACCCACAGGAGCGAAGCGCCGATCACGGTGAGCGTGAGATTGTGCGGCGCCATGGGCTCGGTGCGGTAGCCGATCCGCGGGCCGAGCACGAGGCAGGCGACGAGCCCGGCGATGCCGGCGTTGATGTGGACCACCGTGCCGCCCGCATAGTCCAGCACGCCGTCGCCCATGAGGAAGCCGCCGCCCCAGACCCAATGGGTGACGGGGGCGTAGACGAAGATCGACCAGAGGATCATGAACAGCAGCAACGCGCCGAACTTCATCCGGTCGACGAGCGCGCCCACGATGAGGGCCGGCGTGATGATCGCGAAGGTCATCTGGAAGGTCGCGAACACGCTTTCGGGAATGGTCCCCTGCAGCGAGTCGACGCCCATCCCGGCGAAGAACATCTTCGAAAGACCACCGACATAGGGCGTGCCTTCGGCGAAGGCGAGGCTGTAGCCGATCATCATCCAGACGATGCTCATCACGCAGCAGATCGCGAAGACCTGCATGAGCACCGACAACACGTTCTTCTTGCGGACCATGCCACCGTAGAACAGCGCCACGCCCGGGATCGTCATCAACAACACGAGCGCCGTGGCGGTGAGCATCCAAGCGGTGTCGCCCTTGTCGAGCGTGGGCTCGGCGGCGAGCGCCGGTGCGGCACCCACCAGGCCCGCGCCCAGGGCCATGATCGCCATCCTCGGCCAACGGTTCATCGCGGCTCCTCTCGTCCTTCCCGAGGCGCGCCGCCCGGCGGGCGGCGCGCCCCTACCGGCGCCGCCACAACAAGAATCGTGCCGGGGGCGATCGCGACCCCGCGACGCCGGGCCGTCCACCGGGCAACCGGCCGGAGGCGACGATTTTTTGTGCAGGGATCGGTGGGCTCGCGACGCGGCTGCCGACGAAATGGGCAAGTCCTTCCGCGGAGTTCCCCGGCCGCACGCTTGACGCTCGGCTCGCCCACCCCGCAATGTCCGGGTGGGGAGGGGGGCGCCGGAATGAGCGGGCAGGAACGGCCCGAGGGCGACCCGGGAACCCGCGGATCGCGCGGGTGCTGAGCGGCCTCGAGCGGATCGCAGCCGGGCTCGGCCGGCTCAACCGCTGGCTCCTGGTGGCCTGCCGGATCGCCACCGTGGCGCTCTGCGCCGCGCTCACGGGCGTGGTCGCGGTCGGCGTGTTCTGGCGCTACGTCCTCAACGACGCGCTCTCCTGGAGCGAAGAGGTCGCCAAGTTCGCCATGGTCTGGCTGACCTTCACGGGCGCGCCCTTGGCGCTCGTCGCGGGCGGTCACGTGGCGATCGAGATCCTGCCGCGGCTCTTGCCGCGGCGCGCCCGCCATCTGCTCTTCGCCCTCGTGCTCGGGATCGTGGTCGCGGTGCTCGCGATGCTCGTCTGGCGGGGCACGACCTTCGCCTGGAACGGCCGCAGCCAGGTCGCGGCGATGCTCGGCGACGTCTCGATGGCCTGGGTGTTCGCCGCGATCCCGATCGGCAGCGCGATCATGCTCGCGATCGCCGTCGAGCAGGCCCTGCGCCACCTCTTGCACGCCCTCGCCCCCGACCGGCACGCCGCGCCGGTCGTCGAGGCTGCCGCGGCCGGGGTCGACTGAGGCCGTGCTCGGCACCGCCTATGTGTGGATCTTCCTCGCCGCCATGGCGATCGGCGTGCCGATCGTCTTCGCCATGGCGCTCGCGCCCATCGCCGCCTTCCTGTTGGCCGACCGGGCGCAGTTCCTGGCGGTCGTGCCGCAACGCATCTTCCAGGGCATCAACCAGTTCCCGCTCCTGGCGATCCCGCTCTTCATCCTGGCCGGCGAAGTCATGAACGTGGGCGGCATCACCGAGCGGCTCGAACGTTTCGCCACCGCCCTCGTCGGCCACTTCCGCGGCGGCCTCGCCCAGGTGAACATCCTGACCTCGGTCCTCTTCGCCGGGCTCTCGGGCTCGGCCGTGGCCGACGTCTCGGCCTTGGGCTCGATCCTCGTCCCGGCGATGCAGCGGCAGGGCTACAGCCGAGCCTTCGCCGCCGCGGTGACCGCCGCCTCGGCGGTGATCGGGCCGATCATCCCGCCCTCGATCATCATGGTGATCTACGCCTACGTCATGAACGTCTCGGTGGCGGCCATGTTCCTGGGCGGCTTCGTCCCGGGGCTGTTGGTCGCCACGGGCCTCATGGCGGTGACCAACCTCTTGGCCCGCAAGCGCGATTATCCCCGCAGCGCCACCCGGGCTCCCCTGCCCGAGCTCGCCGCGGCGGCGCGCGGCGCCTTTCTCCCGATGCTCACCCCGCTCATCATCCTGGGCGGGATCCTGGGCGGCGTGTTCACCCCGACCGAGGCCGCGGCCGCGGCCGTGGTCTACGCCCTCTTCCTCTCGCTCGTCGTGCTGCGCACGCTGCGCCTTTCCGACCTGCCGGGCCTGTTCCTCCGCGCCGGGGTGGCGGCGAGTGCGGTGTTGCTGGCGATCGGCACGGCGGCGCTGTTCGGTTGGGTCGCCACCCTCTCGGGCTTGCCCGGCAAGCTCGCCGCCACGCTCCTTTCGATCAGCGACGAGCCGCTCGTCCTGCTGCTGCTCGTCAACCTGCTCCTCTTGCTCGTGGGCATGTTCATGGACGCGGGCCCGGCGATCTTGATCCTCGGGCCGATCCTGGGCCCCACCATGCAGCAGCTCGGGGTGGACCCGATCCACTTCGCGCTCGTGATGTGCATCAACCTGACGATCGGGCTCGCCACCCCGCCCGTGGGCCTCGTGCTGTTCGTGGCCTCGGCACTCTCGCGCGAGACGATCGAGCGGATCGCCCGCGAGATGCTCCCCTACTACGCGGTTCATCTGGCGGTGATCCTGTTGGTGACCTACGTTCCCGCTGTCACACTGACCCTGCCGCGGCTGTTCGGCTTCGCGAGCTGAGGGGGGCATCGACAAAAGGGAGGTTGGACGATGCGCACCATGCTGTTCGGAGCGGTCGCCTGGGGCGCCGCATTGCTGGCCGCCGGCCCGCTCGGCGCCCAGCAATTCACCCTCAAATACGCGCACGTGGGCCCGGCCACCGAGAACTCCGACGACCACGTGCCCGGCGTCTTCTTGAAGTCGTTCCTCGAGAGTCGCTCGGGCGGGCGGATCAAGGTCGAGATCTACCCGGCGGGCCAGCTCGGCCAGTTCCGCGAGCTGTTCGAGCAGATCCAGCTCAACACCCTCGAGCTCACCCACACCTCGGTCGGCGGCGCCTCGGCCTTCTTCCCCGAGATCCAGGTCACCGACATCCCCTACATGATCCGCGACGATCTCGTGGCCGAGACGGTGGGCCGCGGGCCGTTCTTCGAGAAGCTCCGCGACGCGGTCTTGAAGAAGACCGGCAACGTCCGGCTCGTGGCGATGGGCAACACGGGCCGCTGGCGCAGCTTCTTCACCAAGAAACCGGTGCTCAAGGCGGCCGATCTCGCCGGCATGAAGATTCGCATCGTCGACAGCCCGATCCAGGTCAATTTCGTCCGCGGCGCCGGCGCCAACCCGGTGCCGATCCCTTGGGGCGAGGTCTACACCTCGCTCGCCACGGGCGTGGCCGAGGGGCTCAACATCGCGATCACCGACGTCGTGCCCAACAAGCTGCACGAGGTCGTCAAGCACGTCGTCATCGACGAACACATGTATCTCTACGGGTTCTATTGGATGAGCGACGCCTGGCTCAAGTCGCTGCCAAAAGACCTCCGGATCCTGGTCGTCGACGGGGTCGAGCAGATGGCGCGCGTGCAGACCGACTTCAACAAGGCGTTCGAGAGCCGCGCCTACGAACAATTCGTCAAGGAGGGCGGCACGATCCGGGTGATGCCGCCCGAAGAGAAGGCGAAGCTCGTGCCGGGCCGCGAGGCGGCCAAGAAGTGGTTCGCGGAGAAGTACGGCCGCGAGTGGCTGGACGCCTGGGAGCAGGCGCTCGCGGCCGCCGAAGCGCAGGTCGACGCCGAACGGAAGCGGCTGTTCCAGGTCGGCGGCTGAGCCGGGCGCGGCCGGGGCCGCGGCGGTACCGAGATGCGCCGCGACCCGGCTCTCGGACGGACCTCAGCGAGCCGTTTACGCTCGCCCAGGAGACTGGCGGGGCGGACGTGGGGGTGGGCCGGCGCCGGTTCGGTTCTGCCTCCTCGGTCCGCCCGAAGCCCGGGAGACCCGATGGCCGCGCTCGTCTGGCTCGCCAAGCGCCCTTTGCCCCTCGCCTACCTCGGCGGTGCGGATCCGGCCCTCGACATCGCGCTGCGCGCCTGGATGGCGCGGCGCACCGACGGACTGCTACCGCCGCGCTGCGCGCTCGATACACCGCAGCTCCGGCTCCTGCTGCCCGAGGCGGAGTGGCTCGCCCCGCCCGGCCCGGATGGCGGCCCCGCCCCGCTCGGTCGGCTCGAGGCCCTCGCCGCGGCCGAGGCGGCCGATCCGCGAGCGGCACGGCGCACCCTCGGCGAGCTCCTGCGCGAGGACCAGCGGACGGTCCGGTTCACCGGCTCGCCGCTCCTGCAGGACCTCGTGGTACAGGGCCCGCTCGCCCTCGAACGGTGGCGCCAGCTCCTGCTGCCGACGGCCGACGACGGCGTGCGCGTCAAGGAGCTCTTGCAGCTCTGCCGGCTGCGCGAGAGCGTGCGCCTGGTCGGCGCCGGGGCGGACGAGGCCCGGCCGGAGGCGCTCAGACCGCGACCGGCACGAGACGGGGACGAGGCCTTACCGGCAGCGGCACCGGGTGACGCGGATGCTCGGGCAGGGTCGCGAGCTTGGCGCGGAACTCCTCGGCGGTGATCCAGCAGAGATGGAGCACCTCCGAGCCGCCCTGCGGCGGGAACCAGCCGTCCAGGCACTTTTCGACATGGGCGTAGCCGTAGGAACGCTGGGGAACGGGCGTGTCGGCCAGGCTCTGCCGGACGAAGCCCGTGTTGGCGAGGCAGCCGGCGTTGCGGAAGGAGAGCGCGCGCGAGAGCCACGGCAGGAACATGGCGAGCCCGGAGCGGCGGTGCGAGGGCACGACGAAGGTCGAGCCGGAGTGGCTCAAGCGACCCGCGAGCCGCACACTCACCGCCAGGGTCGGGACCCGCTCGACGCCGAAGACCCGGGCGAAACCGCCTTCGTACCAGATCCGGCCGGTCGCCACCTCCTCCATGAAGTCCTCGGTCTCGATCACCTTCTCGGCGCTCGAGGCCACGATCGCCCCCTCCGCGTCGAGCGCCGCGAGCCAGAAATCCTCGGGCCCGAGCCGGCTCCGGCGCGGATCGAAGGACGGGTTGGCGAAACTCCCCTGGCTTTCGAGGAAGCGGACGAGGCGGTCGAAATCGCGCTCGATCACGAGCGACAGGCCGAGGCGGGCGACGGCATCGGCGAGGGCGTCGATCCCGTCCTGCAGGGGAACGTGACGGTCGTCCGGCGTGGACACGGGCACGGGTCCTCCTGGCAACCCCCGGAACGCGGCGGGGGCTCGCGCCCACCGCCGGTCCCGCCGGGAGTCGAGGCCGCGTCTTCCGCGGCGGACCCGTTCTCGGCGATAACCCTTTGTTAACCAAACGACTTCGGCGGCCGATCGTATCCCGATGTCACCTCCCGTTCACCGCGAGCGTGGCGGCGGCGGGGGCGGTTGCCGGCGGAGGCGCCGGCTCGGCCGGAGCGAGCGGGACCGGACGGCGCGGATGCTCGGGCAGCGCTTGGACCGAACGGACGAACTCGAGGTCGGTGATCCAGCAGAGATAGAGGACCTCGGGCCCGTTCTGCGGCGGGAAGAAGCCGTCCAGGCACTTCTCGACATGCGCATAGCCGTAGCTCTCGGTCGGCACGGGTGTCACGTAGAGACTGTGGCGGACGAAGCCCGTATTCGCGGCGACCCCGTGGTTGCGGAAGGAGAGCGCCCGCGACAGCCGGGTCATCAGCATGGCGAGCCCGTGGCCGCGCCAGACCGGGTCGACCCAGGTCGAGCCCGAATGGCTGAGCGTGCCGGCAAGGCGCACGCTCGGCCGGACCACCTCGATGCGCTCGGGCCCGCCGCGCGCCGCGAAGCCACCCTCGTACCAGATCCGGCCGGTCGCCACCTCCTCCATGAAATCGTCGGTCTCGATCACCTTCTCGGCACTGCAGGCGATCGAGCGGCCGGCCGGATCCAACAAATGGACCCAGAAATCGCGCCAGCCGAGCCGGCTCACCGCCGGATCGAAGCTCGGGTTGACGAAGCTGCCGCGCGCGCGGAGGAACGCGGCGAGCCCGTCGAAATCCTGCTCGATCAGGAGCGTGAGGCCGAGCTCGGCGATCGTCCGGGTGAGCGAATCGACCCCGAGCTGGACGATCGCCAGATCGCGTTCGCACAAGGGCATGGATCGGGTCCTCCTCGACCGTCGCCGCCGGCCGGGCCGGCGACCTTCCGCCTCTCCCGGGCCCGCCCGCGGCCGCGGTGGGGGCCCGATCTCGGCTATAAGCACGGACGGGATCGCGACCTGTGCGTTTCGCCACAGAACCGCGCCGGCCCCGATGGCAGGAAGAGAGCCGCTGAGGGCTGAGACATCCTTGGGGCCCGCGCCCGCCCGACGACGGCAGGCGCGGGCCGTTTTCTTCGGCCGGCCCGCTCGCGACGGCTCAAGGCGGCAGGGGAGCGCCCTCGGCCAGGAGCCCCTCGGCCACGAGCTCCTCCCAGAAAGCGTGCGGGATCGGCCAGGAGATCAGCCGGCGGTTCTCCTCGACCTCCTCGGGCCGGACCGCCCCCGGGACGACCGCCGCGACCCGATCGAGGCCGAGCGGGAAGCGGATCGCCGCCGCCTTCAAGGGCACACCGTGGCGTGCGCACACCGCTTCGATCCGCCGGACCCGCTCCAGGATCTCGGGTGGTGCGGGCTCGTAGTCGTAGCGCGCGCCGGGCACCGCCCCGGTGGCGAGGATCCCGGAATTGTAGGGCCCGCCCAAAAGGAAGGAGAAACCCCTCGCGCGCGCGAGCGGCAGGAGATCGTCGAGCCCGCCCTGCTCGAGGAGCGTGTAGCGGCCGGCCAGGAGGAACACGTCCGGGTCGGCCTCGCGGGCGAGCCGCAGGCAGGGCTCGACCGCGTTCACCCCGAGGCCGATCGCCCGGATCGCACCGGCCGCGCGCAGCTCGTCCAGGACCTTCCAGCCGCCGTTCATGAGCTCGCGCAAGCGCTGCTCGAAGATCTCGGCGGTCGGGCACCACCAGGGGTCGAGATCGTGGACGAAGACGATGTCGATCCGCTCGAGGCCGAGCCGCTGCAGGCTGTCCTCGATCGACCGCCGCGTACCCGCGGCCGTGTAGTCGAACCGCCAGCGCATCGGCAGGCCGCCGGCCCATTGGCCGCGGTCGATCGTGCGCGGATCGGCGGCCTCGAGGACCCGCCCGATCTTGGTCGAGAGCACGAAGGAGTCCCGCGGCTTGGAGCGCAGCACCTCGCCCATCCGGTGCTCGCTGAGCCCATGGCCGTAGAGCGGGGCCGTGTCGAACAGGCGGATGCCGGCCTGCCAGGCCGCCTCGATCGTGGCCCAGGCGCGCGCGTCCGGGATCTTCTCGTAGAGATCGCCGAGCGGCGCCCCACCCAGCCCGAGCACCGTGACCTCGAGGTCGGTCCGCCCGACCCGCCGCCGTGGCAGCTCTTCCGCCATCTCCGCCTCCCCGTCCGACCCGGTCGGAAGGCTAGCCGAGCCGGGGGCGGGCGGGGAGGCCGGATGGGGCTCCGGTCGCCGCGAAGGGGACGCGGCGTCGGTCGCTCAGAGGCGGTAAACGGCCCGGGCGTTGCCGCGCCAGACCCGCTCGCGCGCTACGGGCTCCAGGCCGGCCAGGACCTCGTCGAGGATCGCCACCCAAGTCGTGTAGAGGTGGGTGCGGGCGCTCACCGGCCAGTCGCTGCCGTACATCACCCGCTCCGGGCCGAAGCATTCGAGCGCGTGCTCGAGGTAGGGGCGCAGCTCGGCCCGCGTCCAGCGTGACGGATCGGCTTCGGTGATCAGCCCCGAAAGCTTGCACACGACGTTCGGGCAGCGCGCGAGTTCGGCGAGCTCGGCCCGCCACGGGTCGAGCCCGCCCGCCGCGACCGGCGGCTTGCCCAGATGGTCGAGGACGAAGCGGGTGTCGGGGCAGCGGCGGACCAGCTCGGTGGCCGGCGCGAGCTGGCCGCGCCCGGCCCGCAGGCAGAGCTCGAAGACCAAGCCGCGGGCACCCACCCGCCGCACGCCCTCGACGAAATCGGCGGCGAGGCAGAAGGCCGGATCGGGTTCGTCCTGGATCAGCCGGCGGATGCCACGCAGCGCGGGCAGGGCCTGGAGCGCGTCGAGATCGGCCTCGACCGCGGCCCCGCGCTCGACCGGGACGTGCGCGACGATCGCGCCGATCCGCGGATCGCGGTCGGCCAGGGCCTGGACGCGGCGGGCCTCCGCGAGATGGTGGCCCGGGTCGACCGCGACCTCGACGAACACCAGCTTCTCGATCGCGACCGCACCCGCCGCCCGGTCGAGCTCGGCCAGGCCGTGCGGCCGGTCCAGCACGGGATCGCCGCGCATCCAGCCGTAGGGCAGGACCGCGGGGTCGTAGAGGTGGACGTGCGCGTCGACGATCGGGTGATCCGGCATCGCCGGCGCGCGCTCAGCTGCGCTCGGAATGGACGAGGAGCTCGAGCGGCGGCTGGTAGTAGAGGGTCACACCGTTGTCGAAGGTGACGTAGGCGAAGCCCGTGACGTCTTCGCCCGCGGCGGTCACGTGGTGGGGGGCTTCGCCCCGGGCGACCTCGCTCGCCTCGGTGACGAGCGCGAGACGGCGCAGGTTCGAATCGTTGAAGAGCACGATCTCGCCGTTGCTGTCCTGGACGAGGTCGGCCAGCAGGAGGGTCACCGTTTCCTCGGCGGGATCGGCGATCGACCCCTCGAGGGTCACCCCTTCGGCGAACGGCCATTCGGCCGGCGCCGCCTCGGCCGGCGCGCTCTCCGCACCCGACCGGCTCACTTTGGCAGCATCACTGATCATCGTCGCACCCGCTGACGGATCGGAAGGGGCAGCTCCCCCGAGCGGCCCTGACGCACTCCCCGAAACCGGCGGCGCGTCCTTCGCGCCTTGGTGTCTAGCGGACTAACCTTACCGCGCGGTTAACACAAGCTCGCGCGGCAGGTGAGCGGTCCTCGGGATGTGGCAATCGAGCCGGTGCGGTACCACCTTGTGCGCCGGCCGCCGAGCCCGGCCTCAATAGCCCACCCGCTCGATCATCCAGGCGGGGTGCGCGAACGCCGCCAGGTGGATCTCCGGCGTGTAGTGCTTGAGGCCCGCCGGGACCCCCCGCCGCCGCAGCTCCTCGGCGGTGATGCGGCGGTGCGCCGGTTCGTCCGAGGCCCAGCCGAGCGCCATGTTGGCGCCGATGTAGGTCGGCACGGGCGCGAAGAAATAGGTGACGTCGGCGAACCCGGCGCGGCGTTGGCGCTCCTGGGTGAAGACGAGCTCGTCGGGGTAGATCGAAGGGTTGCCGCACTGGGTGACCATGATGCCACCCGGTCGCAGGAGCGCGCGGCAGGCGGTGTAGAACTCGGCGGTGAACAGGACCTCCCCGGGGCCACGCGGATCGGTCGAATCGACCACGATCACGTCGAACCGGTCCGGGCACGCGCGCACGAAGGCGGCGCCGTCGGCGATCACGATGCGGGCGCGCGGATCGTCGTAGGCCCCAGCGGAGACGGTCGGCAGATAACGCCGGCAGAACTCGATGACACCCGCGTCGATCTCGACCTGGGTGATCCGCCGGATCGTCGGGTAGCGGCAGGCCTCGCGCAGGCAGCCGCCGTCGCCGCCGCCGATGATCAGCATCTCCTCGACCCGGCCGTGGGCGAGCACGGCCGGGTGGATCATCATCTCGTGGTAGATGAACTCGTCGGCGGTCGTGACCTGGACGACGCCGTCGAGCGCGAGCACCCGCCCCCAACTCCAGGACTCGAAGACGATCAGGTCCTGGACGGCGGTCTTCTCGTGAAAGAGGACCTCCTTGACCCGGATCTTCTGCGCCCAGTTCGGCCAGAGCGTCTCCTCGAACCACTCCATCGCTGCGCACTCACCACGCCGTCGACCTCTTTCGACCGCCCCTAGCGCAGCCCAGGGCGGGCGTCGAGACGGCGGGCGCGGGCGCCGCCGGATCGTCGGGCGTCGGTCGGCCGGAAAAAAAAGCGCCGGGACGGTCGCCAGCCCCGGCGATGGTCGACTATGCTTCCGCGATCCGGCCCGCGGCCGATCGCGAACGCGCGCACGGGCCTTGTCGCAACCGAGGCGAAAGGGAGCGTGAAGCCACACGCCCAATTCTCGCATGACAGACGTGAATTCGTCGTGAATAATGTTCTTCTGTAAGGATCGAACCCGAACGCCTCGAGCCCGATGCAAGCCGACCACACCTTGCGCACTCGGTCCGAGCCCGCGCCGCCGAGCCCGGCCCCCACCGCACCGGGCCGCTGGCGGCTCGAACTGCTCGGCGGCTGCCGCCTGCTCGCACCCGACGGCACCGACCGCACGCCCAAGGGCCGCAAAGCCCGAGGCCTCTTGGCCGTCCTGGCGCTCGCCGAGGGCCAGCCGATCGGTCGCGAGCGGCTCGCCGGCCTGCTCTGGGCCGAACGCGCCGAGGAGCAGGCACGCGCCAGCCTCCGCCAGGCCCTGCGCGAGCTGCGGTGCTCGCTGCCGGAGCCCGAGCTGTTGCGGATCGCGCACGATCGCGTGGCGTTGGACGTCGGCCGGATCGAGGTCGATGCGTTGCGGCTCGCCACCCGCTCGGCCGCGCCGAGCGGGGAAGTCGGACCCGGGGAGCTGCCCCCGGGCGAGCTGCTCGAAGGTCTGGACGGGCTCGGCGGGCCGTTCGACGCCTGGCTCGCCGCCCAGCGGGCCCGCTGGCGGAGCGTCGCCCTCGAGGCGCTGGAGCGTGGGCTCGAGGCGACCGCCGATCCCTGCGAGCAGGCGACACTCGCCGGCCGCATCCTGGCCCTCGAGCCGGCCCACGAGCCGGCACACCGGGCGCTCATGCTGCTGCACGCCCGGCGCGGCGACACGGCCGCGGCGATCCGCCAGTACGAGGCGTGCCGGGAGGCCCTCCACCGACTGCTCGACGCGCGGCCGAGCGAGTCGACCCAGCGGCTTCTGGCCCGGATCCGAGCGGGCGCGGTGGTGGAAGCGGAGTCCACCGGGACCGCGGGAGACGAGGCGGTCGTGGAAGGCGCCTCGCTCGTGGTCCTGCCCTTTCGCGAGCAGGACGGTCCGGGCGGTCTGCCCCCGCTCGGTGAGGGCCTCGCCGAGGAGATCTCGGCGGCCCTCGCCCGGTTCCGCTGGATCTTCGTGCTGGCGCCGAGCTCGGCCGCGGTGCTGGCCCGCGAGCTCGCCGACCCCTCGGCGATCGCCCGCCGCCTCGGGGCGCGCTATCTCGTGTACGGCCGGGTCGCCCACGAAGACGGCGCGCTCCGTCTGCGCGTCGAGCTGGTCGAAACGGCGACCGCCCGGCTGCTCTGGACCGACCACGAAATCCTCGGCGCGGGAGCGCTCGGGGAGCTGTCGAGCGGGCTCGCCGAGGCGATCGCCGCGCGGGTCGCGCGCGAGCTCGTGGTCCGCGAGAGCAGCCGATCCGATCCGCCCGCGAGTGCGCGCGGCGAAGCCCACCTCCTGGTCTTGCGCGCCGTCCGGTTGGTCTACGCGCTCGACGTGCCGCAGCTGGTCGAGGCGACCCGGCTCCTGCGCCGGGCGCTCGAGATCGACCCGAACCTCGCGCTCGCCCACGCCTGGCTCGCGACCACGCAGATGTTGCGGGCCGGCTATCCCTGGCGGGCCGGCCACGAAGAGCTGATCGCCGAGGTCGCGACGGCCGCGAGCCGAGCGCTCGAACTCGACCCGCTCGAGCCCTTGGCGCTCTGCACCTTCGCCCAGACCCGAGCCCTCGCCCGCGACCTCGATCATGCGCTCTGGCTCACCGAGCGGGCGATCGCCCTCAACCCCGCCCTGCCGATGGCCTGGGCGCGCCACGCCTTGGTCCGCTGCTACCGGGGCGAGCCCGAGGCCGCGCTCGAGGCGATGGCCCGCTACCGCCGGCTGTCGCCGTTCGACCCGCTGCAGAGCCTGTTCGGCCGGGCCGAGGTCTTCGCCCACCTCTTGGCCGAGCGGTTCGAGGCGGCGGTCGCCGCGGCGCGCCCGCTGATCGCCCGCAAGCCCATCCTGCTCGGCGCCTATCTGCCGATGCTCGCGGCCCTCGGCCATCTCGGGCGGCGCGAGCAGGCGGCCCACGCCCTCGCCGACATCTATCGGATCGAGCCGGCCTTTTCGCTCGAAGCGTTCGTCCGACATTATCCCCTCCGCCGGCCGCGCGACCTCGAGCTCTTCGCCGAGGGATTGCGGCGGGCCGGGCTGCGCGAACGGGTCGGCTGAGGCGGCGCGCGGCGGCCACCCGGGGACGCCGCGCGAGCGCGGCTGTCGTTCTTGCCTGGCGGGAGCGCCGGGCCCACATGGAGGGCGTCGGTCGGCGCCGGCGGGAGGGGTGGATGGTCTTCGGCTTCTGGGAGGCGCTCCTGATCCTCGGGATCGTCGTGGTGATCTTCGGCGCCGGCAAGCTGCCCACCGTGATGGGTGACCTGGCCAAGGGGATCAAGACCTTCAAGGCCGGGCTCAAGGAAGAGGAGGCGCCGGCCGGCCCGCCCTCGGCCGGCGAGCCCGGCAAGCTTCCCCCGCCCGGCGGCGAGCAGCCCAAGCCGGCCTGAACGGCGCGCGGCGGGCCGCCGCATCCGGGCCCCGGTGGCGGCCGGTGCCCGGCGCGGGAGCGGTCAGCGGCGGGCGCGGAAGAAGGCGCGCAGCAGCTCGCCCGCCGCCTGCTCGGCGATTCCGCCGTAGACTTCGGGGCGATGGTGGCAGACCGGGCTCGCGAACAGGCGGGGCCCGTGCTCGACCGCGCCGGTCTTGGGATCCGCGGCGCCGAAATAAAGGCGCCGGATCCGCGCGAGGGCGAGCGCGTAGGCGCACATCGGGCAAGGCTCGAGGGTGACGTACAGATCGCAGCCCGGAAGGCGCGGCGTGCCGAGCCGGCGTGCCGCCGCGCGCAGCACGAGGATCTCGGCGTGCGCGGTCGGATCGGCGAGCTCCTCGACCCGGTTGCCGTCGGCTGCCAGGATCTCCCCGTCGGGCCCGGTCACGACCGCGCCGACCGGCACCTCGCCGCGCCGCGCGGCGGCCTCGGCCTCGGCCAGCGCGCGGGCCATCGGGCTCCGCGGCGACACCTCAAGAGCCGGGCTCGAAGGCCACGCGGAAGCTGCGCGCGACCGGCGGCGGGTCGACCATCCTGGCCTCGAAGCGGGCGACGCCGCCGCCCGCCACGGTCGGCTGGGCGGCCCGGAACAGCGCCGAATCGAGCTCGCGGCCCTCGCCGTCCAACAGGGCCACCCTGACCGGCGGGATCGGCCGCTCCGAACGGGTGAGGTTGTGCACCTCGCCCTCGACCACGAAGATCGTGACGCCGTGCTCCTCGAGCCGCCGCGCCTGGAGGTTCTTGAGCTCGAGGCCGTGCCGCGCGGTGACCGGCAGGCCGAGCCGGTCGTACAGCGCGAGAGCCCGGGGGAAGGCCGCGACCACCTCGTTGCGGCCGACCACGAGGCCGGCGAGGACCAACAAGATGAGGACCACGACGAGCCAGCCGGCGATCGCCGTGCCGCGGCCCGAGGGGGGCTGGCCGAGGGCCGGGGCGGCGGCGAGCGGCGGCGGCCGATCCGCAGGGCCGCCCGCCGGCGCGGCCTCGCCCGTGACCAGGGAGAGCGGAGCGGCGCGCACGGTTTCGGCCCGCGGTGGCTCGGCCGAAGGTGCTCCGCGCGTGGCGCCGCCCGACGCCTCGGGCTCGGGCCGGACCAGCCAGCGATGGCCGCAGGCCGAGCAGCGCACCCGCCGCCCCTCCGGTCCCAACCGGGCCGGATCGACCCGGAAGCGCGCGCCACAGCCCGGGCAGGTCACGATCATGGCGCGTCCCGAACGACAGGAGGGCTGGCGCTTCTCGCCGAAAGGTTGGTTTCCAGTGGACGAAATTCGCGCGATCTGCAATAGGGGGAGAGCATGTCGGCCGGGTCGGACACGAGGGTGGACGGGGACCGGAGCGGGCGGGCCATCCTGCAGCTGCACGGGGTCGGCATGCGGTACGGCTCCGGCGACGAAGTCCTACGCGACATCGATCTTACGATCAACGCCGGCTCCTTTCACTATCTCGTCGGCCCGAGCGGGGCCGGGAAGAGCTCGCTCCTGCGCCTGATGAGCCTCTCGGCCGCGCCCTCGCGCGGCAATGTGGTGCTGTTCGGCCGCGACGTGGCGCTCGTCGATCGTGACGAGCTCGGCCGGCTGCGCCGACGGATCGGCGTGGTGTTCCAGGACTTCCGGCTCTTGGACCATTTGAGCGCGTTCGACAACGTGGCCTTGCCGCTGCGGATCGGCGGCGCCGACGAGGAGCAGATCTCGAGCTACGTCTCGCAAATGCTCGGCTGGCTCGGCCTCGCCGAGCGGATGGAGGCGAAGCCCGCGCAGCTTTCGATGGGCCAGCGCCAACTCGTCACGGTGGCCCGCGCGGTGGTCACCAAGCCCGATCTGTTGCTCGCCGACGAGCCCACGAGCAACGTCGAGCCCGCGCGCGTCGAGCGGCTCATGTTCCTGTTCAGCGAGCTGCACCGGCTCGGCACCGCGGTGGTCCTCGCCACCCACTCGCGCGAGCTGATCCGCCGCTGGCCCTTCCCCGTGCTGCACCTGGAGCGCGGCCGGTTGATCCGCCCGGTGCCGGCCGACCGAACGGCGGCGGAGTGAGGACCGTGGGCGGCGAGGCACTCGACCTGCCGCTCGACGACACGCCGGCGAGCCGCTTCCTCGCCTGGCTGATCGGTGGCCTCGTCTTCCTCGCGGCGCTCGCCTGCGCCGTCGCCGTGCTGGCGCAGGGCGCCATCGATCGACTGGCCGAGCGGCCGCGGATCCTGACCGTCGCCTTGCCGGCGGTCGACGATCCGGCCGAGGGCGAGGCCGAGCTCGCCCGGGTTCGCGCCGCCCTCGAGGCGTTGCCGGGCGTCGCCTGGACCGTGCTCGTCTCGCAGGAGGAACTCGACAAGCTGGTCGAGCCGTGGATCGGCCGCGCCTCGGCCGAAGCGCGGGCCGAGCTGATCCTGCCGCGGCTCGTCGACGTCCGCTTCCAGCCGGGGGTGGTTCCCGACCTCGAGGAGGTGACGCGGCGCGTGCGGGCGATCGCCCCCGCTGCCATGGTCGACGAAACGAGCCCGAGCGGTGGGGCACTCGAGGAGGTGGCGCGCCGCTTGCGCTGGATCGGCGGCGGCGCCGGCCTGCTCGTGCTCACCGTTCTGGTCGTGGTGGTGGTGCTCGTGACCCGGGCGAGCCTCGACCTGCACGACGAGACGGTCGATCTCCTGCGGCTTTTGGGTGCACCCGACCGCTACGTCGCCCGCCAGTTCGAGCTCCATGCCATGGCGAGCGCCCTGCGCGGCGGCAGCGTCGGCTTCGCGCTCGCGCTCGGAACGATCCTCGGCCTCGTCCACCTGCCCGCGCTCTTCGGCACCCGCCTGGTCCCGGCCGTGCCGCGGCCGCTCGATTGGATCCTGCTCGCCACGGTCCCGGTCGTCGCCGCCCTGCTCGTCACCCTCTCGGCCCGCTTCGCGGCGATCCACGGGCTCGCCCGGCTGCGCTGAGCGCGGCTTGCCGGATCCACGGCCGCCCGCTTGGATGGCGGGAGCGGACGGCGGGGGAACGGGGCTTGCTCGGGGAAGCGTTCGTCTGGCTGCGCTCGGCGGCCTTCAACCTCGCCTTCTTCCTCTACACGGCGGTCGCCACGGTCGCCGGTCTGCCGGCGCTCCCGTTCCTCTCCGCGCACGCGGTCCGCCTCTACGCGCGGGCCTGGATGCGCGGGGTGCTCGCCCTGTTGCGCGGGATCGTCGGGCTCGAAGTCGAAGTCCGCGGGCTCGAGCGACTCCCCGAAGGTCCCGTGATCTTCGCGGCCAAGCACCAATCGGCACTCGACACGCTCGTCTTCCACACGATCCGCACCGACGTGGTCTACGGTCTCAAGCGCGAATTGCGCTGGATCCCGCTCTTCGCGTCCTACCTCGCCCGCTCGGGCTGCATCTTCGTCGACCGCGGCGGGGCCGCCACCGCCTTGAAATCGCTCGTGCGCGGCGCCCGCGAGGAGGCCCGCCGCGGCTGCTCGATCGTGATCTTTCCCGAAGGAACCCGCAAGCCGCCCGGCGCGCCGCCCGACTACAAGTCGGGCGTGGCGGCGCTTTATGCCGCGCTCGCCGTGCCGGTCGTCCCCGTCGCCTTGAACACGGGGCTCTTCTGGCCGCGCCGTTCGTTCCTCAAGCGGCCGGGCCGGGCGGTGGTCGAGCTCCTCGAGCCGATCCCGCCGGGCCTCGACCGGCACCGCTTCATGGCGCTCCTCGAAGAGCGGATCGAGGCCCGCCAGCGGGTCCTCGAGGCTCCGGGCTCAGCCCGGGACGCGCATCCCGTGATAGGCACGGTGCCAGGCGACGAACCGCGGTAGACCCTCCTCGATCGGCGTGGTCGGTCGCCAGCCCAGATCGCGGGTCGTCGCCTCGATGTCGGCGAAGGTCTCGACCACGTCGCCCGGCTGCATGGGCGCCGAGCGGATCTCCGCCTTCTTGCCGATCGCCGCTTCCAGCACCGCCACGAACCGACGCAGCTCGACCGGCTCGTGGTGGCCGAGATTGTAGAGCCGGTGCGGCGGCCGGCCCGGTTCGGCCGGAGGCGGCCGATCGAGCGCCCGCAGCACCCCGTCGACGACGTCGCCGATCCAGGTGAAATCGCGCCGCATCCGGCCTTCGTTGAAGAGCGTGATCGGCCGGCCGGCGGTGATCGCATCGGTGAAGGCGTAATACGCCATGTCCGGCCGACCCCAGGGGCCGTAGACGGTGAAGAAGCGCAGCCCGGTCTGCGGGATACCGTAGAGACGGGCATAGACCTGGGAGAGGATCTCGTCCGACCGCTTGGTCGCGGCGTAGAGCGAGACCGGCTGGTCGACCCGGTCCTCGACCGAGAACGGGACCTTCTCGTTGGCCCCGTAGACCGAGCTCGAGCTCGCATAGACGAGGTGCTCGAGCTTCGGCAGATGGTGCCGACAGGTCTCGAGGACGACCATGTGGCCGAGGAGGTTCGAGCGGACATATTCCATCGGCCGCTCGATGCTGAAGCGGACGCCGGCCTGGGCGGCCAGGTGCACGACCGCGCGGATTTCCGCGGCATGGGCGCGGGCGAAGGCTACGAGCTCGGCCTCCTCGGCGAGGTCGAGGCGGGTGAAGCGGAAGCCCGCGTGGCGTTCGAGCTCGCCGAGCCGGGCCCGTTTCAAGGCCGGATCGTAATAGCTGTTGAGGTTGTCGACGCCGAGCACGGCTTCACCGCGCTCGAGGAGCGCCGCGGCCACGTGCATGCCGACGAAGCCGGCGGCCCCGGTCACGAGCACGGCCACGCTCGGCGCTCCCTCGGGTCAGCGCTGGTCGGCGGCGACCCGGACCTTGACCATGCGGTCGAGACGGGCGGGTCGGCGCGGCTCGGTGCGGGCGATCTTGTCGACGAACTCCATGCCTTCGACGACCCGACCCCAGACGGTGTACTGGCCGTTCAGGTGCGGCGCCGGGGCGAACATGATGAAGAACTGGCTGTCGGCGCTGTTCGGGTCCTGGGTCCGCGCCATGCCGACCACCCCCCGCTCGAACGGCACCTTCGAGAACTCGGCCGGAAGCCTGCCGCGGCCCGAGCCGCCCGTGCCGGTACCGGTCGGATCGCCGGTCTGGGCCATGAAGCCCTCGATCACCCGGTGGAAGACGATCCCGTCGTAGAACCCGTCGCGGGCGAGCTCCTTGATCCGCGCGACGTGCTTGGGGGCGATCTCGGGCAGCATCTCGATCACCACCCGCCCGCCGGTCGAAAGGTCGATCAGGAGCGTGTTCTCGGGGTCGGCGGCACCGGCCGGCTCGACGGCGGCGAAGCAGGCCGCGGCGGCGAGGCCGAGGCGGGCGAGGCGGGAGCGCATGGGGCAGGTCCATCAGGTGGAGCGAACCGAGAGGAACTTAGCGCATCGCGCACCGTCGGGCAAAGCCGCAGTCCCCCTTGACGGATTTGTCCTATTGTCGGAACAATGCAGCATGAGCAACGGGGAGGCTGCTCGATCCGCACTCGGCCCGGCGCGGCGGCCCGCCGAGCTCGCCGCCCGATCGCCCATGCCGCTCTGGCATCGCGTCTACCTCGTCCTGCGCGGAAGGATCGAGGCCGGGCGCTACGAGCCGGACGGCCGGCTCCCGAGTGAGCACGAGATCGTCGCCGAGTTCGGTGTGGCGCGCGTGACGGCACGCCGGGCGCTCGCCGAACTCGAGGCCGAGGGGTGGATCGAGCGGGCACCGGGGCGCGGCACGCGGCTCCGGCCCCGGTCCGGCGTCCGCGAGGTCCACGCCACCCTCGAGGGGCTGTTCGAGAACCTGCTGGCGATGGGCCTCGAAACCCGGGTTCGCCTGCTCGCCTGTGAGGAGCGGCCGGCGCCGCCGGCGATCGCCCGCGCGGCCGGGCTCCCGGCCGGCACGCCCATGCTCTACGCTCTGCGCGTGCGCTCCTCGGAGGCGGGGCCGTTCTCCCACCTCGAGACCTGGGTCCCGGCCGAGATCGGCGCCCGGATCGGCCGGGAGGCGCTCGCCACCACACCGCTCCTCGTCCTGCTCGAACGGGCCGGCGTGCGGGTCGCCCGGGCGGAGCAGACGGTGAGCGCGCGGCTCGCCGAGCCGCAGGTCGCCCCGCTGCTCGAGGTCCCGGTGGGCGCGCCCCTGCTCGAGATCACCCGGCTCGTGTTCGACGAGACCGGCCGCATGGTCGAGCACATCACCGGGCTCTACCGACCCGATCGCTACCGGCTGCGCATGGCCCTGGATCGCGCCCGGGCCGACGGCACACGGACTTGGGTGCCGCGGCGCGGTCCGGAGCCCGTTCCCGACCCGTCGACCGTGGGTCCGCCAGAGGAGGCCGTCCCGTGAACCGAATTGCGACCGTTTCCCACCCGCGTTCCTCGCCCTTGTCGCGCCGCCACCTGCTCGCGGGTACCGCAGGCGGCGTCGCGGCGCTCGCCGCGCCGGCCCTGCTGCGGGCCCAGCCGGCGCCGGTGAAGATCGGCCTGTTGCATCCGGTCACCGGCTTCCTCGCCTTCTCGGGCCAGCAATGCCGCGAAGGCGCCCTCATGGCGATCGAGGCGATCAACGCCGCGGGCGGGATCCGTTCGCTCGGCGGCGCCAAGCTCGAGCCCGTGCTCGGCGATGCGCAATCCAAGCCCGAGGTCGGCGCGGCCGAAGTCGAGAAGATGAACGAGGCCGGTGTGGCCGCGATCATCGGCGCGTTCTCGAGCGCGATCAGCCTGGCCACGACCCAGAGTGCGGCGCGCTACGGCATCCCCCACATCGTCGACGTCGGCGTCTCCGATCAGATCGTGCAGCGGGGGCTCGCCAACACCTTCCGCTTCTGCCCGGGCTACGGGCTGATCGCGCAGATCGCGATCGACAATCTCGTGGCGCTCAACGACGCCGCCGGCAAACCCGCCCGAACGGTGGCGATCGTCCACGAGGAGAGCCTGTTCGGCACCGGCACCGCGCAGCTCTTGCAGAAGGAGCTGCCGGCGCGCGGGTTCGAGGTCGTCGAGGTCGCCAAGCACGCCAACCCGACCCGAGACTTCACCAACGTCGTCCTCAAGCTCAAGGCGCTGGCTCCGGACATCGTCATCCCGGCCAACTACTACAACGAATACGTCCTGCTCGCCCGGACCATGCGGCAGCAGGGGGTCCGGCCCAAGGCGATCTATTCGGTACTCGGCGGGGCCGCCTCGAGCTTCAAGTTCGTCAAGGAGTTCCCGGACGACGCCGCGTACATCATGGACTGCAACCACTGGTACGACCCGCGCAAGGCCGAGGCGCTCGAGCTGCGCCGCAAGGTCGAAGCCAGGGGTCTCTTCTACACCTACGAGGTCTTCTTGGCGCACGAGGCGGTGCGGCTCCTCGCCGACGCACTCGAACGGGCCGGCTCGGCGAGCCGCGAGCGGATCGTCGAGGCGCTCGCGACGAGCCGGTGGGACGGCCATTTCATGCCCTACGGCCCGACCCGTTTCGTCAACGGCCAGAACGAGGGGGCGCGGCCGGTCAACACCCAGGTGCTGAACGGCACGATCGAGGTGATCTTCCCGGCCGAGTTCGCCTCGGCTCGGCCGGTCTTCCCGATGCCCCGGGCCTGACCCCCGGAGCTCGCGCGCGGCGACCGGCGGTCCCTCCTCCAGCCGGTCGCCGCCCTCGCCCCGACCCCGATGCTCGAACCATCGATCCTCACGGCCTCGCTCGTCCACGGCCTCGCCAACGGCGCGGTCTACGCGCTCGTGGCGCTCGGGTTGAGCCTCGTCTACGGGGTGTTGCACATCATCAACTTCGCCCACGGCGCGTTGTTGATGGCGGCACTCTACGGGGTCTACTTCCTGGTCGAGCGCCTCGGGCTCGATCCTTACGCGGCGATCCCGATCCTGGTGCCGGCAGCCGGTGCGGCCGGCTATCTCCTCCACCGTTGGGTCGTCGCGAAGGCGAGCCGGGGGCGGGAGGAGGCGGTGCTGCTCGTGACGCTCGGCATCGCCCTCGTCCTCGAGAACCTGGCGGTTGCCCTGTTCCGCTCCGACACCCGGACGATCGAGACGGGCTGGGCCTTCGCGATGGTCGCGGTGGGGCCGGCACTCCTGCCGGCAGCCAAGCTCGCGGCCGCCGCGGGTGCCCTCCTCGCGGTGGCGCTGCTCTGGGCTCTCGTCCGCGCGACCGATCTCGGCCGGGCGATCCGCGCCGTGGCCAAGGATCGCGAAGCCGCCCGGCTCGTCGGGATCGACGTCGAGCACGTCTTCGCCCTCGCCTTCGCGATCGGCACGGCCACGCTCGGGGCCGCCGCCTGTCTCCTCCTGCCGACCTATTACGTCTCGCCGCAGGTCGGACACGGCTTCGTGCTGATCGCCTTCACGATCGTCGTGCTCGGCGGGATGGGCAGCTTCTGGGGGGCGTTCTGGGGCGGGCTTTTGATCGGCGTGGTCGAGAGCCTGGGCGGGCTGTTCCTGGGCGAGAGCCTGGGCCAGATCGGCATCTTCGCGATCTTCATCGCGACCCTCTTGCTCCGGCCCACCGGCCTCTTCGGCCGAGCGGTTTGAGTCGCGATGCGCCCGCTCGCGCCGATCGGCCTCTTCGCCCTGCTGGCCCTGCCGCTCCCTTGGCTCACGGGCTCGGGCACGGTGCTCAACCTCGCCACCATGGTCTTGATGCTCGCGACGTTGGGCCAGGCCTGGAACCTCCTGGGCGGCATGGCCGGCCAGTTCTCCTTCGGCCACGCCGCGTTCTTCGGGACCGGCGCTTATGCGACCGCGATCCTGCAGATCCGCCTCGGGCTCGACGCCTGGACCGGCTTCGCCACTGCCGTGCTCGCGGCGGTCGCGATGGGGGCGCTCGTCGGCTTCGCGAGCTTCCGCTTCCGCTTGCGTGGCTCCTACTTCGCCCTCGTCACGCTGGCTTTCGCCGAAGTGGCGCGCATCCTCGCCAACAGCCTCGAGATCACGGGAGCCGGTGTGGGCCTCCTCCTCCCCCTCGCCCCCGGCCTCGACCGGCTGCAGTTCACGGACAAGGCGGGCTATTACTGGTTCGCCCTCGTCCTTTGCACCGCGGGTCTCCTGATCGCCGCACGGATCCGCGATACGCGGCTCGGGGCCCGGCTCGCCGCGGTCCGCGAGAACGAGGAAGCCGCCCGGGCCCTGGGTGTCGACGCCTTCGCCGTGAAGATGCAGGCGATCGTCTGGTCGGCCGGGCTCGCGGGTGCGGTGGGCGCCTTCTACACCCAACTCTTCCTCTATCTCGACCCGCACATCGCCTTCGGCCCCCAGGTCTCGGTCGAGGCCTTGCTCGGGCCGATCGTGGGAGGAACGGGCTCGATCTGGGGACCGCTCCTGGGTGCCGCGGTGCTCCAGCTCCTGGGCGAGGCGACCCGGGCGCTCACCGGCGGTGTCACGGGCGCCAATCTCGTGGCCTACGGCATCGTGCTCGTGCTCATCGTCCGCTTCTTCCCGGACGGCATGATCGGCCTCGGCCGGCCCCGCGCCCTCGACGCCCGGGGGGTGAGCGGCTGATGCTGCTCGAGGTCGAGGGCCTCACCGTCCGCTTCGGCGGCCTGACCGCCCTCGCCGACGTCGCGCTCACGGTCGAGCCCGGCGAGATCGCCGCCGTGATCGGCCCCAACGGCGCCGGCAAGACGACCCTGTTCGCGGCGATCTCCGGCTTCCTCCGGCCGCAAGCCGGCCGCGTCCGGTTCGCCGGGCAAGACGTCACGGGCATGCCTCCCGAGCGGTTGTGCGCCCTCGGGCTCGTCCGCACCTTCCAGGTGACCCGCCCCTTCGCCGGCCTCACCGTGCGCGAGAACATCGCGGTCGCCGCGCACCTGCGCCACCGCAGCCGGGCAGCGGCGCTCGCACTCGCCGGCCGGGTCGCCGAGCGGGTCCACCTCGCCGATCGGCTCGAGCGGCCCGCAGCCGAACTCACGCTCGCCGGGCGCAAGCGGCTCGAGCTCGCCCGGGCACTCGCGACCGAGCCGCGCCTCCTCCTCCTCGACGAGGTGCTGGCCGGCCTCAACCCCGCCGAGATCGCCGAGATGGAGCCGGTGATCCGCGGCCTGCGCGAGGACGGGATCACCGTGCTCTTGATCGAGCACGTCATGCAGGCGGTGATGCGCCTTTCCGATCGGGTCTGGGTGCTCGTGGGCGGGCGGATCGTCGCCTCGGGGCCTCCCGCCGCGGTAGTCCGCGATCCGGCCGTGATCGAAGCCTATCTCGGTCCCGGCGCGGCCGAGCGACTGGAGCGCGAACGTGCCCTTGCTGGCGGTGCGTGAGCTCGCCGCCGGCTACGGGCCGGTCGAGGTGCTGCGCGGGGTCGACCTCGAGGTCGGCGAGGGCGAGATCGTCGCCCTCTTGGGCCCGAACGGTGCCGGCAAGACGACCTTGAACCGCGTCGCGAGCGGCCTTCTGCGGCCGCGCGCGGGCGAGGTCTCGTTCGACGGACAGCGGGTGAGCCGGCTCGCCCCCCAGGCGATCGTCGAAGCCGGCCTCGTCCAGGTTCCCGAGGGCCGACGCGTGTTCCCCGATCTCTCGGTCCACGAGAACCTGCTGCTCGGCGCCTACCGCCGCGGGCGGACCCGGCGCCCTGCCAACCTCGAGCGGGTCTATGCACTCTTCCCGCGACTCGCCGAACGGCGCCGCCAGGCGGCCGGCACGCTCTCGGGCGGCGAGCAGCAGATGCTCGCCATCGGCCGCGCGCTGATGGCCGAGCCGCGGCTGTTGATCCTCGACGAGCCGTCGCTCGGCCTCGCCCCGCTCGTGGTCGAACAGGTGTTGGCCCTCTTGGTCGAGCTCAACCGGGCGGGGCTCGCCGTGCTCCTGGTCGAGCAGAACGTCGTCCAGTCGCTCGCGATCGCACGGCGCGCCTACGTCCTCGAGCAGGGCCGGATCGTCGCCGCGGGCCCCTCGGCCACCCTGCTCGCCGACGAGCGGCTGCGCCGCGCGTACCTGGGATTGTGAGCCGATGGCCGAGACCTTGGCGCAGAAAATCGTCGCGCGCGCCGCGGGCCGCTCCTCGGTCGAGCCGGGCGAGCTCGTGACCTGCCGGGTCGACCTCGCGATGCTGCACGACTCGGGCGGGCCGCGCCGGGTCGCCCCGATCCTCGAGCGGCTCGGCGTCGGCTTGTGGGACCCGAGCCGGGTCGTGCTCGTCTCCGACCACTACGTCCCGGCGGTCGACCCCGAAAGTGCCCGGATCCTGGATCTCACCCGTCGCTGGGGGCGCGCCCACGGCGTCGCCCGGCATTACGACATGCTCGGCATCTGCCACGTCGTTTTGGCCGAGCACGGCCACGTCCGGCCCGGGATGTTCGTGGTCGGCGGGGACAGCCACACGCCCACGGCGGGGGCGTTCGCGGCGTTCGCGATGGGGGTCGGGGCGAGCGAGATGGCAGCCGTCCTCGCCACCGGCGAGATCTGGCTCGAGGTCCCCGAGACGCTGCGGATCCTCCTCGATGGCCGTCCCGGCCCGGGGGTCGTGGCCAAGGACGTGCTGCTCGCCCTCTGCCGGATGATCGGGCTGGGCGGGGCCGGCTACCGGGCGATCGAATATGGCGGCGAGGGGCTCGCGGGCTTCGCGATGGAGGAGCGGATGACGCTCGCCAACATGGCGGCCGAGCTCGGTGGGATCACGGGCCTCGTCCCACCGGACCGTCGCACCCTCGCCTGGCTCGAGCGGGCGGGCGTGTCGCTCGGCGAGGCCGAACTCACGCGCTGGCGGAGCGACCCCGACGCGCCGGTCGCGGCCACCCTCCGCCTCGAGCTCGACCGCCTCGCCCCGCAGGTCGCGGCACCGCACGGTCCGGCCAACGCGGCACCGGTCGACGAGGTCGAGCCCGTGCCGATCGACCAGGCCTACATCGGCGCCTGCACGGGTGCGAAGCTCGTCGATCTCCGCATGGCCGCTTCGGTCCTGCGCGGGCGGAAAGTGGCGGCCGGAACCCGGCTCCTCGTCGCGCCGGCTTCGGCCCGGGTGTGGCGCGAGGCGGCGGCCGACGGCACGCTCGCCACGCTCACCGAGGCGGGTGCGATCATGCTGCCCTCGGGTTGCGGGGCATGCGCCGGCTACGGCGCCGGCGTCTTGGCCGAAGGCGAGGTTTGCATCGCCTCGACCGCGCGCAACTTCAAAGGCCGCATGGGGGCGCCGAGTTCGCGCGTCTACCTCGCTTCTCCGCTCACCGTCGCGGCGAGTGCGGTCGCGGGCCGGATCGCCGATCCGCGGCCCTTGCTCGCCGAACGGCGGGAACCGGAGCCGATCGGCGAGGAGGCGGCCCGTGTCGGCTGAGCTCGAGGGGCGCGCTTTCCTCGTGGGCGACGACGTCGACACCGATCTGCTCGCCCCCGGAGCCTACATGAAGGGCCCGATCGAGGAGCTCGCCCGGCACTGCCTCGAAGCCCTCGACCCCGACTTCGCGCGCAGCGTACGGCCCGGCGACATCCTTCTGGCCGGCCGCAATTTCGGGACGGGCTCCTCGCGCGAGCAGGCGGCACAAGCCCTTTCCGTCCTCGGCATCCGGGCCGTCGTCGCCCGCTCCTTCGCCGGGATCTTCTACCGGAACGCGCTCAATCTCGGCCTCCTCGCCGTGGTCTGCCCCGAATGGGACGGGATCGCACGCTTCGATCGCGTCCGCCTCGACCCGCGCGCGGGCCGGCTCGTCCACCTCGCCTCCGGACGCAGCTTCGCCTGCCGGCCGATCCCGGGGCACCTCCTCGAGATGGTCGAAAGCGGCGGCATCGTGCCCTGGCTCGAGCGGCGGCTCGCGGCGAGGCGGGCGGAGGGTGCCCGATGAGCGGGCTTGCCGCGCGTCTGCGACGTCGGCCGATCCTGCTCGCCCCCGGCGTGTTCGACGGGCTCTCGGCGGCCCTCGCCGAGGCCGCGGGCTTCGAAGCGCTCTATCTCTCGGGCGCGAGCCTCGCCTACACACGGCTCGGCTTGCCCGACGTGGGGCTCGTCACGCAGAGCGAGCTCGTGGACGCGCTCGCCCGGATCCGCGAGCGGACCGAACTCCCGATCCTGGTCGACGCGGACACGGGCTTCGGCAACGCGCTCAACGTTCAGCGTACGATCCGGTTGCTCGAGCGCACGGGTGCTTCCGCCGTCCAGATCGAGGATCAGGTGACGCCCAAACGGTGCGGCCACCTCGCCGGCAAGAGCCTCATCTCGACGGCCGAGATGGTCGGCAAGATCCGCGCCGCGCTGGATGCGCGGAAGAGCCCCGAGTTCTTGATCGTGGCGCGCACCGACGCGATCGCCGTCGAAGGCTTCGAACGCGCGCTCGAGCGGGCGCGCGCCTACGCCGAAGCCGGTGCCGATCTCCTCTTCGTCGAAGCCCCACGCTCGCTCGACGAGCTCGCCGCCGTGCCGCAGCGGCTCGCCGGCGGTCCGCCGCTCGTGGCCAACATCGTCGAAGGCGGCAGCACACCCGCGCTCGATGCCGCGGCGCTCGAAACACTCGGCTACGCGGTCGTGATCTTCCCGGGCGGGCTCGTCCGTGCCCTCGCCAAGACCGCCCAAGAGTTCTTCCGGTGCCTCGAGGCGCACGGCACGACCGCTCCCTTCCGCGAGCGCATGCTCGATTTCCCGGGCCTCAACGCGCTCTTGGGGACCGAGGCGCTGCTCGCGCGTGCGCGACGGTACGACCCCGAGAGCGGAGAGGGCGATCGATGCTCGACCCCGTGACGCTGGCCGTCCTCCAGGGGCGGCTCGAGCAGATCGCCGACGAGATGGACGCGCTCCTCTTCCGCAGCGCCTTCAACCCGATCATCGCCGAGGCACACGACGCGGCGCACGGCCTTTACGACGCCACGACCGGCGCGACCCTCGTCCAGGGCAAGTCCGGACTGCCGATCTTCGTGGCAGCCATGGCGTTCGCCGTGAAGGCGGTGATCGACCGGGTCGCGAAAGAGGGAGGGCCCAGGGAAGGGGACGTGTTCGTCTTCAACGATCCGTACGAGGGCGGCACGCACCTCTCCGACTTCAAGCTGGTCCGGCCGTTCTTCCGCGACGGACGGCTCTTCTGCTGGCTCGCCTCGGTCGCCCACTGGCACGATGTGGGCGGCGCCGTGCCCGGCAACTACAACCCCTCGGCCAGCGAATGTTTCCAGGAGGGCTTCCTCGTCCCGCCGCTGCGGCTCGTCGAGGGCGGCGGTCTCCGCCGCGAGATCGTCGAGCTCTTGGCCGCCAACAGCCGGCTGCCGATCGCCCTCGAGGGCGATCTCGAGGCCCAACTCGCGGCCCTCGAGCTCGGCGAGCGACGGCTCCACGAGTTGCTCGATGCCTACGGCACGACCACCGTCGAGACCGCCTTCCTCGAGCTGCGCCGGCGTGCCGCCGACCTCTTGCGCGCCCACATCCGCGAACTCCCGGACGGTCGCTGGTCGGCCACGGACGTGCTCGATGGCGACGGCATCGACGACGCGCCGCTCCCGATCACCCTCACGCTCGGCGTCGAGGGCGAGCGGCTCCGCTTCGACTTCACGGGTACGGCCCCCGCCTGCCGAGGCCCGCTCAACATTTCCCGGGCGACCACGATCGCCGGCTGCTACGTCGCCTTGAAGCACGTCTTCCGCGAGGTCCCGGCCAATGCGGGCGTGCTCGAGCCGATCGACTTCGTGATCCCCGAGGGGTCGATCCTCGATGCCCGGCCGCCTCGACCGGTGGGCGGCTACACCGAGACGGTGCTGCGGCTGATCGACCTCGTCTTCACGACCCTCGCCCAGGCCGCACCGGAGCGGAGCAACGGCTGCGCCTACGGCACGATCAACGCGCTTTCGGTCTCCGGGCATCGACCGGACGGCCGGCGGTGGGTGATGTTCACCTTCTTCGGCGGGGGCCACGGCGGCCATCCGCTCGGCGACGGGCTCGACCACGGCAACGCGCCGATCTCGACCGCGACCATCCCGCCCGTGGAGATCCTGGAGGCGGCTTATCCCGTGATCTTCACGCAATGGGCGCTGCGCCCCGACAGCGGCGGGCCGGGTCGGCACCGGGGCGGGCTCGGCGCGATCTACGAACTCGAACTCCTGGTCGAGGAGGCCGAGGTCTTCCTGTTCGGCGATCGCGGCCGGACGGGGCCACCCGGTGTGGCGGGCGGCGGTCCCGGTGCCACCACCCGCTTCGCCGTGCTGCGCGCCGACGGTCGGGTCGAGCCCGGAAGCCGCTCCAAGCTCACGGGCATCCGGATCCGCCGGGGCGACCGTTTGCGGCTCGAGACCCCGGGTGGCGGCGGCTACGGCGATCCGCGCGAGCGGCCCGAGGCGGCGATCGCGCGCGACCTCGCCCTGGGCTATCTCACCGTCGAGGGGGCCGAGCGCGCCTACGGCACGCGGGTGTGCGAGGTCTCGTCGACGTTCGACTCGCGAGCCGGCACGGACGCGGGAGGCGGCCGGTGAGCGGCGGCTGGACGATCGGCGTCGACGTCGGCGGCACCTTCACCGACTTCGTCTTCCTCGACGAGGCGAACGGTCGGATCGAAACCGCCAAGGTGCCGAGCACGCGCGGCCGCGAGGCCTCGGGCTTCCTCGAGGGCCTCGAACCCTGGCTCGCGCGCGGCGTGCCGATCGACGCGCTCGTCCACGGCACGACGGTGGGCACAAACGCCG
>JAILZQ010000214.1 GCA_023512415.1 Geminicoccaceae bacterium | reverse complement strand
ACATGGTCCTCCGAGCGCTTGAAGTAGGGCAGCACCTCCTCCCACGACCAGCCGGGATTGCCCATCTGCCGCCAGAGGTCGTAGTCGCGCGCCTGGCCGCGCATGTAGATCATTCCGTTGATCGAAGAACAGCCGCCCAGGACCTTGCCGCGCGGATAGGCGAGCGCGCGGCCGTTGAGCCCGGGTTCGGGCTCGGTCTTCAGGCACCAATCGGCGCGCGGATTGCCTTGGGCGTAGAGATAGCCCACGGGAATGTGGAACCAGATCCAATCGTCCGCCCCGCCCGCCTCGAGCAGGAGGACGCGTAAGCTCGGGTCCGCCGAGAGCCGGTTGGCGAGCACGCAGCCGGCGGTGCCCGCGCCCACGATCACGTAGTCGAAGGTCTCGGCCGCCTCCACGATCCCCTCCTCCCCGCACCGGCTGGGCTCCACCCGACCCTCGCCGCATAGCCCCGCGGACACGGCAGGGGCAAGGCCGGGCGCATGGCGGGCCGACGTTTGCGGGGCTATGGTCCGCCGCGACTTGGAGGCATTCCGGAATGGATCCGATCGAGCAGCGGCGCGGACGGGCGACGGGGGCCGAAAAGGGCCTCGGACGGCGGCTGGTCCAGCTCGTCCTGCCGCATCTCTGGCCGGCCGAGCCCGGGCTGCGGGCGATGGTGGTCCTCGCGGCGATCGCGATGGTCGCGGGCAAGCTCGTCACGGTCGCCACCCCCTTCGCCCTCAAGGGCGTGGTCGACGCGCTCGCGCCCTCGGACGGCGCCCCGGTCGCGGCGATCCCCTTGGCCTTCCTCTTGGCCTACGGTGCCGCCCGGCTCGGCGGCACGCTGTTCAACGAGCTGCGCGACACGATCTTCGCTCGGGTGGCGGAGCGCGCCGGCCGGCGGGTGGCGCTGCGCACCTACGAGCATCTCTTCGCGCTCTCGCTGCGCTGGCACCTCGAGCGGCGCACCGGCGAGCTCGCCCGGGCGATCAGCCGCGGCGTCCAAGCGGTGGGTTTCATGCTGCACACCGCGCTCTTCACGATGGGGCCGGTGCTGCTCGAGCTCGGGCTCGTACTCGGCATCCTGCTCTGGCGCTACCCGCCCAGCTTCGCGTTCGTCACGCTCGCGACGGTGGCGGTCTACGCCGCCTTCACGATCGCCACGACCGAATGGCGGACCAAGTTCCGCCGCGAGATGAACGAGAAGGACAACGAATTCTCCGCCCAGGCGGTCGACGGGCTGTTGAACTACGAGATCGTCAAGGCGTTCGGCAACGAGGCCTTCGAGGCGCGGCGGCTCGACCGGGCGCTGCAGGGCTACGAGGACGCCTCGGTCAAGGCGCAGGCCTCGCTCTCGTTTTTGAACGCCGGCCAGGCGGCGATCATCGCCGTGGGTGTGACGGTGGTCATGACGCTCGCCGCCAGGGGGGTGGTGGCGGGCGAGCTCACGGTCGGTGACGTGGTGCTCGTCAACGCGTTCCTCCTCCAGCTCTACATGCCCTTGAACTTCTTGGGCGTTCTCTACCGCGAGCTGCGCCAGTCCCTGACCGACCTCGAGCTCGTGGGCGGGCTGCTCGAGCTCGAGCCCGAGATCCGCGACGCGCCGGATGCCCGGCCCCTCCTGCTGCGCGGGGGCGAGGTCCGCTTCGAAGACGTCTCCTTCGCCTACGATCCGCGCCGGCCGATCCTCGAGCGGGTGAGCTTCACCATTCCAGCGGGCCGCAAGGTGGCGATCGTCGGAGCCTCGGGCGGCGGCAAGTCGACGATCGTGCGGCTCTTGTTCCGCTTCTTCGACCCGACCTCGGGCCGCATCACGATCGACGGACAGGACATCCGCTCGGTGACGCAAGCGAGCCTCAGGGCGGCGATCGGCCTCGTGCCGCAGGATACGGTGTTGTTCAACGACACGATCGCCGCCAACATCGGCTACGCCCGGCCGGGGGCCAGCCGGGCGGAGATCGAGGCGGCGGCGAAAGTGGCGCAGATCCACGACTTCGTCGCGAGCTTGCCCGCGGGCTACGAAACGGTCGTGGGCGAGCGCGGGCTCAAGCTCAGCGGCGGCGAGAAGCAGCGGGTGGCGATCGCGCGCGTGGTCCTCAAGAACCCGCCCATCCTGGTGCTCGACGAGGCGACCTCGGCGCTCGACAGCCTGACCGAGCTCCAGCTCCAGGCGGCGCTGCGCGATGCCGCGCGCGGGCGCACCACCCTCGTGATCGCCCATCGGCTCTCGACGGTGGTCGACGCCGACGAGATCCTCGTGCTCGAAGCCGGGCGGATCGTCGAGCGCGGCAGCCACGACGAGCTCTTGGCGCGCGGCGGGCTCTACCGCGCGCTGTGGACGCGGCAGCACGAGAAGGTGCGGGCCGAGGAGGCCGAGCCGGCGGCGGTCTGAATTACCGGGACCTCGACCGTTCGCCGAAGGCGTCAAGCCTTCGTTAACGAAGACCCGCTAGAGGGGCCTCGAAGCTCCGGCGGGAGACGGCATGGCCTCGGGCCCCTTCTTGGTCGACGAGCCGGGACGGACGGTATCGCTCGCGGCGTCAACGGGCCCGTCGCTCGCGCGCGCGAGGGCCCTGCTCGCGATCCTGGCCGGCATCCTGCGCGCCGTCCTGGCGGCCCTCGCCCCGCGCCGATCGGTCGTCGGCCGCGGGCGGCGCCATGAGGTGGATCCCCTCGTCCAGGAGCGAGACGGTGGCCGCGACCCCGGGCTCGATCCCGTTGCGGCGGGCGACGTGGAGCGGGACCGAGAAGCGGATCGGCAGCTCCGGGGCGTGGTCGGGCCGCAGCGTCAGCCGGGCCGTCTGGCCGAGGGCGAGCATCTGCTCGATCCGCCCGGGGATCGGGTTCTCGTACTCGCCGCGCGAGGGGCGGTCGCGGCGGTGGAGGATGACGAAGCCGTCCGGGACGATCCAGGTGACGGCTGTACCGACCGACGCCGGGGCCGGCCCCCGGACCTCGAGCAGGCGGCCGCGCCAGTCGAGCCGGGTGAGTGCGCGCGCCGGCTCGAAGCCGGCGATCCGCCCCTCGAACAGGTTGGCGAGGTCGACGAGCCGGGCGACCTCGGGCGAAGCCGGGCGGGTCGTGACCTCGAGCGGCGTGCCGGTCTGCAGGGTGCGGCCGCGGTGCAGGACGGTGAGCCGATCCGCGAGCAACATCGCCTCCTCGAGGTCGTGGGTGACGAGCACGACCGGCATCGAGAGGACGCGGCGGAGCTCGGCGATCTCGCGATAGAGCCGCTCCCGGGTCGCCCGATCGACCGCCGAGAAGGGCTCGTCCAACAAGAGCACGGCGGGCTCGCGGGCGAGGGCGCGGGCCACTGCGACGCGCTGCTGCTGGCCGCCCGAGAGTTCGGCCGGCTTGCGCGCCTCGAGGCCGTCCAGATGGACCAGGCGGAGGAGTTCGCGGGCGCGCGCCGCCCGTTCGGCGCGCGGCCGATCGCCCATCGCCGCGGCGACGTTTTCGAGCGCACTCATGTGGGGGAAGAGAGCGTAGGACTGGAAGACCAGCCCGACCCGCCGCCGGTGGGGCGGCACGGCGATCCGCGCCGCCGTGTCGAGCCAGACCGTCCCGTCGACCGCCACGCGGCCGCGGGCCGGAGCGTAGAGCCCGGCGATGGTCCGCAAGATCGTGGTCTTGCCGCTGCCCGAAGGTCCGACCAGGGCGGCGAGCTCGCCCGGTGCGCAGGCGAGCCGGGCCGCGAGGGGGATCGGGGCCGCTTGCTCGAGCTCGACCTCGAGGCCGCGCATCCGCCCTCAGCCGAGCCGGCGGCCGACGCGGCGCGAGGCGAAGAAGGTCACCGCGATGGTCGCGAGCGAGAACACCAGGAGGAACATGGCCATCTGCGCCGCGGCCCGGTCGTCGAACGCCTGCACCCGATCGTAGATCGCGATCGCGATGGTCTCGGTCTCGCCGGGAATGGCCCCACCGACCATCAAGACGATGCCGAACTCGCCGAGCGTGTGGGCGAAGGCGAGCACGAGCGCGGTCAAGATGCCCGGCCAAGCGAGCGGCAGCTCGATCCGCAGGAGGACGCGCCACGGCGACATCCCGCAGCAGGCGGCGGCGGCCCGCAGGTCGGGCGCGATCGCCTCGAAGGCCCGTTGCATCGGCTGCACGGCGAAGGGAAGGTTGAAGATCACCGAGGCGAGGAGGAGCCCCTCGAAGGTGAAGACGAGCGGCCGGTCGAAGAGCGCCTGCCAGGCTCGGCCGAGCGGCGAGGCGGCACCGAAGGCCACGAGGAGGTAATAGCCGAAGACGGTGGGCGGCAGCACGAGGGGCAGGGCGACGAGGGCTTCGAGGATCTCCTTGCCGCGCATCGCGCGGTAGGCGAGGAAACGACCGAGGGCGATACCGATCGGCAGGAGCAGGAGCACGGTGAGGCCGGCGAGCTCGAGCGAGAGACGGAGCGCCACCCAATCCATGCACCGCGATCCCCTCGGCGGCCGATCTCCCGGCGCTTCCTACTCCGTGGCCGGCTCGCCGGGGAGCACGAAGCCGTAGCGGCGGAGGATCGCGCGCGCCGGCTCCTCTTGCAGGTAGCCGTAGAAGCGATCGGCCGACGGGCGGGCACCGCGCAGGCGGACCATCCGCTGACGCAGGGGTGCGTGCCACGCGGCGGGGATCAAGGCGTGGCCGGCCAAGCTTTCGAGCTGGGGCGAGAGCGCCAGCGAATAGGCGACGATGCCACCCTCGGCGTTGCCCGAGGCCGCGAACTGCGCCGCTTGGGCGACGTTCTCGCCGTACACCAGGAACGGCCGGATCGCCTCCAGGATCCCTTTGTGGCGCAGAACCTCCTCGGCACGCTTGCCGTAGGGTGCGTGCTCCGGGTTGGCGATCGCGAAGCGTCGAAGGCGGCCGTCACGAACCGCACGGGCCAGATCCTCGAGCGTGCCGTCGAGCGCCAAGGGCGAGCCGTTCGGCACCATCAAGACGAGACGCCCGATCGCGTACAGGGTTCCTTCGTCCCGGGTGAAGCCGTCGCGGGCGAGGTCGAGCACATAGGCCTCGTCGGCCGCGAGGAACAGCGCGAAGGGTGCCCCCTGGCGGATCTGGCGGGCGAAATTGCCCGAGGAACCGAAGACGAGGCGGACAGCCGCACCGGTGTCGCGGCGGAACCGCTCGGCGATCTCGGCGAGCGCGAAGCGGAGGTCGGCCGCGGCGGCAACGAGCGGCGCGTCGGCGGCGGCCGCGGCACCGGCGAGCAGGACCGAGAGCGTGGCGGCGATCGCCCCGAGCCCCCGCCGCACCATCCTGCCGATCGCCGTCATCGGCGCACCTCCCCTCGGGACGCCCCGTGGTTAGGAAGG
>JAILZQ010000213.1 GCA_023512415.1 Geminicoccaceae bacterium | reverse complement strand
GAGGTCGGTGATCTCGCCCTGGACCGCCTCGACCGCCTTCTTCACCCCCTTGCCCAGATAGCGGGCCGGATCCCCGTCGCGCCGCTCGAGCGCCTCGCGCGAGCCGGTCGAGGCCCCCGACGGCACCGCCGCCCGGCCGATCGCCCCGCCCGCGAGCTCGACCTCGACCTCGACCGTGGGGTTGCCCCGGCTGTCGAGGATCTCCCGGGCGCGGATCGCGGTGATGTCGGTCGCGGGCATGGGATCCTCCTCAAAGGCGGATCTGCGGCCGGCTCTTGGCCAGCCGGTCGAAGGCCGAAAGATCGTCCAAGAGCTCGCCCATCCGGTCGAGCGGGACCATGTTCGGCCCGTCGGAGATCGCCCGGTCGGGATCGTCGTGGGTCTCGAGGAAGACCGCGGCCACGCCCGTGGCGACCGCCGCCCGCGCCAACAGCGGGACGAAAGCCCGCTCGCCGCCCGACCGGCCGCCCAGCCCGCCCGGCTGCTGGACCGAGTGGGTGGCGTCGAAGACCACCGGCCAGCCCGTCTCCTCGAGATGACGCAGCGCTCGAAGATCGGTCACCAAGGTATTGTAGCCGAACGAGACGCCGCGCTCGGTGACGAGCACGCCCCGGGCCCCGAACGCCTCCAGCTTGGCGGTCACCCGGGCCATGTCCCACGGCGCCAGGAACTGGCCCTTCTTGACGTTGACGACCCGGCCGGTCGCCGCCGCGGCGGCCAAGAGATCGGTCTGCCGACACAAGAAAGCCGGGATCTGCAGGATGTCGACGGCCTCCGCGGCCTTCGCGCATTGCCAGCTCTCGTGCACGTCGGTGAGCACCGGGCAACCGAGCAGGCCGCGGATCTCGGCCAGGATCGCGAGCCCCTGGTCGATGCCGACCCCGCGGCCGCTCTCGGCACTCGTGCGGTTGGCCTTGTCGAACGAGGATTTGAAGACGAACGGGACCTTCCGCTCGCGGGTGAGCTCGACGAGCCGCGAGGCGACCAGGAGCGCGTGCGCCCGACTCTCGATCGCGCACGGTCCGGCGATCAGGACGAAGGGCAGGTCCTGGGCGAAGGTCACGGGACCCACCGTGACCGAACGGCGCGGGCGTTCGCTCATACGAGCCTCGACTGGGCGACGGCGGCCCCGATGAAGGCGGCGAAGAGGGGGTGCGGGGCGAACGGGCGGGACTTGAGCTCGGGGTGGAACTGCACGCCCACGAACCAGGGGTGGTCGCGCCGCTCGACGATCTCGGGCAGGCGGCCGTCCGGCGACATCCCGGAGAAGACGAGGCCCGCGCGCTCGAGCACGTCCTTGTAATTGATGTTGACCTCGTAGCGGTGGCGGTGGCGCTCGCTGATCCGCCGCGTCCCGTAGGCCCGCTCGGCGAGCGAGCCCGGGGCCAGCTCGCAAGGGTACGCACCGAGCCGCATCGTGCCGCCTTTCTGGTCGCCTTCCGTGCGCCGCTCGACCGCACCTTCCCGCTCCCACTCGGTCAACAGCCCGACGATCGGATGCGCGCAGGGGCCGAACTCGGTCGAGGAAGCACCTTCGAGGCCGGCGATGTTGCGCGCCGCCTCGATGCAGGCGAGCTGCATGCCGAAGCAGATGCCGAGGAACGGCAGCTTGCGCTCGCGGGCGTGGGTCACGGCGGCGATCTTGCCCTCCACGCCGCGCTCGCCGAAGCCACCGGGCACGAGCACGGCGTGCGCCTCGTTGAGACGGCTCGCGAGACCGCCGCGGATCAGCTCCTCGGCGTCGATCCAATCGAGCAGGACCCGCACCCGGTTGGCGATGCCGCCGTGCACGAGCGCTTCGTTCAGCGATTTGTAGGCGTCGGCGAGCCCCGTGTACTTGCCGACCACCGCCACCCGGACCTCGCCCTCCGGCCGCGCCAGCCGGTCGAGGATCCGCTGCCAGGGGCCGAGGTCGGGCTCGCCCTCGGCCGGCAGGTCGAGGGCGCGCAGCAGCTCCGTGTCGAAACCTTCGGCGTGGTAGCGGATCGGCACCTCGTAGATCGAGGCGCAGTCGCGCCCCTCGATCACCGCCGTCTCGCGCAGGTTGCACTGCAGCGCGATCTTCCGCCGGGCCTCGGACGGGATCGGATGTTCGGTCCGGCACAACAACAGATCCGGCTGGATGCCGATCCCGCGCAGCGCCGCGACCGAATGCTGGGTGGGCTTGGTCTTGAGCTCCTTGGCCGAGGCGATGTAGGGCACGAGGGTCACGTGGACGTAGGCGCAGGAGCCGCGCGGCAGCTCGAGGCCCATCTGGCGGATCGCCTCGAGGAACGGCAGGCCCTCGATGTCGCCGACCGTGCCGCCGATCTCGCACAAGACGATGTCGGCGTCGGCCGTGTCGTTGGTGACGAACTCCTTGATCGCGTTGGTGACGTGCGGAATCACCTGGACCGTGGCGCCGAGATAGTCGCCGCGCCGTTCGCGGGTCAGCACGGTCCAGTAGATCCGCCCGGCCGAAACGCTGTCGGTGGCGCGCGCCGGCACGCCCGTGAAGCGCTCGTAATGGCCGAGATCGAGATCGGTCTCGGCGCCGTCGTCGGTGACGAACACCTCGCCGTGCTGGTAAGGCGACATGGTGCCCGGGTCGACGTTCAAATAGGGGTCGAGCTTCCTGAGCCGCACCCGGTAGCCGCGGGCCTGCAGGAGCGCGCCGAGCGCCGCCGAGGCGAGCCCCTTGCCGAGCGAGGAGACCACCCCGCCGGTCACGAACACGTAGCGGGTCAAGGTGCCGACTCCCGGAACGGCCGCCGGCGGCCCGCCCTCGGGCGAGCCGACCCGGTCCGCCGCCCGCTCATCGGGCGACCGGCGGGGTCGGGACGGCGGGCGCGCTCGGTGCGGGCGGTGGCGTGTCGAGGATCGAGGGGGCCCGGCCGGTGTTCCCCGAGAGGATCGCGAGGAGGATCGAAGTCCCGATGAAGCAGGCGGCGAGGATCGCCGTCGTGCGGGTCAAAAGGTTGGCGGTGCCGCGGCCGGTCATGAGCCCGCCCATCGTGCCGCCGCCGAGGCCGAGCCCGCCGCCCTCGCTGCGCTGCAGGAGGATCACCCCGACCAGCGCGGCCGCGATCATGATGTGCACGACGAGCACGATCTGCGCCATGGGATCTTCGCTCTCCTCGGGATCGACGGGTCGGCCCGACCGGGCTCAGGCCCCGCCACCCGCTTGGTAGATGCTCCAGAACGACCGGGCATCCAAGCTCGCACCGCCGACCAGCACCCCGTCGACGTCGCCGAGCGCCATGATCTCGGCGGCGTTCTCGGGCTTGACCGAGCCGCCGTAGAGGAGCGGCACGGAATCGCCGCCGACGATCCGCTTGGCCAGCATCGCCCGGATCTCGCGGTGGGTCGCGCGGATCTCCTCGGCCGTGGGCGTGCGGCCCGTGCCGATCGCCCAGACCGGCTCGTAGGCCACGACGAGCCCCTCGGGCCCGATCCCCTCGGGCAAGCTGCCGTCGATCTGCGCCGCGAGGCGCGCCGAGCGGGCGCCGGCCAGATACTCCGCTTCGGTCTCGCCGATGCACAGCACGACGAGCAGCCCCGCGGCGCGCGCCGCGCGCAGCTTGGCGCGGACCAGCGCGTCGCTCTCGCCGAGGCCGTGGCGCCGCTCGGAATGGCCGAGGATCACCGCCTTGGCGCCGGAATCGGCGAGCATCGGCGCCGAAACGCAGCCGGTGTAGGCGCCGCTCGCCCGCTCGTGGCAGTCTTGCCCGCCCACCAGGATCGCCGTCTCCTTGACCCGCTGGGCGACCGCGTGGATCAACGTGAAGGGCGGGAAAATCCCGAGCGTGCCGGTGAGCCGGACCGCCCGCTCGGCCAAGGTCCCGGCCAATGCCAGGCCCTCGGCCCGCAGCCCGTTCATCTTCCAGTTGCCGAACACCACCGGCCGATCGAGCCGCATCGTCCCGCCCGCCGCACGCGCCGGGCGCTCGGTAGCACAGCCCCCCCGGCACTTGAAGCCCGGGGCGCGCGCCGCCGGTTGCGGCCGCCCGCCGCGCCGGCCTATGCTCGTCCGAGACGACCTCGAGGATCCGCGTCCCCGCCATGCTCGCCGCCATGCGCCGTCAGGCCACCGGCTGGGTGGTCAAAGCCTTCCTCGTCCTGCTGATCGTGAGCTTCGCGGTCTGGGGCATCGGCGACGTTTTGCGGACCCCCACGGGCTCCGACGAGATCGCCCGGGTGGGCGGCGAGCCGATCCCGACGGCCGAGGTCGTGCGCGACACCGAGCGGACCTTCCGCCGGCTGCGCGAGGAGTTCGGTCAGGACGTCGAGCGCAGCCCGGCGGTCATGGAGAACCTGCTGCGCCAAGCCCTCGCCCAGGCGGTGGCGAGGCGTCTGGTCGAGCGGCACGCCCGCGAGCTCGGCCTCGACGTCGACCCGGGCACGCTCGCCCGGCGGGTCCGCGAGGATCCGGTGTTCCAGGGTCCGCAAGGATTCGACCGGCAGCGTTTCGAGTTCGTGCTGCGCGAGCTCGGCCTCGGCGAGGCCGGTTATCTCGAGCAGCTGCGCGCCGACATCGTCCGCGCCCGGCTGGTCGAGGCGGTCTCCGGGGCGGTGGCGGCACCCGAGCGGCTCGCCCGCGAGCTCGCCCGCTACCGCGAGGAGCGGCGGGTCGGCCGGGCGCTGCTCGTACCGGCCGCAGCCGAAGACCCGGGCCAGCCCGACGAGGCCACGCTCACGGCCTGGCTCGAGCGCAACGCCGCGCGCTTCCGGGTGCCCGAGCTCCGCGCCGTCGAGCTCGTGGTGCTCGGGGTCGAGGAGCTGCTCGGCGAATCGATGCCCACCGAAGAGGAGCTGCGCGCCGCCTACGAGGAACGGCGGGCCGCCTACACGACCCCCGAAGAGCGGACCGCCACCCAGCTCCTGGCCGCCGACCGGGCGGTGATCGAGGAGGCCGAGCGGCTCGCCCGCGAGGGCAAGAGCTTCGCCGAGATCGCGAGCGCCCTCGAGGGGCGCGGGCTCACCGTCTCGACCCTCGGGCCGGTGGCCGCCGGTCTCCTGCCCGAGCCGCTCGACAAGGCCCTCCAGGGGCTCGACCCGGGCGGGCTCTCCGAGCCGCTGCAGACGCCCTTCGGCTGGCATCTTTTGCGCCTCGAGCGCGTCACAGCCGCGACCGTGCGACCGTTCGAGGAGGTGCGGGAGGCGCTCGCCCAGGAGCTCGCCCGGCGCCGCGCCGCCGAGCGACTGCCCTCGGTCGCCGAACGGCTCGACGACGCGCTCGCCGCCGGCGAGGACCTGGCGGCGGCGGCCCGCGCGGTGGGCGCCCGCCACCTCCGGCTCCCGGCGGTCGACGCCCAGG
>JAILZQ010000212.1 GCA_023512415.1 Geminicoccaceae bacterium | reverse complement strand
GCCTATGCGCTCCCCGACGCCCATTGGGGCTACGGTTTCCCGATCGGCGGGGTGGCGGAGTTCGATCCCGACGCGGGCGGCGTCGTCTCGGCCGGCGGGGTCGGCTTCGACATCTCCTGTGGGGTGCGCACGATCACGACCGGGCTCGACCGCTCGGAGATCGTGCCGGTGGTCGAGAAGCTCGCCGATGCGCTCTACGCCGCCGTCCCGGTCGGGCTCGGCCGGACCGGTCAGATCAAACTCACGGACGCCGAGCTCGACGCCATGCTGGCGGGTGGGGCGCGCTGGGCCGTCTCGATGGGCTGGGGCGACCCGGCCGATCTCGAGCGGATCGAGGAGAAGGGGCAGATGGCCGGCGCCGATCCGGCCGCCGTCTCGAAGAAGGCCAAGGAGCGCCAGCGCGCCGAGATGGGCACCCTGGGCTCCGGCAACCACTATCTCGAGATCCAGGAGGTGGCCGAGATCCTCGACCCCGAGGCAGCACGGGTCTACGGCCTCGTGCCGGGCCAGGTGGTGATCACGATCCATTGCGGCTCGCGCGGCCTCGGCCACCAGATCGGCACCGAGTTCCTGCGCGAGATGGCGCTCGCCGCCCCGGCGCACGGGATCGAGCTGCCCGATCGCGAGCTCGCCTGCGCGCCGCTGCGCTCGGCCCTCGGTCAGCGCTATCTCGGGGCCATGCGGGCTGCGATCAATTGCGCGCTGGCCAACCGTGAGATCATCGATCACCTGGCGCGCGGCGTGCTGCGGCGGATGTTCCCGCAGGCTCGGATGGCGCTGTTGTTCGACGTCTCGCACAACACCTGCAAGCTCGAGCGGCACCGGATCGACGGCGAGGAGAAGGCGGTCTTCGTCCACCGCAAGGGCGCCACGCGGGCCTTCGGCCCCGGCCACCCCGACGTGCCGGAGCCGCTGCGCGCGGTGGGCCAGCCGGTGCTGATCGGCGGCAGCATGGGCACCGGCTCCTGGGTCCTGGCCGGGGCCGCGACCAGCGAGCAGAAGAGCTTCGCCTCGGCGGTCCACGGCGCCGGCCGGGCGATGAGCCGGCACGAGGCGACCCGGCAATATCGCGGCGACCAGATCGTGGCCGAGCTCAAAAGCCGCGGCGTGGTGGTCCGCGCCCCCTCGATGCGCGGGGTCGCGGAGGAGGCGCCGGCCGCCTACAAGGACGTCGATGCGGTCGTGGCGGCCGCCGAGCGGGCGGGTCTCGCCCGGCGGGTGGCGCACCTGCGACCGCTCCTCTGCATCAAGGGCTGATCGTCAACGCCAACAGGGCCGCACATGCAGCAAGAGCCAGAGATCACCTTCAAGGACGTGCCGCACTCGGACGCGGTCGAGGCGCGGGTGCGCGAGCTCATCGCCGAGCTCGAGCGCTACTACGACCGGATCACCGCCTGCCGCGTGGTGCTCGCCAAGACCACCCAGGGCCAGCACAAGGGCAATCTCTACCAGTGCCGGATCCTGATCCTGGTTCCCGGCGGCGAGATCGCGATCAACCGCGCCAACCCCAACAGCCACGCCCACGAAGACATCTACGTCGCGATCCGCGACGCGTTCGACGCCGCCCGGCGCAAGCTGCAGGACCACGTCCGCAAGCACCGCGGCGACGTCAAAGTGCACGAGCCGCCGCCGCACGGTCGGGTGAAGAGCCTGTTCCCCGACCACGGCTTCATCCTCATGCCGGACGGCCAGGAGGTCTATTTCCACCGCAACGCCGTGGTGAACGGCGGCTTCGACAAGCTCGAAGTCGGCGACGAGGTGCGGATCGCCCTGGTCGAGGGCGAGAGTGCGGCGGGCCCCCAGGCGACCACCGTCACGCCGGTCGGCAAGCACCATCCGGTTCCTTGAGGTCGGGGCGGGGGGCTTGCGGCGCCGCCGGCTGCTCGCCGGCGCCCTGGCCTTGCTCGCGGGCGTGGGCTGCGTGAACCCGCCCGCGGAGGAGCCCGGGTCGGGCGGCCGCCCGTGGCACCACGGCCCGGACGGGTTCCGCAACCCGCCGGGGAGCCCGGAGCGCGGCGGCTCCTTCGCCGATTGGGCCGACTTCTTCTGGCGCCGGCTCGGCCGCCGCGTTCCGCCGCCCGTCCTGCCGCCCGGCCACGTCCGGCCGGAGCACGAGGTCTTGGCGGCCCTCGACCACCCCGAGCGGCCGGACGGCCTCACCTGGCTCGGCCATGCCGGCTTCCTCCTCCGCCTCGGCGGCCGGACGGTCCTGATCGACCCGTTCCTCTCGGACTACGCCTCGCCGCTGCCTCCCTTGGGACCGAGGCGGTTCGCGCCCTCGCCCGTGCGTCTCGACCGCCTGCCGGCGGTCGACCTCGTCCTCCTCACCCACAACCACTACGACCATCTCGATCGGCCCACCCTCGAGGCGCTCGCCGAGCGCGACCGTCCGGTTTTCGTGACCACCCTCGGAGTCTCGGGTTACGTCCGGGGGCTCCCCTGGCGCGCGGTGCACGAGCTCGATTGGCACGAGCGGGCCGAGGTCCTGGGCCTCGAGATCACGGCCCTGCCGGCGATCCACTTCTCCAAGCGCACGCTCTTCGACCGCAACCGCTCGCTCTGGTGCGGCTTCCGGATCGCCCACGGCGGCCGGGTCGTGCAGACCGCGGGCGACACGGCCCTGGGCCCGGTGTTCGCCGAGCTCGCCCGGCGCTACCCGCCGCCCGACCTCCTGCTCGTGCCGATCGGCGCCTACGAGCCGCGCGAGCTCATGAAGGGCTCGCATTGCACGCCCGAGGAGGCGGTCGCGATCGGCACCACCCTCGGCGCGCGGCGGCTCGTGGCGATGCACTGGGGCACGATCGTCTTGACCGACGAGCCGCCCTTCGAGCCGCCCGGACGGTTCAGAGCGGCCGCCCGGGCGGCCGGCCTCGAGGTCGATCGCCGGGCCCTCGTCCCGGCGATCGGGGAGACCATGCCGCTCGCTTGAGCCGTAACTGGGACCGAGAGCCGCCTGGAACGCTCGGACCCGCTCGGGGGTCGCGAGCACCGCGAGGCTGTGCGCCCGGAACCGCCGGAACTCGTCGCCGACGAGGTCGAGCCGCAACTCCTCGAGGGCGCCGACCCGCCGCTTGTCGGCCCCTTCGGCGAGCGCGGCCTCGGCGACCTCGGCCGCGGCGTTCTTCGAGGCGATCCGGTCGGCCCGGGCGTCCTGCGTCCGTGGCGCGGTCGGCAGGTGGATCGACACGCACAGATCGGCCCGCACGCCCACGAGCGCGCGCAACTCGGCCAGGGTCGGGATGTCGAGATGCAGCATGGGTTCGGCTCCTCGCGCCCGGGGAAGCGGTGCCGACCGGAGCGGCGGGCCGGAGGAACCTGGCACCCGTGGGCGCGGCTTCGAGTCCGCGACCGCCGGCCCCCTGGCGCCGTACGCCGCCTCCGTGCAGCATCCGGCCGCGCTCGCGCCGCCGTCGGGCGGGGCGCAGCTCGGATCGCCGCCCCACGGGATGACCACCCCACAGCTCCTCCTCCTGGCGCTCTTGGCGAGTGCGCTGCTGCTCTTCCTCTGGGGCCGCTGGCGGCACGACGTGGTCGCACTCGGGACCCTGCTCGCCGCCGTGCTGCTGGGCCTCGTCCCGGCGCGCGAGGCCTTCTCGGGCTTCGCCGATCCGGCCGTGATCACGGTTGCGGCCGTGCTCGTGCTCTCCCGGGCGATCCGCGATTCGGGCTTGTTGGACCGGTTCTTGGCGCCGCTCGCGGGCGGGCTTTCGACGACCACCCGCCAGGTGGCGGCGCTCGGCGGGCTCACCGGCTTCCTCTCGATGTTCATGAACAATGTGGGGGCACTCGCGCTCGTCATGCCGGCGGCGATCCGCCTCGCCCGCCGGGCCGGCACCTCGCCCGCCCAGCTCTTGATGCCCCTGGCGGCCATGTCGCTCCTGGGCGGCCTCGTCACCCTCATCGGCACCCCGCCGAACCTGTTGATCTCGGCGCTCCGCCGCCAGGAGCTCGGGATCGACTACGCGATGTTCGACTTCGCGCCGTTGGGCCTGCCGCTCACCCTCGCGGGCCTCGCCTATCTCGCGGTGGGCTGGCGGCTCCTGCCCCGCCGCCGCGCCGCGCGCGACGAGGAAGAGCCGTCCTTCCGGATCGAGGACTACATCCTCGAGGTCGTGGTCGCCGAGGGCTCGCCCTTCCGCGGCCGCTCGATCGACGAGCTCGAGACCGCGCTCGAGGGCCGGCTGCGCGTGCTCGCGCTCCTGCGCCAGGATCGCCCGCGCAACATCGCTTCCCGCTTCCGCCGCCTGTTCCCGGGCGACGTCTTGCAGGTCGAGGCGGAGCCCGCGGGCCTGCGCGAGCTCTTGGCGAAAGCCGGCCTCGAGCTCGCCGGCCGGGCGGGCGGTGAGAGCGCCAAGGGCTTGACCGTGGTCGAGGCGGTCGTGACCGCGGGCTCGCCCTTGGTCGGCCGGACCGCCGCCGAGCTCGGCTTGCGCGAGCGCTACGCCTTGAACCTCTTGGCGATCCGCCGCGGCGGCGACCCGCCGCAAGCCCGCCTGGCGCTGGTCCCGATCCAGGCCGGCGACACCTTGATGCTGGAGGGGCCGCCCGAACTCGCGATCGAGGAGCTCGTCGAGCTCGGCTGCCTGCCGATCGTCGACCGTGGCCTGCGGCTCGAGCGGCCGGAGATCGCCTGGCGACCGGCGCTCGTCATGCTCGCAGCGGTCGCCCTCGTGACCGCCGGGCTGTTGCCCGCTGCGATCGCCTTCACGCTCGCGGTCCTCGCCCTCCTGCTGCTGCGCGTGATGGAGCCGGATGCGGCCTATCGCGCGATCGACTGGTCGGTGATCGTGCTCTTGGGCGCCTTCATCCCGGTCGCCGGCGCGCTCGCGACGACCGGTGCGGCCGACCTCCTGGCCGGGCTCCTGGCCCGGACCACCGCCGGTGCCGATCCGATCTGGGCGCTCGGGCTCGTCCTCTTCGCCACCATGGCGATCACGCCCGTGCTCAACAACGCGGCCACGGTCCTGCTCGTGGGGCCGGTCGCCGTGGCCTACGCCAAGGGCGCCGGGCTCTCGCTCGATCCCTTCTTGATGGCCGTGGCGATCGGCGCCTCCTGCGATTTCCTCACCCCCATGGGCCACCAATCGAACACCCTCGTGCTCGGCCCCGGCGGCTACCGCTTCGCCGACTATGCCCGCCTCGGCCTGCCGCTTTCGCTCCTCACCTTCGCGGTGGCCCTCCTCCTTCTCCCGCTGGTCTGGCCCTTCGCGCCGCGCTGAGCCGCCCGCACGGTTCCCGGCGCCGGCGCGGCGGCCTATATCTGGCCGGGCGAGGGGTGGGAGGTAGCGATGCGCTTCGGGTCGGCGGCGCTCGACGAGGCCCTGGGCGGGATCCTCGCCCACCGGC
>JAILZQ010000211.1 GCA_023512415.1 Geminicoccaceae bacterium | reverse complement strand
CCCTGCCGCCATGCGGCGAGCGGCTCGAGGAGCGGCTCGCGGCGCTGCTCGACCGGCCGGCGCCGCGGCTGCCGCTCGACCCGGCCGCAGCCGCGGCCGAGCTCGACCGGCTGCTCGGGGTGGGCTGAGCCGTGGAGGGCCTGGCCGAGCTCGGCCGCACCCTCTCGGTGTGGCTCCTCCCGGTGCTGCTCGCGATCACGCTCCACGAGGCGGCGCACGGCTGGGTCGCCGACAAGCTCGGCGACGACACCGCCCGGCGGCTCGGCCGGGTCACCGCCAATCCCTTGAAGCACGTCGACCCGTTCGGCACCTTCCTGCTGCCGGGCCTGTTGATCCTCTTGAAATCGCCCTTCGTGTTCGGTTGGGCGAAGCCCGTGCCGGTCGCCTTCCACCGCCTGCGCGAGCCCAAGCGCGACATGGTGCTGGTGGCCGCGGCCGGCCCGGCGGTCAACATCCTCCAGGCGGTGATCGCCGCCTGGGTCATGCACCTGACCGACCTGCCGCCCGCCTGGCTCGGCGAGTGGCTGCACCAGAACCTCAACAACGCGGTGATCGCCAACGTCTTCCTCGCGGCCTTCAACCTGTTGCCGCTGCCGCCACTCGACGGCGGGCGGATCCTGACCGGCCTCCTCCCGGATCCGCTCGCCTGGCGCTTCGCCCGGATCGAGCGGCTCGGCCTCTTGATCCTGCTCGCGGTGGCGGTGCTCGTCCCGCTCGTGGCCGAGCAGTTCGGCTACGCCTTCAACCCGCTGCTCTACGTGCTCCTGCCCTTGGCCGACTTGCTGTTCGAGCTCGTCCTCCGGCTGGGCTTCTGGTGAGGTCCCGATGGCGCTCGTCCCGGCCTGCGATTTCGCGGTGAGCCTCGAGGGCTTCGAGGGGCCCTTGGACCTCCTGCTCGACCTCGCCCGTGCCCAGAAGGTCGATCTCGGCCGGATCTCGATCGTGGCCCTGGCCGACCAGTACCTGGCCTATCTCGAGCGGGCGAAGGCTGCCCGGCTCGCTGTCGCCGCCGAATATCTCGTGATGGCCGCCTGGCTCGCTTATCTCAAATCCCAACTCCTCCTGCCGCCCGCCGAACGGGCCGAGCCGGATGCCGCCGAGGCCGCCCGCTCGCTCGCCGAGCGGCTCGGCCGGCTCGAGGCGATCCGGGTCGCGGTGGCCTGGCTCGAGGCCCGGCCGCGGCTCGGCCGCGAGCGCCTGCCGCGCGGCACGGTCGAGCCCCTGCCGGTGCGGGTGGAGCCGCGCTTCGCCGCGAGCCTCGCCGAGCTGATCGCGGCCGGCGCCCGGCTGGCCGCCCGCCGGGCACCCGAACGGTTGCGGCTCGCCCGCCCGCCGCTCGTCACGGTCGAGGCCATGCTCGAGCGCATCGCCCGCCGGCTCGTGGGCCAAGACTGGCGCGATCTCGCGAGCTTCCTGCCGCCCGGCCTCGCCCCCGGCCTCGAGCGCCGCGCGGCCCTCGCCGCGAGCCTGGTGGCGAGCCTCGAGCTCGCCCGTACGGGGCTGCTCGAGCTCGAGCAGCCGATCCCCTTCGGTCCCGTGCTCGTGCGACGCCGTCCGTGAGCGACACCCCGCGCGATCCCGCGTCCGGGCCGGCCGCCGAGACCCGTCCGGAAGGGCTCGCCCGGTCGGGGGCCCGCTCCGCCTCCGCGCCCGAGCCGGGCGCAGGCGACGGCCCCGACCCCGTCGCGTTGGTCGAGGCATTCCTGTTCGCCGCGAGCGAGCCGGTCGAGGAGCGCGAGATCCAGGCCCTGCTCGGCGGCCGGGCGGAGGCCGGTGCCGTCCTGGAGCGGCTGCGCACCCGCTACCGGGAGGGTGGTGTGCGGCTCGAGCGGATCGGCCGCGGCTGGGCCTTCCGCACCGCCCCCGAGCTCGCCCCCTGGCTCGCGCGTACCGTCCGGCCGCTCCGCCGGCTCTCCCGCGCGGCCATGGAGACCCTCGCGGTGATCGCCTGGCAGCAGCCCGTGACCCGCGCCGAGATCGAGGCGGTGCGCGGGGTGAGCCTCTCGGCCGGCACGCTCGACCTCTTGGTCGAGGTCGGCTGGGTGGCGCCCAAGGGACGGCGCGAGGTGCCCGGGCGGCCCCTTCTCTGGGGCACCACCCCGGCCTTCCTCGACGCGTTCGGCCTCGCTTCGCTGGCCGACCTGCCGAAGCTCGAGGAGCTCGCCGTGGGCGGCCTTTTCAAGCCCCCGGCCGGCGACTAGATGCTCTCCTGCACGGAGGGCCGGCGCAGGGTCGGCCCGCGACCTCGAAGTGGCATGGCCGCGGCGGCGATCCTCGCCCGCGAGCCCGGGCGGCAGGGTTTGCGCGTCTCGGGTCTCTCGCACCGATACGGCTGGCGGCGGGTAGTCGAGAACGTCGACCTCGTGATCCCGCCCGGCGAGATCCATTGCCTCGTGGGCCCCTCGGGCTGCGGCAAGACCACCACGCTCCGGCTGATCGCCGGGCTCGAGACGATCCAGGAGGGCGAGATCGCGATCGACGGCCGGGTGGTCGCCCGGCCGGGTGCCATGCTGCCCCCCGAGGCCCGCCGGGTGGGCCTCATGTTCCAGGACTTCGCCCTCTTCCCGCATCTGCGGGTCGAGGAGAACGTGGCCTTCGGCCTGGCCGGCCGCCCCAAGGCCGAGCGCCGGGCGCGGGTCGCCGAGCTGTTGCGCCGGGTCGACATGGAGCGCCACGCCAAATCCTGGCCGCACACCCTCTCGGGCGGCGAGCAGCAGCGGGTGGCGCTCGCCCGGGCCCTCGCCCCCGCCCCAGACCTGATGCTGCTCGACGAAGCCTTCTCCGCCCTCGACACCACGCTCCGCGCCCAGGTCCGCGAGGAGACGATCGCCATCCTCAAGGAGACCGGCACGCCCACGCTCCTCGTCACCCACGACGCCGAGGAAGCGGTCCGGGTGGGCGACCGGATCCACGCGATGGAGGGAGGCCGGATCGTCCAGAGCGGCACCCCGGCCGAGCTCTACCAGAGGCCGCTCGACCTCTTCGTAGCCGGCTTCTTCGGGCCGGTGAACCGCTTCTCGCTCGTGGCCGGCCCGGGCTGGGTCGACACGCCCGTGGGCCGGGCCCTCGCGCCGGGGATCGCGGCCGGCACACCGGTCGAGGTGGTGGTCCGACCGGAGGGGATCGACCTCGTGCCGGCCGGGACCGGCCGCGGGGCTCGAGCGACGGTGGTCGAGCGGCGCGACCTCGGGCCCGTCCATCTGGTCTGGCTGCGGCTCGGCCGGGGCGAGGTGGTCAAGGTCCGCCGGGCGCTGCCGCTGCCGTTCGGTCCCGGCGAGGCGGTCGAGGTCGTGCTCGACCCGGCGCACGCCTTCGTCTATCCCTCCCCCGGCGCGCGCTGAGGTGCTCCGGTTGCGGCGCCGGCCGGTATTTGCCAGATTCTCCGCCCGGAACGCGGCGGGACGCGCGGTGGCGCGGACGGAGCCCAAGTGATGTTCGATCTCGGCTGGTCGGAGATGCTGGTCATCCTCGTGGTGGCCCTCGTCGTCATCGGCCCCAAGGACCTGCCCAAGGTCGCCCGCCAGATCGGCCGTTGGACCGGCAAGGCGCGCGCCATGGCCCGCGAGTTCCAGCGCTCGTTCGACGACATGGCGCGCGAGGCCGAGCTCGAGGAAATCAAGGCCAACCTGCAGAAGATGAACCCGGCCAACCTCGAGCACACGATCCGCGAGACGATCGACCCCGACCGCAAGCTCGAAAAGGCCTTGGACGTTCGCGACACGCTCGAGGCCGAGACCCGCGCGATCGCGGACGGGCTCGAGCGGCCGGCGGCCGCCGAGCCGCCGCCCGGTCCGGCCTCGCCGCAGCCGGAGCCGGTGCTCGCCGGTCCGGCCGAACGGGCGGGCGAACGCACGGCGGAGCGCTCCTGAGCCATGGCCCTGCTCAAGGACATCGACGATCGCGAGATGCCGCTGCTCGATCACCTGATCGAACTGCGCAACCGCATCATGTACGCGGTGATCGCGCTCGTCCTCGGCTTCGTGGTCTGCTGGTTCTTCGCCGAGCCGATCTACCGCTTCCTGGTCCGGCCCTTGGCCGACATCTACGAGCAGATGGGCTACCACGACCGGCGGATGATCTACACCGGCCTCACCGAGGCCTTCTTCACCTATCTCAAGGTCGCCTTCTTCGCCGGTGCGTTCATAACCTTCCCCTTCGTCGCGGCCCAGGCCTGGCTGTTCATCGCCCCGGGCCTGTACCGCCACGAGAAGGAGGCGCTGCTGCCCTTCCTGATCGCCACGCCGGTCCTGTTCTTCTTGGGCGGGGCGTTCGTCTACTACTTCATATTCCCGGCGGCTTGGCAGTTCTTCTTGAGCTTCGAGACGACGGCGACCGAGCCCGGCGCCTTGCCGATCCAGCTCGAGGCGCGGGTCGGCGAGTATCTCGACCTCGTCATGAAGCTCATCTTCGCCTTCGGCGTCGGCTTCCAGCTCCCGGTGGCCCTCACCCTCATGGGGCGGGTCGGGATCGTCTCGGCCGACGGGCTCGCCAAGGGCCGCCGTTACGCGATCGTCGGCGTGTTCGTCTTCGCCGCGATCATCACCCCGCCCGACGTGATCAGCCAGATCGGCCTCGCGATCCCGCTCATCCTGCTCTACGAGATCTCGATCTGGCTCGTGCGCCTGGCCGAGAAGCGCAAGGCCGCGCGGGAAGCCCGCGAGGCGGCCGCGGCCACGACCGCGGTCCAGCGCGGCGATTGACAGCCGCGCCCGGTTCCCGTTTCGCTCCGCCGCGTCCGCCCGCCGCCCGAGAGGCCCGCACCCGTGCACGATCTCCGTTGGCTGCGCGAGAACGCCGCCGCGTTCGACCGTTCGCTCGCGCGGCGCGGCCTGCCGCCCGCCGCCGCCACGATCCTCGCCGTCGACGAGGAGCGGCGGGCCCTCGAGACCGCCCTCCAGGAGCGCCAGGCCGAGCGCAACCGGCTCTCCAAGGAGATCGGCGAGGCCAAGCGCAGGAAGGACGAAGCGGCGGCGGCAAAACTCATGGCCGAGGTCGCGGAGCTGAAGAACGCCATTCCGGCGCTTGAAGCGGAAGAGAAGGCCGCCGTTGCCGAGCTGGAAAGGGCGCTGGCCGAAATCCCGAACCTGCCCGCACCAGACGTGCCGGACGGAAAGGACTCCTCCGGCAATGTGGAACGTCACCGTTTCGGCGCCAAGCGCGATTACGGTTTCGTCCCCAAGCAGCACTTCGAGCTCGGCGAAGCGCTGGGGCAAATGGATTTCGAGACCGCGGCAAAACTCTCAGGCGCGCGCTTCGTCGTTCTCAAGGGCGGCCTCGCGCGGCTCGAACGGGCGCTCGCACAATTCATGCTCGACGTGCACACCGGCGAGCCGCACAACTACATTGAGGTC
>JAILZQ010000210.1 GCA_023512415.1 Geminicoccaceae bacterium | reverse complement strand
ACCCCGCGGTGCTGGCGCACTTTCAGCGCGTGGTGGATGAACTGGCCCGCCAAGCCACAGGCAGCGCCAACCGCATCGCGCGCCTGATCGTGCTGGCCGAGCCGCCCAGCCTGGATCGCGGCGAAATCACCGACAAGGGCTCGATCAACCAGCGCGCGGTGCTTGCGCATCGCGCGGCGCTGGTCGAGGCGCTGTATCGCGGCGACAGCGACCCGGCGTTGACGTACTTTCCGCGCCCGTCCGACTGACGCTCTCAGGCGTGGCGCAGCCGCGCCACGCGCTGCAAAAGCTCGAACAGCATCGCCCGCTCGCCGGCGCTGAAGTGGCGCAGCAAGCCCTCCTCCATGCCCTCGGAGGCCGCCAGCGCTTTCTTGGCCAGCGACTCGCCACGCCGCGTCAAGGCCAATTCCTGAGCGCGCGCATCGCGGCGGCTGCGGCGGCGTTCGATCAGTCCCTTGCCCTCCAACCGCGATAGCAGGTTGGCAAGGTTCGAAGGCGCCGCTCCGAGGGTGCGGCCGAGCTGGCCTTGCGTGACCGCCGGGTTGGTGGCGAGCAGCACCAGGACCGTGAACTCGACCTGGGTCAGACCGAGCGGCGCGATGCGGCGCCGAAACACGCGCGTGGTCGGGATCGAGGCCTGCGCCAGGTTGTAGCCGAGCAGCTTCAGCATCGCGCTGTCGTCGAGCGCCGGCGCGCGCGTGCCGCCTTGGCCAGCGCCGCGCTTGCCGCCTGTGCTCGCATCCCCGCTCGTCATCGGCGCGATTATGACGGCCGGCACGGCGTTTCACGCCGTGAAGCAAACTGCGCGCGCGCGGCGGCTCTTTCTCAAGTGAAACGGTTGACGCAACTTCCCAGGCGGCGTAGCGTTTTGCTTCACAAGCATAAAGACCGGCCGCAGCACGGCCGCGACCTCGGGCGGCACGAGCTCGAGGGCGAGCGCGATCGACTCCTGCGCCGCCTCGCTCTGGCCGAGCTCACCCGCGATCGCCAACAGCACGATGAGGAACGGGAAGAGCGCGAAGAGCGCAGCGAAGGCGACGTAGCCGGCGACCACGAGCCCGTCCTCGAAGACGAGGTGCGCGAGCGCCTGCCAAAGGGCCCGACCGAACAGGAGCGCCGCGCCGAGCAGCCGAACGAGGGGACCCGGGCCGGGCGGTGGCGTCTCGCCCGGCTCGGGCAGTTCAGCCGGCGGGACGGGTTCCTCCGGATCCGCTCGCAGCATCGCGCAGCTCGCCTCGTGCCTGGAGCAGGATGCGGGTCGAGCTGTGCAGGAACAAGGCGGCCATCGCACCGGCGACCAAGAGGTCGGGCCAGGCGCTGCCGGTCAGGGCGACCGCCCCGGCCGCGGCGATCACCGCGAGGTTGCCGATCGCGTCGTTGCGCGAGCAGAGCCAGACCGAGCGGACATTGGCATCACCTTCGCGCCAGCGCAGCAACAAGAGCACCGAGGCGAGATTGGCGGCGAGGGCCAGGAGCCCGACCCCACCCATGAGCTCGGCCCGGGGCGTGCCGAGCACGAAGACGCTCCAAAGCGTCGAGCCCAGGACCCAGAGCCCCATGAGCGACAGGCTCGCGCCCTTGACCAGGGCGACCGTGGCGCGGGTCCGGGCGGAGCGGCCGACCGCCCAGAGGGTCGTGGCATAGGTGGCGGTGTCGCCCAAGAAGTCGAGTGCATCGGCCTGGAGCGCGCGCGAGCCGGCGAGATGGCCGGCGAACATTTCGACGAGGAACATGGCGGCGTTGATCGCGACCACCGTCACGAGCGCGGCCCGGTAGCGGGGATCCTCACCGGTGAAGCTGGCCGCGACCGCCGCGCAGCCGCAGCCCGCGGGCTCGACGCGGCCTTCCTTGCTGCCGGGGGCGACAGCCACCCCGCCCGCGGCGCACTGGTCAGCCCCGGATGCGCTGGCTAAGGTCCGCGCCGCCGCGCGGGCGGGAGGAGGAAGGGCCATGGCGATCACCTTGTTCGACAAGTCGAAGCTGCCGAGCCGGCACAGCACGGTCGGGCCCGAGCGCGCGCCGCACCGCTCCTACTACTACGCCATGGGCCTCGGGAAGGAGGACATCGCCCGCCCCTTCGTGGGCGTGGTGACCACCTGGAACGAGGCCGCGCCCTGCAACATCGCGCTCCACCGCCAGGCCCAAGCGGCCAAGGTCGGTGTCAGCCGGGCGGGCGGCACGCCGCGCGAGTTCACCACGATCACGGTGACCGACGGCATCGCCATGGGTCACCAGGGGATGAAGGCCTCGCTCGTGTCGCGGGAGGTCATCGCCGATTCGATCGAGCTGACCGTGCGCGGGCACGGCTACGACGCGCTCGTGGGCTTCGCCGGCTGCGACAAGAGCCTGCCCGGGGTGATGATGGCGATGGTCCGCCTCAACGTGCCCTCGGTCTTCATGTACGGCGGTTCGATCCTGCCCGGGAAATGGCGCGGGCGGGACGTCACCGTGGTCGACGTGTTCGAGGCGGTGGGCCGGCACGCGGTCGGCGAGCTCAGCGACGCCGAGCTCGAGGAGCTCGAACGGGTCGCCTGCCCCTCGGCCGGCTCCTGCGGCGGCCAGTTCACCGCCAACACCATGGCCTGCGTCTCCGAGGCGATCGGCCTGGCGCTGCCCTATTCGGCCGGCCTGCCCGCACCGTTCGAGGCCCGCGACCGCTACGCCGAGCTGTCCGGCGAGGCGGTGATGCGCTGCCTCGAGCTCGGCATCCGGCCGCGCGACATCGTGACGAGGAAGAGCCTCGAGAACGCCGCGCGGATCGTCGCTTGCTCGGGCGGCTCGACCAATGCCGCCCTGCACCTGCCGGCGATCGCCCACGAGGCCGGGATCGACTTCGATCTGCACGCGGTGGCCGAGATCTTCCGCTCGACCCCCTACATCGGCGATCTGAAGCCGGGCGGGCGCTACGTCATGGCCGATCTCGCCCAAGCGGGCGGCGTGCCGCTCCTCATGAAGGCCCTCATGGACGGCGGCTATCTGCACGGTGAGTGCATCACCGTGACCGGCAAGACGGTCGCCGAGAACCTGGCCGAGGTGCGCTGGAACCCGGACCAGGACGTGGTCCGGCCGATCACGAACCCGATCACGCCCTATGGCGGCGTGGTGGGGCTCAGGGGCTCGCTCGCGCCCGAGGGAGCGATCGTCAAGATCGCCGGGCTCAAGCATCTCGTGTTCCGCGGGCCGGCGCGGGTCTTCGATTGCGAGGAGGACTGCATGAAGGCGGTCCAGAGCCGTGCCTACAAGGAAGGCGAGGTGCTCGTGATCCGCTACGAGGGGCCCAAGGGCAGGCCGGGCATGCGCGAGATGCTCTCGGTCACCTACGCCCTCTACGGCCAGGGCATGGGCGAGAAGGTGGCGCTCGTCACCGACGGTCGGTTCTCGGGCGGCACCCGCGGCTTCTGCATCGGCCATGTCGGCCCTGAAGCGGCGGTCGGCGGCCCGATCGGGCTGTTGCGTGACGGCGACATCGTCGCGATCGACGCCGAGAAGGGCACGCTCGACGTCGAGCTCTCGGCCGACGAGCTCGAGCGTCGGCGGGCGGCGTGGAAGCCGCCCGCGACGATCTACACGAGCGGTGCGCTCTACAAATACGCCCAGCTCGTGGGCCCGGCGGTCAAGGGTGCGGTCACCCACCCCGGGGCGAAGGCCGAGGTGCTCTGCTACGCCGATCTCTGAGCCGGCGGCGCTCTCGGCCGGAGTTCGTCGAACCGGCGGGCGAGAGCCTCGACGAGGTCGGGGTCGTCGCCCGTGACCGGCAGCGTGTCGAGCTCGGCGAGCTGGTGGCGGAACCAGGTGCGCTGACGTTTGGCGTAGGCGCGCACCTGGCGGGCGATCTCGGCCTGTGCCGCGGCCGGGGCGAGCCGCCCGTCGAGGACCGCCAGGAGCTCGCGGCAGCCGTGCACCTTCAGGATCGGGAAACGGTCGGTCCGCCCGGCGCACGCCGCGTCGCGAAGCTCGGGCTCGCGCTCGGCGAGCGCCGCCACCTCCTCGCGGGCGCCCCGGGCGAGTTGCGCCTCGAGGCGACGGGCGATCCGCGGGCCGGTCACCGCGCCGGGCGGCAGGAGGGCCACCCCCACGAGTAGACGGGGGCGAACCGCCGGCCGACGCGGCTCGGCCTGCCAGAGGGCGAGCGGCCGGCCGGTCGCCTCCAGCACCTCGAGGGCGCGCAGGATCCGCTGTCGGTCGGAAGGCCGGAGCTTGGCCGCGGTCGCGGGATCGACACTGCGCAACCGAGCGTGGAGCTCGCCCGTCGGGACCTCGCGGGCTTCCGCGAGCAGCCGCGCACGGACTTCGGGCGGCACCTCGGGGACCGGGGAAAGACCGTGCAGGAGGCCGTGCAGATAGAGCCCGGTCCCACCCACGAGGATCGCCGGCCGCTCCTCGCGGGCGAGCTCGACGAGCACCGGCAGGACGAGCCGCAGCCAGCGGCCGACCGAGGGCTGCTCGCGCGGGCCGAGCACGCCGTAGAGCCGGTGCGGGGCGCGCGCCTCCTCCTCGGCCGTCGGCCGGGCGGTCAGGATCGGCAGATCGGCGAAGAGCTGCTGGCTGTCGGCGTCGACGATCACCCCGCCGGTCCGCTCGGCGAGCGCGAGGGCGAGGGCGGACTTGCCGCTCGCCGTGCTGCCGCCGAGGACGAGCAGCGGCCCGACCTCGACCGGCTCCGGAGCCGTCTCTCGCGCTGCGGTTGTGGGAAAGCTCACTGCCGACCCTCCCGCCCCGCCCCTATGCGGTGGCCGGGGTGGAAAAAGGGGGAAAGCCATGGCCTCGAAGCCAGGCGGTCCGCCCGACCCGGAGAGCGGCGGCGAGCTGCACCGGGTCGTCGACGACAGGGGTCGGACCGTCGCGGTGATCGCCCTCGATCGGCCCGCGCTCGGGCCGGCGGTCGGCGGCTGCCGGATGCGCCCCTATCCCGACCTCGCCGCGGCGATCGCCGACGCCCGCGCGCTCGCCCGGGCGATGACCGACAAGGTCCTGCTCGCGGGCCTGCCCTTCTCCGGCGGCAAGGCGGTCGTCATCGGCGATCCGGCGCGCGACAAGACGCCGGCGCTCTGGCGAGCTCTGGCCGGCGCGATCGAGCGGCTCGCCGGCCGCTACTGGACCGGCGAGGACAGCGGCACCACCCCCGCCGACATGGACGCGCTCGCCGGCTTTTCGCGCTTCGTGCTCGGCCGCTCGACGGGCGCCGGCGATCTGGGGCCCATGACCGCCGAGGGCGTGGCGCGGGCGATGCGGGCCGCCGCCCGCCACCGGTTCGGTGCCGACGGGCTCGCCGGGCTCACGGTCGCCGTCCAGGGCCTGGGGGCGGTCGGCATGCCGCTCGCCGAGCGCCTGGCCGCCGCGGGCGCCCGACTGCTCGTGGC
>JAILZQ010000209.1 GCA_023512415.1 Geminicoccaceae bacterium | reverse complement strand
CCGCTCGAGACCGCGCGGGTGACAAAGCTCCTGGCCTTCCGCGGCCTCTCCCGCCAGCCGATCGAGGAGGGGGTGGCGGGCGACATCGTGGCCGTGGCCGGCCTCCAGAAGGCGACCGTGGCCGACACCTTGGCCGACCTCGCGGTCGAGGAGCCCCTGCCGGCGCAGCCGATCGACCCGCCCGTCATCTCGATGACCTTCCGGGTCAACGACGGCCCGTTCGCCGGCCAGGACGGCTCGAAAGTGACCTCGCGGCAGATCTGGGACCGGCTCGTGCGGGAGGCCGAGGGCAACGTCGCGATCCGCGTCAAGCCGAGTGCGGAGAAGGACGCCTTCGAGGTCGAGGGCCGCGGTGAATTGCAGATGGCGATCTTGATCGAGCAGATGCGCCGCGAGGGCTACGAGCTCTGCGTCGGCCGGCCGCGCGTGCTCCTGCGCGAGGACCCGGCAACGGGGCGCAAGCTCGAGCCCGTGGAGGAGGTCGTCATCGACCTCGACGAAGAGTATGCCGGTGTGGTGGTCGAGAAGCTTTCGAAGCGCAAGGCGGAGCTCCTCGAGATGAAGCCGGCCGGGGCCGGCAAGCTGCGGCTCGTCTTCAAAGCCCCGGCCCGCGCCCTGATCGGCTACCACGGCGAATTCCTGACCGACACCCGTGGCACGGGCGTCATGAACCGGACCTTCGCCGGCTTCGAGCCCTGGAAGGGTCCGATCCAGCAGCGCCACACCGGTGTGCTCGTCTCGACCGAGCAGGGCGAGGCCGTCGCTTACGCGCTCTGGTATCTGCAGGAGCGCGGCCCGCTCTTCGTCGCACCGGGCGAGAAGGTCTATTCGGGGATGATCATCGGCGAGCACACCCGCGACAACGATCTCGAGGTCAACCCGCTGCGCGAGAAGAAGCTCACCAACATCCGCGCCGCCGGCAAGGACGACAACGTGCTGTTGACCCCGCCCGTCGTGATGACCCTCGAAAAGGCGATCGCTTACATCGCCGAGGACGAGCTCGTCGAGGTCACGCCCAAGGCGATCCGGCTCCGGAAGCGGCTCTTGGACCCGCACGCCCGGCGCCGCGCAGCACGCCAGAAAGAGGTCGCCTGAGCTTTCGCTCGGCAGCTCGCCCGCGCGGCCTGCCGCGGCCTCCGAGCAGCCGGACGCTGGCCGAAGCTGGCCACAGCACCTAGCCTCCGGCCGCGACGCCGGCCCCGGGCCGGTGTCCGCTCGGAGGCTCGAGGTGGTTCCGTTCGACGGTTGGGCGCTCGCGCCACTGTTCCTTCTCCTGCTCGCCTTCGCCGCCGGGTTCGCAGCCGGGCTCGCCTGGTGCGGCGGGCAGCGGCGGCTCGCGGCCGAGCTCCTCGCGCGCGCCGAACGGCAACGCCAGGCCGAGACCGAGGCGCTGTTGGACGGCGTCAAGCTCGCCTTCTCCGACATCGCCCTCGACCAGTTCCGCAAGCTCGCCGAGCAGCTCGGCACCGCCACCCGGCAGAGCCTCGCCGTCGAGCGGCGGCTCGATGCGGCTCGCCTCGCCACCGAGCGGGCCGAGCTGGACGCCCGGCTCGCCTCGGTCGTGGGCCAGCTCGAGCGGTTGGGCGGCCTCGTGCGCGAGCTCGAGCGGGACCGCGAGGCCAAGCTCGCGGCGGTCGAACGGGAGCTCCAGGCGGCTTCCGAGCGCGCCCAAGAGCTCGCCTCGAGCACCCGTAGGCTCGCCGAGACGCTCGGTCAGGCGCGGCTCAGGGGCCAGTGGGGCGAGCGGCTCGCCGAGGACATCCTGCGCGCGGCCGGCCTGGTCGAGGGGGTGAGCTGGCGGCGCCAGCAGCCGACCGGCGGCGGCCGCCGGCCGGACATCACCTTCTTCCTGCCGGACGGCTCGCGCCTCCACCTCGACGTCAAGTTCCCGTTCGACAATTGGCTCAAGGCACAAGAAGCGGCGAGCGAGGCCGAGCGGCGGCGGCTCGAGGCGGCCTTCCTGCGCGACGTCCGGGCGGCGATCGCCGAGGTGGCGGGCCGCGCTTATGTCGACCCGGGAGGCGGCACGCTCGAGGTGGCCCTCCTCTTCGTGCCCAACGAGCCTCTGGCCGCGAGCTTGTGGAGCCTCGATCCGGGGCTCGTCGACGAGGCGCTCGCCAAGCGCGTCGTGCTGGTTTCGCCCGCCTCCTTGTTCGCGGTCCTTGCGGTGCTCCGTCGGGCGGTCGAAGCCTTCCGGCTCGACGCGGCACGCCGTGAGCTCGCGGGCGAGGCGGCGGCCTTGCGCGCCGCGCGCGCCGAGCTCGAGGCCGAGCTCGAGCGGCTCGGCCGGCGCCTCGAGGAGGCGCTCCGAGCCTTCCGCACCGTCCAGGCGGTCCGCCAGGACAAGCTCGACCGCCATCTCGACCGGCTCTTGCCCGACCAGCGTCCGGCGGGCGAGCCTCTGCCGAACGACGAGGCTGCGGGGCGAGGACCGGGCTCGGCCCCCTAGCCAGGCGGCGGCCGCGCTCGGCGGCGGCAGGCCGCCGGTCCGGTCCGATCCGCGGCGGAACCGTTCCTTTCAAGGCCCTGCTCGCGCCGTCCGAGCTCGCCCCGGGCAGCCGAACATCCGGCGCAGGGCGCATGATCGGCGATCGACGAGGAACGAACGAAGGTTACCGACCCGCGGCCCGAACGGCCCGCCCGCATGTCCGGCGCGGAGCTGTCCGCTCGTTTCGAGTTCGCCGAACTCGCGCGGGTGAGAGGCGCTCGGCCACCCGGCGCGGCTGCGGATCCTCGAGGGGCTGGCCGGACGCGGTAGCTGCGTGTGCGGCGAGATCGTGCGGGTCATGCCGCTCGCCCAGGCGACCGTCTCGCAGCATCTCGAGGTGCTCGAGGAGGTGGGCTCGATCCGCGGCACGATCGATGGCCGCCGGTCGTGTCACTGCATCGACCGACAGGCCGTGGCGCGGCTCCGGCGGCGGCTCGACGCGCTGCGCGGCGCCTGGACGGTGCCGGAAGGGGAGGGGGGAAGAACGAGCGAGGCGGATGCGATCCGCGAGCGGGTGCGGGCGAGTTACGCGGCGATCGCCGGGGCGGCGAGCACGGGCTGCTGCGGGCCGAGCTCGGCGGGTTGCTGCGCCGACGGCTCGCTCGACATGATCGGCGACGCCTATCGGCCGGTCGCCGACCACCTCCCGGAAGCCGATCTCGGCCTCGGCTGCGGGCTGCCGACCCGTCACGCCGGCCTGCGGTCGGGCGAGACCGGGCTCGATCTCGGTTGCGGGGCCGGCAACGACGTCTTCGTCGCCCGTCACGAGGTCGGTAAGACCGGTCGGGTCGTCGGCGTCGACACGACACCCGCGATGATCGCCCGGGCCCGCGCCGACGCCCAAAAGCTCGGGTTCGACGATGTCGAGTTCCGCCTCGGCGAGGTCGAGCATCTGCCCGTCGAGAGCGGCACGATCGATTGCGTGATCTCGAAGTGTGTGTCGAACCTCGTGCCCGACAAAGCGCGCGCTTTCGCCGAGATCGCCCGTGTCTCGAAGCCGAGCGGGCGGCTTTGCGTGTCCGACGTCGTCGCCACGGGCCAACTCCCGCAGGCGATCCGCGAGGCCGCGGCCCTCTGGGCGGGCTGTGTCGCCGGGGCCGTGCCCCTGGCGGACTATCTGCGCCTCGTCGCGGCAGCCGGGCTCGAGAAGGTGCGGATCGCCGAGGCCCGGCCGACCCCGCTGCCCGATTCCGTGCTCGCCGCGAATCGCGACGCCGCGGGAATCGCCGCCTTCCGCGCCTCGGGGGTCGAGCTCCGGAGCGTGACGCTACTCGCCCGCCGACCGCACCGACCGGCGATCGGCCCGCTGTTAACCGAACGTCAAGGAAAGCCCGTTACCCTCGGCCGCAACGAGGATCGGAGGGCTTTCGTCATGGCCGTGCCCCGACCCCTGGGCGCCGAGTCGCCCTTGCCGCCCGGGATCGACCGCCTGCGCTGGGGCGAGCGGCCGGCGCTCGACCCGGCCGCGCGATCGCTCGTCGCGGGCCTGTGCGACGCGGTCGAGGGGGAGGTCGTGACCTTGACCCGGCGGCTCGGCGCCTGCCACGCGGCGGTCCGCGCGGCGCTCGCGCAACTCTTGCGTGAGGCACGCCGCGCCGAGCGGGCGCTGCTCGCCGTGGCGCGGCGGATCGCCGACGACCTGCAGAGCTGGTGGGTCGACCCGGGCGGCCGGCTCGGCAGCGGTTCGCTCGACGGCTCGGCCGCGGCCGAGCCGATCGAGGGCGATCCCGGCCACGCCCGGCAGGTGCTCGACCTGCACCTGCGGCGCGAGCCGCGGCTCGTCGCGGCGCAGCTGTTCGCCGCCGACGGGACCGAGCTCGCGGCGCGCCTGCCCGAGGAGGGGGGACCGCCCCGCGAGCCGCCACCCGAGCTGCCGGGCCGTGGGGCGCTCCGCTGCCGGGTGGTGCCACCGCCCGCGCACGCGCCGATCGACCGGGCCTGGATCCGGATCGAGGCCGAGGTCGGCGATGCCGCGCGGACGCTCGGCACGCTGCGCCTCTACGCCCGGGCCTGAGGCAGCGGCCGGCCATGGCCCGCGCGACATCGGCAGGATGTCGGCCCGCGAGGTGGCCGCTCTCCACGAGCGTGGCGGATGGACGGACGCCGGTCGGCGGATCGTCGAGGTTCGGCCAGCTGGCCCGACGCCCGGGTCGGGGCAACCCCGTTCGGGTCCCGGCGGCGGCCGAGCCTCCGGCACAGGGGTCGTCGAAACCGCCCGGGCTTCGGGCCGGCCGCACGAGGTCGCTCCGGGCGAAGCGGCTCGGCCGCCGGCCCGCCGGGGTCCGGCCCTCGCTGCGCCGGGGCGAAGGGACCCGACCGGCCTTCGGCTTTGCGCTCGGCGCCACCGGCGCCGGGCGTCGACCGCAGCTGCCTCGCGGCGGGGGTCGGAGGACCGGGGCCAGGGGCCGGGCTTCATTCGCGCAGGGGGCGGTCCGGTCCCGTGGGCGAGAGGGTCCGATCCGTGGCGCGGCGACGGAGCAGGAGGTAGAGGGCGCCGGCCCCGCCATGGGCTCGTCCGGCCTCGGCCCAGCCGAGGACGAGCGCGGCGAGGGGCGGCTCGCCGAGCCAGCGCGGCACCGACCGGCGCAGCACGCCGCCGCTGCGCTCGCCGCGGCCGGTGATCACGAGCACGCAGCGATGGCCGCGGTCCCGGGCGCGGGCCAGGAAGGCGAGGAGCGCGTCGTGTGCCGCCCGCTGGTCGAGCCCGTGCAGGTCGAGCCGGGCGGAGATCGAGAACTGGCCGCGTTCCAGCCGGCGCAGCGTCCGCCGGTCGAGCGGGGTCGGGGCAAGCGGCGCGGGTGGCCGGGGCCGTGGACCGGGCGTTGCAGCGGTCACCCGGGGCGGGCCGGTCGCCGCGCCGACCTCGCCGCCGCCGGGGCTGGCCGGTGCCGGGGGC
>JAILZQ010000208.1 GCA_023512415.1 Geminicoccaceae bacterium | reverse complement strand
GTGCAACTCGCCCTCGACCGCGATCCGCATCGTCTTGGGCTTCTTCTGCAGGAGGGTCTGGGTGGCGAGGACGTGCTCGACCTCGCTCGTGCCGATGCCGAAGGCAAGCGCGCCGAACGCACCGTGGGTGCTCGTGTGGCTGTCGCCGCAGACGATCGTCGTGCCCGGCAAGGTGAAGCCCTGCTCGGGGCCGATCACGTGGACGATGCCCTGGCGCACGTCGTTCATGCCGAAGAGCTCGATGCCGAACTCGCGGCAGTTCCGCTCGAGCGTCTCGACCTGCAGGCGCGAGACCGGGTCGGCGATCCCGAGCCGTCGGTCGGTGGTCGGCACGTTGTGGTCGGGCACGGCCAAAGTGAGATCGGGCCGGCGCACCTTGCGGCCCGAGACCCGCAGACCCTCGAAGGCCTGCGGGCTCGTCACCTCGTGGACGAGGTGGCGGTCGATGTAGAGGAGGCAGGTTCCGTCGGGCTGCTGGTCGACGACATGGGCGTCCCAGATCTTCTCGAAGAGCGTGCGGCCCAAGGGCGTCCTCCTCCTTGCGACGACCTGCCGGCGGCGGCCGGCCTATTCCTGGGCGGCCGGCTCGCCGGCAGCCGGGGCGGCCCCGCCCTTGGGCTCGTCGCGGCGTTCGACGATCCGCGCCGCCTTGCCGGTCCGCCCGCGCAGATAATAGAGTTTGGCGCGCCGTACGCGACCGCGGCGGACGACCTCGATGCTCTCGATGCGGGGGCTGTAGAGCGGGAAGATGCGCTCGACTCCCTCGCCGTAGGAGATCTTGCGGACGGTGAAGGAGGAGTTGATCCCGCGGTTCTTCTTGGCGATCACGACGCCCTCGAACGCCTGGACACGCTCGCGGTTGCCCTCGATCACCTTGACGTTGACGCGCACGGTGTCGCCCGGCCCGAAGTCGGGGATCGGCCGCTCCGCGGTCAGCCGCTGGATCTGCTCGCGCTCGAGCTCCAAGATCGGGTTCATGAGGGGTCACGCTCCGGCATGGCTGGGGGACGGGGCTCGGCGGTCCCGGGCTCGCGGGGCGCGCAGCATGCGGCTGTCGCGCGCGCCGTCAAGAGGTCGGGCCGCCGCCGGCGGGTGAGCTCGAGCGCCTGCTGCTGGCGCCAGGCGCGGATCCGCGCGTGATGGCCGGACAACAGCACCTCCGGCACGCGCCGACCCTCGAACTCCTGCGGGCGGGTGTAGTGCGGGTATTCGAGCAGCCCCTGGGCGAAGCTCTCCTCCTCGAGCGAGGCGGCCTCGCCGACCACGCCGGGCAGGAGGCGGACGCAGGCGTCGATCAGCACCATGGCGGCGAGCTCACCGCCCGAGAGGACGTAATCGCCGATCGAGAGTTCGCGGAAAGCGCGCGCCTCGAGGACCCGCTCGTCGACGCCCTCGAAGCGGCCGCAGAGTGCCACGAACCCGGGACCGGCCGCGAGCTCGCGGACGATCGCCTGGTCGAGGCGCTCGCCACGCGGCGAGAGATAGAGGAGGGGACCGGGCGCGCCGCGTGCCTTCACCGCGTCGACCGCCCGGGCGATCACGTCGGGCCGCATGACCATCCCGGCCCCGCCACCGAACGGCGCGTCGTCGACCGTGCGGTGGCGGTCGGTCGTGAAGTCGCGCAGATCCACGGCATCGAGCCGCCAGATGCCGCGCGCGAGGGCCTTGCCGGCGAGCGAGTGGCCGAGCGGTCCCGGGAACATCTCGGGGAAGATCGTGAGGACCGTGGCGGTCCAGGCGGGCTCGCTCATGCCGCGGCCTCCGCCTCGATCACGCTCGGCACGACGACCACGAGCCGACCCGCCTCGAGGTCGATCTCCGGTACCACCGCCCGGGTGAAGGGCAGGTCGAGGAGCGTGCCCTCCTCGGTCTCGATCTCGAGGATCTCGCCCGCCCCGTGGTCGAGCACGGCCGTCACCCGGCCGAGCCGGCGGCCCGAGGGCTCGACCGCCTCGAGGCCCACGAGGTCCACCTCGTAGAACTCGTCCGGTCCGGGCTCCGGCAGCCGGGCCCGCGGAACGCACAACGCCGTGCCGCGCAGCCGTTCGGCGGCGTCCCGGTCGGCGATGCCGGGGGCGCGAGCGACGACCCCACCCGGCACCCGGTGCAGCACCTCGAGCGCGAACAGCTCGCGGCCCCGCTCGTCGCAGACCGGTCCGTAGGCCGCCACGCTTTCCGGCCTTTCCGTGAAGCAGCGCAACCGGAACGCGCCGCCCACGCCGTGCGGAGCGGTGATCACCGCCAATCGGACGAGCCGATCACGCGGGCGGAAGCCGGGCACGGGCGTGGGCTCAGGCCTTAGCCTCGGCCTCGGCCCGCTTCTTGGCGAGCTCTTCCGCCTTCTTGCCGGTGCCCTTGAGGCGCGGCGGCTCGCTCACGATGCCGGCCTTGAACAGGAAGCGGTGGACGCGGTCGCTCGGCTGCGCACCTTGCGAAAGCCAGTAGCGGATCCGCTCCTCGTTCAAGACCACGCGGTTCGGATCGTCGGACGGCAGGAGCGGCGCATAGGTGCCGAGCCGCTCCAGGAAGCGTCCGTCGCGGGGAGCGCGCGCGTCGGCGGCGACGATCCGGTAGAAGGGTCGCTTCTTCGCGCCGAAGCGGGCGAGACGGATGCGGACGGCCATGCTGGTCCTCGTGGCTGGTCGATGGTTCGATGGAAGGATTCGCTCGCGGCCTCAAACCCTCGGCAAGAGACCGTGTGGAAGCCCGGGTGGCAGGCGACCGCCGAACAGCCCCTTGAGGCCGCCGGCCTTCTTCATCTGGCGCATCATGTCGCGCATTTGCCGGTGCTGTTTCAACAGACGGTTGACCTCGGCGACCTCGGTGCCGGACCCCCGGGCGATGCGGCGGCGCCGCGAACCGTTGATGAGGTCGGGGTTGCGCCGCTCCTGCGGGGTCATCGAATCGATGATCGCCATCTGGCGGATCAGCAGCCGGTCGTCCAGCTTGGCCTCGTCGAGCTGCTTCTTGACCTTCTGGATGCCCGGCAGCTTGGCGAGGATGCCGCCCATGCCGCCCATCTTCCTGAGCTGCTGGAGCTGGCGCTTGAGGTCTTCGAGGTCGAACTCGCCCTTGGCCATCTTCTTGGCGAGCTTCTCGGCCTCCTGCTTGTCGAGGGTCTCGGCCGCCTTCTCGACCAGGCTCACGACGTCGCCCATGTCGAGGATGCGGGCCGCCACCCGCTCGGGGTGGAAGGGCTCGAGCGCGTCGAGCTTCTCGCCCGTGCCCACGAAGCGGATCGGCCGGCCGGTCACGTGCCGCATCGACAAGGCGGCACCGCCCCGGGCGTCGCCGTCCATCCGGGTCAAGACGATACCGGTGATGCCGACCCGCTCGTGGAAGATCCGCGCCGTGTTCACGGCGTCTTGCCCGGTGAGCGCGTCGGCCACGAGCAAGGTCTCGTGCGGCCGGGTGAGATCGCGGACCTGGACGAGCTCCTCCATCAACGCCTCGTCGATCGCGAGGCGACCGGCCGTGTCGAGGATCAGGACGTCGTAGCCCTCGCGTCGGGCGACGTCGAGTGCCCGGCGCGCGATCTCCAGGGGCGGCTGGCCCGGCACGATCGGCAAGGAAGCCAGCTCGGCCTGACGGGCCAGGACTTCGAGTTGGTGCTGGGCCGCCGGCCGCTGCACGTCGAGCGAGGCCAGGAGCACCTTCTTCTTGGAGCGCACCCGCAGCAGCCGGCCGAGCTTGGCCGCGGTCGTCGTCTTGCCCGAACCCTGCAGGCCGGCCATCAAGATCACCGTCGGCGGCGAGGCGGCGAGCTGGAGCTCTCCCGTGCCGGCGCCGCCCAAAAGCTCGACCAGCCGGTCGTGGACGATCTTGACGACCATCTGGCCGGGGGTGATCGAGCGGACGACCTCTTGGCCCACCGCCTTCTCGCGGACCCCCGCGACGAACTCCTTTACCACGGGGAGCGCCACGTCGGCCTCGAGCAGGGCGATCCGGATTTCGCGCAACGCCTCCTCGACGTCCTTCTCGGAAAGGACGCCGCGCCCCTTGAGCCGGTCGAGCACCCGGCCGAGCCGGCCGGTGAGGTTCTCGAACATCTGCAAGCCCGAAGGCGCGCACAGCTCCGCTTGGGAGGCCCGTGCGCGCCCGACGACGATCCCGCTGCTGTCCCGCGGCCGGCGGCCACGGCGCCCGGCTATGTGCGCCCGGGGGCGGGGCGAGTCAAGGACGGCGGGCGGCCACCGCCCGAGGCCGCTTCGCGACCCGCTCGGCTCGGCCGATCCGATCGCGCCCGTCCGCTGGCACGTTGCACGGCCCCGGTCGGAGCCCTATCTCCCGACCATGTCGCGCGCGCTTCCCTTCACCAAGATGCACGGGCTCGGCAACGACTTCGTCGTGATCGACGCCCGTGAGCAGACGCTCGACCTCTCGCCCGAGGCCATCCAGCGGCTCGCCGACCGGCGCCGCGGCGTGGGCTTCGACCAGCTCGTGGCGATCGCGCCGTCCGAGCGCGCCGATGCAAGGCTTCTCTTCTTCAACGCCGACGGCAGCGAGGCGGGGGCCTGCGGCAACGGTACCCGCTGCGCCAGCTGGCTGTTGATGCTGGAGGGCGACCGCGAGGAGCTGGTGCTCGAGACCCGCGCCGGCACGCTCAAGGCGCGCCGCCGCCCGGCCGGGCTGGTCTCGGTGGAGATGGGGGCGCCGCGGCTCGACTGGCGCGAGGTGCCGCTCGCGGTCGCTTGCGACACGGTCGAGGTGCCGCTCGACCATCCGGAGCTGCCGCGGCCGGCCTGCGCGAGCATGGGCAACCCGCACGCCACCTTCTTCGTGCGCGATGTCGAGACCCTCGACGTCGCGCGGCTCGGCGCCGAGCTCGAGCGCCACCCGATCTTCCCCGAGCGGGCCAATATCGGCTTCGCCACCCGCCTCGACCGCGCGACCCTACGGCTGCGCGTGTTCGAGCGCGGGGCGGGGCTCACGCCCGCCTGCGGCAGCGGTGCCTGCGCCGCGATGGTGGCCGCCCGCCGGCGCGGCCTCGTCGGCGACGTGGCGACCATCCTCCTCGACGGGGGACCGCTCGAGATCGCTTGGGACGGGGAGGGTCCGGTGGTGATGACCGGCCCTGCGGCCTTCGTGTTCGAGGGCCGGCTCGCGGCCGAGCTGCTGGCGCGCTGAGCCGACGGTCCGTGGCGCCGCACATCGTCACCTTCGGCTGCCGGCTCAACACCTTCGAATCGGAGGTGATGCGCCGGCTCGCCCGGGAAGCGGGGCTCGCCGACACGGTCGTCGTCCACACCTGTGCGGTCACGGCCGAAGCCGAGCGGCAGGCCCGCCAGGCGATCCGCCGGGCGCGCCGCGAGCACCCGACGGCCCGGATCGTGGTCACCGGCTGCAGCGCGCAATTGCAGGCGCAGCGTTACGCCGCGATGCCCGAGGTCGACCACGTGCTCGGCAACGCCGAAAAGCTCGACCCCGCGG
>JAILZQ010000207.1 GCA_023512415.1 Geminicoccaceae bacterium | reverse complement strand
GCTTTCAAGATGGCGTCTGACGCTCTACGGTTGTTGTTCGGACTGCCGTTCTGCGGCCGTCGCTCACAGACCACGCTCACCCGTGCTGCGGCGCGCGGTGGACGCTGGTCGGGGTTATCGGGTGATGAAGGGACTGTGTGGACGTGGCAACGACGACGGTTGGCTCCGACTTGAATTTCCGCCTGGTGCGGGAGGACTTCGCCGACGCGGTGGCACTGGAGTTCCCCGCCAAATCGGCCGTCACCGTGCCCTCGTTCTGCATGGGGCAGGCCAACGCCGGCGTCAACATCTGGCAGTGGCGGGCCGACGCCCAGGCCGGCGTGGACCAGGTCGCCGTGCCGGACCGTCATGCCGTGGACCTCGACGTCGCAGCCGAAGGCCTCGAGGTGGACCCAGGCATGGCTCGGTCCGACCGAACCCGCGAGGAGCTGGAAGCCGGTTGCCAGGAGGTCGAGGTCGCGGATCGAGCCGTTGGTGATGCAGCCGAGACAGCCCAGGCCCTTGTGGACCGCGCTGTTCACCTCACCCCAGAACGCCCCGAAGCCGGGCGGATCGTCGAGGTCCTGGATCACCGCGACGGTGGGCAGAACTTCCGCCGCGACGTAGCGATAGTAATCGAGCCGCAGCGCTTTGGCCTCCGCCGGCGCGCGGGAGGAGGGTTCGCGGGCACGGATCGTCGCGGTGCGCGCCACCCCCACGATCGGCGCGAGCGTCGGGAAGGCGACCACGAAGGGCCGGGTCGTGAAGCCCTTGGCGCGCCGTTCGGGGACCACGAGCTCGAGGGCGTTGCAGACCGTGGGCGTGTCGGCCTCGGCGAGCCGCGTAAGGAGCTCGCGGGTGATCGTCATGCGCGCAGTCCTCCGCTTCGCTCAGGCCAGCAACCGGTCGATCTCGGCCTGGGAGAGGCCGGTCTTGTGCGCTGCACCGAGGATGGCACCCCAGATCTCGGTCGGCAGCGGGACCCCGTTCCGCGTCCGCTCGGCCGCGGTCGCCCGCTCCTTGTCACCGGGGACCAGCACACCGGCCTCGGGGTCGATCGGCGCCGCAGCACGGATCCACTCGAGGAAGCGGCGGACCTCGGCGAGGAACCCCTCGCCCTGGCCCATGGCCCGCGGATCGACGTAGAAGGAGAGCATGCCGTTGTGGAACGGCCCGTCCGGGTCGGCGTTGATGCCCGAGCCGCCGAGCGCGCCCGCGAGCAGCTCGCAGGCCAGCGCCAGCCCCGAGCCTTTGTGCTCGCCGAACGCTCGCATCGCTCCGGGGCCCTTGCGCGGATCGGGATAACCGCCGCCTTCGGAGGGACCGTAGAGCACACTCGTGTCGCCGGTCAGCCGCCCGTCCGGGCCCACGAGCGCGTCGGCCGGGATCGGCTTGCCGCCCTGGTGGGCGACCAGGCACTTGCCCTCGGCGACGAGCGAGGTCGCGAAATCGAGCACGAAGGGCCGGTCGTCGCCGGTCGGCACGCCGATGCAGACCGGGTTGGTGGAAAAGCGCCGCTGCCGCGAACCGAACGGTGCCACGAGCACCGAGTTGTAGGCATTGACGAAGTGCAAGGAGACGATGCCGGCCTCGATCGCCATCTCGGCGAAGTCGCCGATCCGTCCGAGATGGCCGGAGCGGCGGATCGCCACGAGCGCGAGCCCGCTCGCCTTCGCCTTCTCGATGCCGATCCGACAGGCCTCGGGGCCGATCGTCTGGCCGAAGCCGTGCCGACCGTCGACGATCGCGATCGAAGGAGCGTCGAGCACCAACTCGGCATGCTGCCCGGCGCGCACGCGACCCTGCTGCAGCCACTCGAGATAGCGCGGCACCCGGACGACGCCGTGGCTGTCGTGGCCGGTCAGGTTGGCCTTGGCGAGATAGAGGGCGATCCGGCCGGCTTCGTCCGTGGGGCAGCCGGCCCGCTCGAAGCAGGCGCTCACGAGACGCCGCAACGGCTCCACTGCGACCCGCATCCTGCCCCCTCCGATCCGCCCGCCGGGCGCGGCGTGCCGAGCGCGCTTAGCGGCCGACGCCCCCGTCGTCAAAGGTGCGGCCCGCGTGGCATGCTTGCGCGAACGGTGGCGCCGGCGCACCGATCTCCGCCGGCCGCGACCGCCGCGCCGCGTTCCGGTCGCGGGCGTTTTGGTGTTTCGTTAACCTCGTCGTTCCAGAATGAGGGCGGAGGGCGACCGGTCGCCCGAGGAGGGGTCGGCTTGCGGGCCGTGCAGGACGAGCTTCGGGTGACGAGCGCCGCAGCCGGTCGAGCGGCCGAGCGGCCGCCCCGGCCGGCCGAGCTCGCGGTGATCGTGCCGACCTTCAACGAGCGCGCGAACGTGCTCGAGCTCGCGCGACGGCTGGTCGCCGCCCTCGACGGGATCGCCTTCGAGGTGATCGTGGTCGACGACGACTCGCCCGACGGCACGGCCGATCTGGTGCGCGAGCTCGCCCTGCACGATCCGCGCTTCCGCTGCCTGCAGCGGATCGGCCGCCGCGGGCTCGCCTCGGCCTGTGTGGAGGGGATGCTCGCGACCGCCGCACCCTGTCTCGCGGTGATCGACGCCGATCTGCAGCACGACGAGCGGTTGCTCGTGCCCATGCTCGAGGCTCTGCGCAGCGGCCGGGCCGACCTCGTTCTCGCGAGCCGCTACCTCGACGGCACCGCGGTTCCGGGCTGGGCCGAGCAGCGCCGCCTCGCGAGCCGGCTCGCCACCCGGCTCGTGGGCGCGCTGCCGCGGCTGCGCGGCCTCACCGACCCGCTGAGCGGCTTCTTCATGCTCCGCCGCGAAGCCTTCGAGGCGTCGGTCCGCGGGCTCTCGGCGATCGGCTTCAAACTGTTGCTCGATATCCTGCTCTCCGCACCCGAGCCGCTCCGCGTGGTCGAGCTGCCCTACCGGTTCCGCGAGCGCCGCGAGGGCCGTTCGAAGCTCGACGCCCGGGTGGCGGTCGAGTTCCTGACGCTGCTCCTCGACAAGCTCGTCGGGGCCTGGATCCCCGCCCGGTTCTCGATGTTCGCGGCGGTCGGCGGGCTCTGGGTCCTGGTCCACCTCGCGGTCCTCGCGCTCCTCCACCGTGGGGTCGGTGTCGACTTCTTACCGGCCCAAACGCTCGCCACCTTCGGCGCGATGACCTTCAATTTCGCGCTCAACAACGAGCTGACCTACAGTGACCGAAGATTGCGCGGTGCCCGGTGGCTCACCGGCTGGGCGAGCTTCTGCCTGGTCTGCTCGGTGGGGGCGCTGGCCAATGTCGGGATCGCCACCGTGCTCTTCCTGCGCGACACCTCTTGGCTCCTCGCGGCGATCGCCGGGATCCTCGTGGGTGCCGTGTGGAACTACGCCGTGACCGGTTTCCTCACCTGGGGGAGCCGGGGGCGTGGCCGGGCCGCGACCCGGTGAGCGGCGGGAGGATGGTGGGGCCTTCGGCCACCCCCCTGCGGCGAGCCGAGCTCCGGCTCGGCGCGGTCCCACTCGCGCTCTTCGGGCTCGTGCTGCTCGGCGCTGCGCTCAGGCTCGCCGGGCTCGGCACCGAGCCGCTCTGGCTCGACGAGGCCTTCTCTTGGCGCTGGGCGCACCTGCCGCTCGCCGAGCTCTGGGGTTCGGCGGCGCGGACCGAGACCAACCCGCCGCTCTGGTTCACCCTCGAGCGCTTGGTCCTGCTGACCCTGGGCGACGGCGAGGCGATGCTGCGGCTGCCGGCGGCACTCCTCGGCGTGGCCGCCATCCCGCTCGCCTTCCTGGCCGGCCGCTCGCTCTCGGGCCGCGTGGGCGGGCTCGGCGCGGCCCTTCTGGTGGCGAGCGATCCGCTGCTGGTCGCCTACTCCCAGGAGGCCCGCGGCTACAGCCTCTTCGTGGCCGGCACGCTGCTCGTGCTCTGGGGCACGGTGGAGCTCGCGCCCGACCGGTGCGGCTCGGGAGACGATCGTGCCGGACGAGCCGGGCCGTGGCTCCCCGGTCTCGCCTACGCCTCGGGCGCGACGCTCGCGATCTACGCCCACAACACCGGGGTACTCGTGCCCCTGCTCGCCAACCTGGCGGTCGCCCTCCTCTGGCTCACGAGCGACCGCCGCGATCCGCGTCGGCTTCTTCCTTGGGTCCTGGCGAATGTACCGCCGTTGCTGCTCGGCCTCTGGTGGCTGCCGAACCTGCTCGAGCAGAGCACGAGCGCCGTCAACGTCGGCTGGATCGTCCAGCCGAGCGTCCGGCGGGCTCTGGTCTCCTGGGCGGCCCTGTTCGGCCCGCACTTCCTACCCGTCCCCCCGTTGCTCGCAGCGCTCCTGGGTCTGTCGGTCCTGCTGTTCGCCGGCCTCGGCGCGCGACGGCTCGGTCGAGCCGCCACGATCCCGCTCATGCTGGCGCTCGGGGGACCGCTCCTCCTCTTCCTCCTCGGGCTGCTCGTCCGGCCCTCGTGGCTCGACCGCGTGCTGCTTCCCTACCTCGCCTGCGCGCTCGTGCTGGCCGGTGTCGGCCTCGCCCGGATCGAGCGGGCGCGGGCGCTCGTGCCGATCCTCCTCCTGCTCGTGCTCGCTCCCCGGACGGCCGACCTCGTGGCCTGGCACGGGCAGCCGCAGAAGCTCGCCTGGCCCGAGGCCGTGGAGGCCGTCCGGAAAGAGCTCCGCGCGGACGATGCGATCCTGATCCTCCCGCACTTCTATCATTGGCCCTTCGCCTATCATGCCGGCCGGGCCGGGATCGGGGTTCCCGTTCTCGGCATCGTGAGCGGTCCGCCGCCCCCCGCCGGGGCACCCTTCGTCGAGCCGGTGGATCGCGGCCTCGAGCTCGTCGCGCCCGAAAAATTGGCCGAGCGGCTGGACGGCCACCCCCGGGCTTGGCTGCTCGCCTACAAGCGGCGCGGCGGCGACCCGGGCGGGGTGCTCGGCGCACTCTCCCGGCTCGGCCGGCTGGAGCCGCGCGGCAGCTGGCACGGCGCCTGGGATTCGGGCGAGCTCGAGCTGTTCTTGTTCGTGCGAGCCTGAGACGCAGCCGGGCGACGCCGTCCAGCGGGTAACCCGTGCGGCGGATGCACGGCATCCCCGCGGGCTTGCAACGGAGCGTCATCGAGCGCGCACGGTTTCCTGCCACTCCTGTGGTCGGGCACCTTTAGAGAGGGAGGACGGTGATGCGAAGAGCGATGGTGGGGGTCCTGGCGACCGTGATGGTCGGGACCGGGCTCGTGGTGGCTCAGGACGCGCGCGGCGAGGAGATCGTGCTCAAGATGTGGGCCCGGGCCGACCGTTCGGGACCCTTGCGGGCCGGCAACGTGGTCGAGGCGGCCGCCGCCGTGAACGCCTGGCTCGCCGCGGCCAAGACCGGCAAGACGGTCAAGGTCGAGGTGTTCGAGAGCCCGGCCCCCGGCTTCGACGCGGACGCGCTCGAACTCTTGAAAGCCTGCGCCGTCGGCCGCTGCCCCGACCTGTTCGTGGCCTCGCACACCTGGATGGCGAACTCGCCGATCCAGGTG
>JAILZQ010000011.1 GCA_023512415.1 Geminicoccaceae bacterium | reverse complement strand
GCCGAGGTTCGAGCTCTACCTCGTCCCGCGTAGCCGGCTGCCGTCGCGCTGGCCCCCGACGCACGCCGAACCCTGGACTCTCGTCACCCGCGAGGCGCTCGGACCCGAGGAGCGGCGGCGCTTTCTCGACGGGCGGCAGGATCCCGTCCTGGTCGCGGTCGGCAAGGACCGGACCGATCCCGGAGCCCCCTTCCTTTTCGGTCTCGCCGAGCCGAACGGGAAGCCCGTCACGACCGGTGCCCGAGCACTCGACTTCGACGGGTTCCCGGTGCTCTTGCTGCCGGCGCGGGTCCGGGCCACGGAGCCCGGCCGGCCCGGGCCTCGGTTGCGACCCCGAAGAGCGGCCACTAGAGTGCGCCGGCCGTCGACCGCGAGCCTGCGAGCCATGCGCCTTTCCCGCTATTTCCTGCCCGTCCTCAAAGAAGCCCCGGCCGAAGCCGAGATCGTTTCGCATCGGCTGATGCTCCGCGCGGGCATGATCCAGCAGCTCGCCGCCGGCATCTACAATTGGCTGCCGCTCGGCTTCCGCGTGCTCAAGAAGATCGAGCAGATCGTCCGCGAGGAGATGGACCGCGCGGGCGCGATCGAGATCTTGATGCCGACGATCCAGCCCGCCGATCTCTGGATCGAGAGTGGTCGCTACGACGCCTACGGACCGGAGATGCTGCGGATCCTCGATCGGCACGAGCGCAAGATGCTCTACGGTCCGACCAACGAGGAGAACGTCACCGACATCTTCCGCCGGCACGTCAAGAGCTATCGCCAGCTGCCGCTCAACCTTTACCACATCCAATGGAAGTTCCGCGACGAGATCCGGCCGCGGTTCGGTGTGATGCGCGGCCGCGAGTTCCTCATGAAGGATGCCTACAGCTTCGATCTCGACGCCGAGGGTGCCCGGCGTTCCTACAGGGCGATGTTCTTGGCCTATCTGCGCGCGTTCCGGCGGATGGGTCTCACCGCCATTCCGATGCAGGCCGAATCCGGGCCGATCGGCGGCAACATGAGCCACGAGTTCCAGATCCTCGCCCGGACCGGCGAGAGCCACGTGTTCTACGACCGCGCCTTCGAGGAGATCGATTTCGCCGCCCCCGACCTCGACGTCGGGCGGCTCGAGAGCCTCTACGCGGCGACCGACGACAAGCACGATCCGGAGCGTTGCCCGGTGCCGCCCGAGCGGCTCAGGACCGGCCGCGGGATCGAGGTCGGCCACATCTTCTATTTCGGGACCAAGTACTCGAAGCCGATGGGCGCGACGGTGACCGCCCCGGACGGCCGCGAGGTCGAGGTCGAGATGGGCTCCTACGGGATCGGCGTCTCGCGCCTCGTGGGTGCCATCATCGAGGCCCATCACGACGAGCACGGGATCGTCTGGCCGCGCTCGGTCGCCCCGTTCCAGGTCGGCCTCGTCAACCTGCGCCCGGACGATCCGGCCTGCACCGCCATGGCCGACGATCTTTACGCGCGTCTCCAAGCCGCCCGGATCGAGGTCCTCTACGACGACCGGGACGAGCGGGCCGGGGTGAAGTTCGCGACCATGGACCTGATCGGCCTGCCCTTCCAGGTCACGGTCGGGCCGCGCGGGGTCAAGGAGGGGAAAGTCGAGCTCAAGGAACGGCGCACGGGAGCGCGGACCGAGCTCGCACCCGAGGCCCTACTCCCTCGCCTCGAGAGCTGAATGCTCAACCCGGCCGAGCGGCTGGTCGCGTTCCGCTACCTGCGGCCGCGCAAGGGCGAGGGCTTCGTCTCGCTCGTGGCCGCCTTCGCGCTGATCGGCATCGCCCTCGGGGTCGGCACGCTGATCGTCGTGCTGGCGGTCATGAACGGCTTCCGCCACGAGCTGTTGGGCCGCGTGCTCGGCTTCAACGGGCACGCTTCGGTCGTGGCCGGGCCCGAAGGTCTCGCCGACTTCGACGCGATCGCCGCGCGGCTGCGCGCCGTGCCGGGCGTGGTCGAGGCGGTCCCCTATGCCGAGGGCCAGGCGATGGCCACCGCCAACGGCGTGTCGGCCGGGGTCGTGCTGCGCGGCATGCGGCCGGCGGAGCTCGCCGCGCGTGCCATCTTCGCCGGGGCCGTCCGGCAGGGCTCGTTCGCCGCTCTGGAAGCGGGCGGGAAGATCGCCGTAGGCTCGAGGCTCGCCCAGCGGATGGGCCTCGACCTCGGCGACCGGCTCGCGCTCATCTCGCCCAAAGGTACCGCCACACCCTTCGGCACGGTGCCGCGGATCCGCAGCTTCGAGGTCGCGGCGATCTTCGAAGTCGGGATGTTCGAGTACGACTCGAGCTTCGTTTTCCTGGCTTTGCCCGACGCCCAGACTTATCTCGACCTCACCGACCGGGTGAGCGCCGTCGAGATCATGATCGAGGATCCCGAACGGATCCGCGAGCTGCGGCCGGGGCTGTTGGCCGCCACCGGCGGCACCGGGCGGCTGGTCGACTGGCAGCAGCTCAACCGGCATTTCTTCGCCGCGCTCGAGACCGAGCGCAACGTCATGTTCTTGATCTTGACGCTGATCATCCTGGTGGCCGCGTTCAACATCGTCACCGGCCTCACCATGCTCGTCCGCTCGAAGGGTCGCGACATCGCCGTCCTGCGCACGGTGGGTGCCACCCGGGCCGCCATCGTCCGCATCTTCTTCCTCGCCGGCGCCGCGCTCGGGGTGGTCGGCACGCTCGCGGGGCTCGTCCTCGGTCTCGCCTTCGCCCTCAACGTCGACACCATCCGCCAAGGCCTCGAGGCGTTGAGCGGGGCCGAGCTCTGGGCGGCCGAGATCCGCTTTTTGTCCCAGCTCCCGGCCCGGGTCGAGGTCGGTGCGACCGCCCGGGTGGTGGCGATGGGCCTCGTCCTCTCGTTCCTCGCGACGATCTACCCGGCGCTGCGTGCCGCCCGGCTCGATCCGGTCGAAGCGCTCCGCTACGAATGAGCGCGACTTCGGAGCCCGTGCTGCGGCTCGCCGGGATCCGGCGGCGCTTCGTCCAGGGCACCGTCACGCTCGAGATCCTCAAAGGCGTCGATCTCGCGCTCGAGGCCGGGACGCTGGCGGCCCTCGTCGGGCCCTCGGGATCCGGGAAATCGACCCTCCTGCACATCGCGGGCCTGCTCGAGCGGCCGACCGCCGGTGAGGTCGTGATCGAGGGCAGGGCTGCGAGCGGGCTCTCCGATGCCGAACGGACACGGCTGCGGCGGGCACGGATCGGCTTCGTCTACCAGTTCCACAATCTCCTCGCCGACTTCACCGCGCTCGAGAACGTCCTCCTGCCGCAGCTTCTGGCCGGTGCCGGACGGAAGGCGGCCGAGGCCAGGGGCCGCGAGCTCCTCGCCCGGCTCGGCCTCGAGGGGCGGCTCGACCACCGCCCGGGACGGCTCTCGGGTGGCGAACAGCAGCGCGTGGCGATCGCCCGCGCGCTCGCCAACCGCCCCGGCCTCGTCCTCGCCGACGAGCCCACGGGCAACCTCGACCCGCACACCGCCGAGGAGGTCTTCGCCCTCCTCCTCGAGGTCGTGCGGGAGGCGGGGGCGGCGGTGCTGATCGTGACCCACGATCCCGAGCTCGCCCGCCGGACCGACCGGATCTGGCGGCTGGTCGAGGGCCGGGTCGAGCCCGCCCCGGGATGATCCTGCCGTCCTGGCTCTGGATCCCGGCGACGATCGCCGCGGCCGCGGCGCAGACCGCACGCAACGCCCTGCAGCGGGGGCTCGTGGCCGAGCTCGGCGGGGTCGGCGCCACGCTCGTTCGCTTCCTCTACGCTCTGCCGGCCAGCCTCTTCTTGCTGGTGGCGGTAGCGGTCCTGGCCCCGACGCCGATCGAACCCCTGGCGCCAGCCCTCCTGCTCTGGCTGCCGATCGGCGCCGTCGCGCAGATCCTCGCCACCTTCTTCCTGCTCGACCTCATGGGCCGGCGGAATTTCGCGGTCGGGGTCGCCTGGTCGAAGACCGAGATCCTCTTGATCGCGATAGCCGGCCGGCTCCTCCTCGGCGACGTGCTCGGGCCGCTCGGCTGGTTCGCGGTGCTGCTCGCCACCGCCGGGGTGCTCCTCCTCTCGGGTAAGGGCCTCCGGCCGCGCGATCTGCTCGGTGCGGAGGCTGCGGCGCTGGCCTGGCGCGGCCTCGCGACCGGAGCGGGCTTCGCCCTCGCGGCGGTCGCTTATCGGGCCGCGATCCTGGCCGCGGGTGGGCCCGGCTCGCTGCTGGCCGCTGCCTGGGCTCTCCTCTTGGCCCAGGCGCTGCAGAGCCTCGTCCTGCTCGCCTGGCTCGGGCTCCGGGATCGGCCGGTGGTGACGGCCGTGCTGCGCGCCTGGCGAACCTCGCTTTGGGCCGGGACGATGGGGGCGCTCGCTTCGGCCGGCTGGTTCACCGCCTTCGCGCTCGCCCCGGCCGCCTCGGTCCGGACGCTCGGACTGGTGGAGATGCTGATGGCGCTCCTGGTCTCGCGGCGGCTGTTCCGCGAGCGGCCGAGCCCGCAGGAGCTCGCGGGCCAAGCCCTCGTGGCGCTCGCCGTCGTCACGATCCTGCGCGCCGGGGCCGGCTGAACGGGCTCAGGCGGTCGGCTCGGCCGGGACCTTGGGCAGTTTCTCGGCGATGCCGAGCCGAGCGCGCCGACGTTCGAGCTCCTCGGCCACCTCGGTCCAGCCGATGCCCAGCTCGTCGAGCAGCACGACGAGGTGGTAGAGGAGATCGGCGGTCTCGCCGATGACCGCATGGCGGTCGCGGCGGACCGCATCGAGCGCCAGCTCGATCGCTTCCTCGCCCACCTTCTTGGCCATCTTGGCGACACCTTCCTCGAGGAGCCGCGCGGTCCGCGGTGCCCGCCGCGGCTCGGCTCGCACGAGCACGAGGTCGTGCTCGAGCCGCGCGAGTGCCGCGGCCAGTCCGTGGAGCGGCTCCCCGGGGGGCGCCGGCCTCGAAGGGGTAGGTCGGGGCAACTCTCTACCTCCGATTGATCGTTCGCCGTTCACTCGCGCATCCGGCGGCCCGCGGTCAAGCACCGCGCCTGAACGCAGGTCGAACACGCACGATACCCCAGCCGGCGGTCCCGTAGAAGCGCGTCACGCGAACCTCCGGCTCGCCCGTTCGGGCGGGCTGCGCGCGGCCGCACGTGTTCGGTGCGGAGCGGGTCCGCCCGTTTCCCCTGACACCACCACCCTGACGGCTGACGGCTCGGGCTACCTCGGCTAGGATCGCGTCATGGCGACGGCTCGGCCTCTCGTCCTCTGGCTGCTCGCGATCCTCCTGCTCGGTGGGTTCGCCGGGCGTTCCGGGTTCGCTGCACCCTGCCCGCACGGCTCGGCGGCGGAGGTGGCACAGGCGCCGATGCCACGGGCGAACGATGGGTGGCTCTCGGCCGCTGTCGATCCCCCACCGGTCGGTGCGGTGGCCGCCTGCTGTACGCCGAACTGCTGCCTCGCCCACTGCCCGGTGGCACTCGCCGAGGTCGAGGCTCGCGCTCCGGAACCGCCGGCGGATCGATACCGGCCGGGGGTCGTCCGGCTCGCCGGGCGACTGTTGGGCGACGGGCCCTGGCGCCCGCCGCCGCACTGCCTCGTGAGCTGACCCCGCCGCCGGTCGTGGCGGACCGGCGAGCGGGTGCATTCCCGCACGACCTTCAGCTTCGAGGAACGAACGATGTCGAGGAACAGAACGATGATGGCCTTGGCCGGCGTGCTCGCCTTGGCGGTTCCGGGTGGACTCGCCGCCCAGGGGCCGATGCCGCACATGCAGCACGGGCCGGGCATGCAGGGCCAGATGCCCATGATGCAGGGCCAGTCTCACACGATGCCGGGGCACGGGGCGCATCGAGGATCGGCCGGGGCCACCGACTCACCCGCGACCGCGGCCTTCAAGGCGGCGAACGAGCGGATGCACCGCGACATGGCGATCGACTTCACGGGCGACGCCGATGTCGATTTCGTGCGCGGCATGATCCCGCATCACCAAGGTGCCATCGACATGGCCAAGGTGGTGCTGGCCTTCGGCAAGGACCCGGAGGTCAGGAAGCTCGCCGAGGAGATCATCCGCGTCCAAGAGGCCGAGATCGCCCAGATGCGGGCGATCCTCGAGCGGCTCGGCAAATAGGCTCGCAGCGGGGGCGGCCGGGCCGCCCCCGCTTGACCGCCGCCGGGGCGCAACCCAAAACCGAAAGCAATGCCCGACCTTCTCGAGGCCCGAGCGCCGGCCAGCGACGACGCTGCGCCCAAGGGCGCGGAGCTCATCCGGCGGCAGCTCGCCACGCTGCCGAACGAGCCGGGCGTCTACCGCATGCTCGACGAGAAAGGGCAGCTGCTCTACGTCGGCAAGGCCGCCTCGCTCAAGAAACGCGTCGCGGCCTACGCCCAGCCGGGCAAACTTTCGGCCCGCCTGCAGCGGATGGTGGCGCTCACGCGCGCCCTCGAAGTCGTCACGACCGCGAGCGAGGTCGAGGCCCTCCTGCTCGAGGCCAACCTGATCAAGCGTTGGCGGCCGGCCTTCAACATCGTCCTGCGCGACGACAAGAGCTTTCCTTTCATCGCGCTGCGCCGCGACCACCCCTTCCCCCGACTCCACAAGCACCGCGGCGCCAAGCGGCCGGGTAGCGAGTATTTCGGCCCGTTCGCCTCGGCGGGCGCGGTCAACGAGACCTTGAACGCGCTGTTGCGCGCGTTTCCGCTCCGATCCTGCAAGGACACGGTGTTCGACAGCCGGTCGCGGCCCTGCCTGCTCTACCAGATCAAGCGGTGCACGGCACCCTGCGTGGGCCGCATCTCGGCGGAAGACTATGGCCGCCTGGTCGAGGAGGTCCGGGAGTTCCTGGCTGGGCGCTCGCGCGACGTCCAGGAGCGGCTCAAGGCCGAGATGGAGGCGGCCGCCGAGCGGCTCGACTTCGAGAGCGCGGCGGTCTACCGCGACCGGCTCAAGGCCTTGGCGCACATCCAGAGCCGGCAGGGGATCAACACCGACGCGGTGGCCGATGCCGACGTGATCGCCCTCGCGATCCAGGGCGGTAAGGCCTGCATCCAGGTGTTTTTCTACCGGGACGGCCGGAACTTCGGGAACCGCGCCTATTTCCCGGCACACACCAGGGGCAGCGAGCCGGCCGAGATCCTCCAGGCGTTCATCGCCCAATTCTACACCGAGCGCAGCCCGCCTGCGCTCCTGCTCCTCGACCAGCCGGTCCCCGAGCCGGAGCTGTTGGCCGAGGCGCTCGGGGTTCGGGCCGGCCGGAAGGTCGCGATCCAGGTGCCGCAGCGCGGCGACAAGCGGAGGCTGGTCGAGCTCGCCGTCAAGAACGCCCAGGAGGCGCTCGCCCGGCGGCTCGCCGAACTCGGCACCCGGGCCGAGCTGCTCGAGGAGCTCGCCGACCGGCTCGGGCTCGAAGCGCCGCCGCGGCGGATCGAGGTCTACGACAACAGCCACGTGCAGGGCGCGCACGCGATCGGCGCGATGATCGTGGCCGGTCCGGAAGGCTTCGACCGGCGCGCTTACCGCACCTTCCGGATCAAGCGGGACGCTTCGCCCGGTGATGACTATGCGATGATGCGCGAGGTCCTGGAGCGGCGCTTTTCTCGCCTGCTCGAAGAAGATCCGGAACGCAGCCGGCCCGGTTGGCCGGATCTCGTGCTGGTCGACGGCGGTGCCGGCCAGCTCGCCGCCGCCACGGCCGTGCTCGAGGATCTCGGGCTCGGCGATCTCGCGGTCCTGGCGATCGCCAAGGGTCCGGAGCGGGAGGCGGGCCGGGAGCGCTTCTTCATGGCCGGGCGCGAGCCTTTCGCGCTGGACCCGAAGGACCCCGTCCTGTACTTCTTGCAACGCTTGCGTGACGAGGCGCACCGCTTCGCCGTCGCCACCCATCGGGGGCGCCGGGCGAAGGAGGTGACCCGCTCCGTGCTCGATGCGGTGCCCGGCATCGGGGCGCGGCGCAAGCGGGCGCTGCTGCAGCATTTCGGCTCGGCGCGCGCCGTGGCGCAGGCCGGCCTGCTCGACCTCGAGCGGGTGCCCGGCATCAACAAAGCCGTCGCGAAGGCGATCTACGATCACTTTCACGACAGCGGCTGAGTGAAGCGACCGTGCCATGCTGACGAGCCCGCCCAACCTTCTGACGTTCGTGCGCATCGGGTTGATCCCGGTGCTCGTCGGCTTGTTCTTCGTCGAGGGCGCCTGGGCCCGCTGGCTCGCCTGCGCGGTCTACACGATCGCCGCCTCCACCGATTATCTGGACGGCTGGCTCGCCCGCAACCTCGACCAACACTCCCGCCTCGGCCGCTGGCTCGACCCGGTCGCCGACAAGCTCCTGGTGGCCGCCACGGTGCTCCTGCTCGTGGCCTTCGACCGCGCTCCGGTTCTGCCGGCGCTCGTGATCCTCATGCGCGAGATCCTGATCTCGGGCCTGCGCGAATACCTCGCGGAAGCGCGGCTCGTCCTGCCGGTGAGCCGGCTCGCCAAGTGGAAGACGGCCGTGCAGATGACCGCGCTCGGGTTTTTGATCGTGGGCGATGCCGGGCCCTGGTGGCTGTTCGTCCCGGACGTCGGCTTTTGGGGTCTGTGGGCGGCGGCGATCTTGACGATCGTCACGGGCTGGGATTACATTCACAGAAGCGTGGCGCACATGCTGGCCGACCGGGCCGAAGGTCCATTGCGGCCGGCCCGCGGCATCAGTCCGACCCGTTGAGCGGGGCGTTCGAGGGATGCGGATACGGTATTTCGCCTGGCTCAAGCAGCGCGTGGGGCTGGCCGAGGAGGAGCTCGACCCGCCCCCCGAGGTGACCACGGTGGGCCGCCTCAAAGCTTGGCTCGGCGAACGGCACCCGCGCTTCGCCGAGGCCTGTGCCGCTCCGGGCGTGGTCCGAGCAGCGGTGGACCAGGAGTTCGCCGACGACGACCGGCCCCTCCGAGGCGCCCGCGAGGTGGCGTTCTTCCCACCGGTCACGGGCGGATGACGGTCCGGGTCGTCGAGGGACGCTTCGATCCGGCGACCGAGCTCGCCGCTTTCGCCCGCGGCCGGAGCGATGTCGGTGCGGTCGCGAGCTTCACGGGCCTCGTGCGCGACGAGCACGGCGGTGAGCCCGTTCTCGCCATGACCCTCGAGCACTATCCCGGGATGACCGAGCGCCAGCTCGCCCGCATCGAGGCCGAGGCCAGGGCGCGCTGGCCGCTCCTCGACGTGCTGGTGATCCACCGCGTCGGTCGGATGCTGCCCGGCGAGCCGATCGTCCTCGTCGCCACCGCGAGCGCGCACCGGGCCGCCGCGCTCGAAGCCTGCGCCTTCTTGATCGACTGGCTCAAGACCAAGGCCCCGTTCTGGAAGCTCGAGGAAACGCCCGCGGGCGCGCGCTGGGTCGAAGCCCGGGCGAGCGACGACGCCGCAGCGGCCCGCTGGGAGCGGTGAAGGCAGCGAGCCTTTCCCGACACGTTCGGGTCGAGGTTGCCAAGAGGGGGTAAAGTTCCGAACCTCATATCGGCGGCCAGAGCAGAGGTCGCCGTTGCGCCCGAAAGGACCGTGCAAGCCGTAGCCCGGAAACCTTGGACCTCCCCGGAAGTCGCCCAAGGAACCCGACCCACTGCTCGCCGCGGCAGCGGAGCCGGGCCGGCTCTGGAAACCTGCGGAACGAGTGTGCCGGTGCGTTCCTACCCGCCGAGTGCCCGGAGCTTCTCTTGGACCGCAGCCCGTTCGGGGTGGGTCTCGGGTAGGAGCGAAAGGACGCGCCGCCAGTGCCGCCGGGCCTCGTCCGGGCGACCGCCCTGCAGCGCGGCGATGCCGAGATACCACCAAGGCTCGGGATCGTCGGGGGCCAAGAGCGCGAGCTTCTCGTAGGCCGCCCGCGCCTCCGCGCCCACCTCGGGCAAGCCGCTCGCCGTATCCGCCGGACCGAGCAGGGTTCCGGCATAATCGGAAAGGATGGCGGGGTCGTCGGGCCGCAGCGCCAAGGCGCGGGCGAAGGCGGTGCGTGCCTTCTCGGCCTCGCCCAGGACCACCCGCGCGCGGCCGAGCCGGACCCATCCCTCGGCGTCGCCGCCGTTCGCCTCGAGCCGCGCCTCGATACACTAGACCATGCCGCGGATAGAGGCCGCGCGCTCCTCTGCCGGCAGGGCGGCGATCGCCCGGGCGAGCTACGCGACCTCGGGGGGCACGCTGTCGGCCGCGGGCCCGCCCCGCACCGTTCCCTCGGCGGCGAGCGCGGACCGAGACGCGCCCTCGCTCGCCCGCGATCGGGCGCGATCCAGCATCGCCTCGACCTCGATCCCGCTCGCCCGGCCGGCCTCACGGATCGCCGCTTCGACCGCGGCACGCCAGGGGGCGTCGGGTGCCGCTTCGGCGAGGAGCGTTTCCCAGGTCGCGAGCGCGCGCTCGCCGTCGCCGCTCTGCGCCGCGGCGAGGCCGAGATAGTAGGCGACGCGGGGCTCGCCGGGCTCACGCGCGCGGACGGCCTCGAGCAGCTCGCGGGCCTCGGCCGGCACGACCCCACCGCCGGCTTGGATCAGAAGCTCGGCGAGCGTGATCGACGCGACGGTCGAATTCGGCGCCAGGGCCAGGGCACGGCGCGCGGCCGCGATACCGCCCAGGGGGTCGCCGAGGGCGCCCTTCGAGCGGGCGAGCAGGAGCCAGCCGTCGAGGGACGTGGGCTCGCGCTCCAGCCGCTGCTCGAGCCGGGCCACCATCTCCCGGATGTCGGGCCCCTGCGGCGGGGGCAGCGCGCGGGCCGCGAGCGGCTGGTCGGGGATATGCGGCGCGCCGAGCCGGGCGTAGGTGAGACCGGCGATCGCCGGCACGAGCACGAGGCACGCGCCGAGCACCGCTCTGCCGAGGCGGCCCGAGGAAAGCGCCGGGCCGGACGTGGTCGCGGCCCGGAGCAGCCGACGCTCGATCTCGCGCCGTGCGGCCGCCGCCTCCTCCGGACCGATCAGGCCACGTGCGACGTCGCGTTCGAGCTCGGCGAGCTGGTCCTTGTAGACCGCGAGTTCGGGCCGCTCGCCCTCTCGACTGGTGCGGCGCAGGAGGGGCCACGCCAAGGCGGCGAGCGCCACGAGCGTGAGCAGCCCGGTAGCGAGGAGGAACGTGCTCATGCCGGACGGTTGTGTGGGTCGCTCGCGAGCAACATCTCGAGCCGCTGCCGCTCGGCCGGGTCGAGCTCGGGCGGCTCGACCGGCGCGGTCCGCCGTCGGCGCAGGAACGCGAGGACGAGGCCGCCGCCCGCGAGGAGCACGAGCAACGGCCCGAGCCAAAGCAGCCAGGTGGCCGGCTTCACCGGTGGCCGCAGCAGGACGAAGTCGCCGTAGCGCTCGACGAGGTGCCGCTTGATCGCGGCGTCGCTGTCGCCGGCGACGAGGCGCTCGCGCACGATCCGCCGCAGATCCTTGGCGAGCGGCGCGTCGGAATCGTCGATGGACTGGTTCTGGCAGACGAGGCAGCGGAGCTCCTTGCCGAGGGCACGGGCGCGCGCCTCCAGCGCGGGGTCCGGCAGGATCTCGTCGGGCGAGGTGGCGGCGGAGCCGGGCCCCGCTGCGAGGATCCCGACCGCGAGGAGAGCGACCGCGAGGCGCTTGCGGTTCACCGGCCGAGCTCCGCGAGGAGAGGCCGAACGGTCCGCTCGAGGTCGCGGGGTTGCAACGGCCCCACGTGGCGGTAGCGGATCCGCCCGTCACGGTCGATCACGAAGGTCTCCGGGACCCCGTAAACCCCCCAGTCGATCGCGGCCCGGCCCTGGCGGTCGGTCCCGATCCGGGTGAACGGATCGCCGAGCGAGCGGAGGAAGGCGAGGGCGTCGTCGGGCGCGTCCTTGTAGTTGATCGCGTGGATCGTCACACCTTCGCGGGCGAGCTGGTCGAGCACCGGATGCTCGATCCGGCAGGGCACGCACCAGGAGGCGAAGACGTTCACGAGCATCGGCCGCCCGCCGAGGTCGGCACTCGAGAAGCCGCGCTCGTCGCGCCCGGGCAGGGGAGGCAAGGCGAAGGCGGGTGCGGGCTTGTCGATCAGCACCGAGGGCAGGGTCTGCGGGTCGCGCCCGAGGCCGAGCGCGAGGAACACGCCGACCGCGGCGAACAGCAGCACCGGCAAGAGGTAGAGCCACCCGCGGCGGGGCGCGCGCGTCGCCGAGGGCTCCCCGATCCGGGTGCTCATTCGGCCGGCACCGCCACCGCGGTGCGGGCCGGGCGCGGTGCGCCGACCCGGAACCGGCGATCGGAGAGCGAGAGGAGCCCGCCCAGGGCCATCAGCACGGCACCACCCCAGATCCAGGCCACGAGTGGGTTGTGGTAGAGGCGGACGGTCCAGGCTCCATCGGGGGCGGGCTCCCCGAGGACGAAGTAGAGATCGCGCCAGAGCGTGGTGTGGATCCCGGCCTCGGTCGTCGGCCGTTGCTCGACGACGAAGAAGCGCTTGTCGGAGGCGATTTCGGTCACGAACGTGCCGTCCCGCCTCACGGTGAAGGTCCCACGCTGGGCGATCCAGTTCGGCCCGCGCACTTCTTGCACACCCTCGAAGCGGACCGCGTAACCGGCGATTTCCGCCGTCTGACCCGGGCGCATCGAGAGGATCCGCTCGCTCTGCCCGGTCGAGGTGGCGGTCACACCGATCACCAGCACGCCGAGCCCCACATGCGCCACGACCATCGCCCAAGACGCCCGCGGCAGCCCGATCAGGCGGCGCCAGAAGCGGCCGAAGCCGCCGCCCGCGGGCGCGGCGCGGCTCAACGGATCGGCGAGCGAACCCAGGATGAGCCAGAGGCCGAGGCCGTAGCCGATCAGCGACAAGCCGAGCTCGAGATCGCTCACGAGGACGAGACCGATCGAGAGCCCGACGGTCACCAGGGCGGCGAGCCAGAGCCGTTGTACCGCGCCGACGAGGTCGGCGCGCTTCCAGGCGAGGACGGCGCCGATCGGCAAGGCGAGGAAGAGCGGGATCATCAACGGCACGAAGGTGGCGTTGAAGTAAGGCGGGCCGACCGAGATCTTGGGGCCGCCCACGACGTCGAGCGCCAGTGGGTAGAGCGTGCCGAGGAGGACGGTCGCCGTGGCCGAGGCCAAGAGGAGATTGTTGAGCAGGAGGGCACCCTCGCGCGAGACCGGCGCGAACATCCCACCGCCTTGCAGCGACGGTGCCCGCCAAGCGTAGAGGGCGAGGGCACCGCCCACGGCCACGATCAGCAGAGCCAGGATGAAGACGCCGCGCGCCGGGTCGGAGGCGAAAGCGTGCACCGAGGTCAACACGCCGGAGCGGACGAGGAAGGTGCCCAGGAGCGAGAGGGCGAAGGTCAAGATCGCGAGCAGGATCGTCCAGCTCTTCAACGTGTCGCGCTTCTCGACGACGATCGCCGAATGGAGGAGCGCGGTCCCGGCGAGCCAGGGCATGAAGGAGGCGTTCTCGACCGGGTCCCAGAACCAGAAGCCGCCCCAGCCGAGCTCGTAATAGGCCCACCAGGAGCCGAGCGCGATGCCGAGGGTGAGGGCGGTCCAGGCGGCGAGTGTCCAGGGCCGGAGCCAGCGCGCCCAGGAAGGGTCGATGCGCCCCTCGAGCAGCCCGGCGATCGCGAACGAGAAGGTCGTCGAAAAGCCGACATAGCCCAAATAGAGCATCGGCGGATGCATCGCGAGGCCGGGGTCCTGGAGGATCGGGTTGAGCCCGCGGCCCTCGAGCGGGGCCGGGTCGAGCCGCTCGAAGGGGTTGGAGGTGAACAGCATGAAGGCGAGGAAACCGACGCCGATCAGGGCCTGAATCGCGAGCACTCGGGACTTGAAGAGGACGGGGAGGTTGCGGCCGAAGGCGGCGACCGCGGCGCCGAACAGCGCCAAGATCCAAACCCAGAGCAGGAGCGACCCTTCGTGGTTGCCCCAAACGCCGCTGATCCGATAGACGAGTGGCTTCGACTGATGCGAATTGGCCGCGACGTTGGCGACCGAGAAATCGGAGACGATGTAGAGGTGGACGAGCGCGCCGAAGGCTATCGAGATCAGCAGGAGCTGGACGAGGGCTGCGGGTGGTGCCACGGCGACGAGCGTCGCATCGCGCCGGGCGGCGCCCAAGAGCGGCAGCGTGCCTTGCACGAGGGCGACCGCGAAGGCCAAGACGAGCGCGAAGTGGCCGAGTTCGGCGATCATTTCGGCGCCCCCGTCGAGCCGTCTTTCCAATGGCCGGAGCGCTTGAGGGCTTCGGCCACCTCTTTGGGCATGTAGGTCTCGTCGTGCTTGGCGAGGACCTCGCTCGCTCGGAACACCCCGCTCGCGTCGATCTGCCCCTGGGTGACGATGCCCTGGCCCTCGCGGAACAGGTCGGGGAGAACGCCGCGATAGACGACCGGCACGCTGTGGGCGCCGTCGGTGACCGCGAAACGGACCTCTCCGTCGGTGCCGCGCATGACACTGCCGGGTTCCACGAGCCCGCCCAGGCGCAACCGTTTGCCGGGCTCGAGCGGGCCGGCGGCGAGGTCGCTCGGGGCCACGAAGAGCGAGACCTTTTCGCCCAGTGCGGCCAGGACGAGGGCGGCCGAACCGGCACCCAGGAGCAGGACCAGCGCCACGAGAACGATCCGCTGCCGCTTGCGCAGGCGCATCCTCCGCGCTCCGCTCGCTCAGTGTTCGGCGGGCGGCGCCGCCGGCCGCCGCTCGGCGACGATCGGCCGGCGTGGGCGGCGCGCCTCGGCCCGCCGTTCGGCGCGCAGACGCTCGGCTTCCGCGGTGCGCTTGCGCGCCCGGTACCAGCTCTGCCAGAAGAGGCCGAGCAGCACGGCGAGCGTGATGCCGTACGCCGCCCACACGTACGCCCCGTATCCACCCATGGCGAGGAAGTCGCGCACCGCTCCCGTTCCGACCCGAGCCGTGAAGCCAAGCTTCCCGGAAGGATAGCAGCCGAGGTGCGGCAGACAAGGACAGGCCGCCTGCGACGGGGTGGCGCGAGCGGCGCGGCCTCTGGTCGGATCGAGGTTTGAGCGTGGCGGCCGCGCTCGTCCCACCGGCGGCGGTCCGCCCACCGCTCGCAGCCCCCCTCGGTGCCGCCGCCCCTACGCTCGAGGAGCTCGATCGGACGCTGGCCGCGCGGCTCGCCGAGGGTCGAGCGGCGATCCGCAGCTTCTTCGAGGCGGGTGGCGCACCCGAGCAGGTCCATCGCGAGCTCGCCGAGCTGGTCGACGAGCTCGTCCGCGGCGCCCTCGATTGGGCCGACCGGCGGCTGTTCGGCAGCGCCAACCGGACCACCTGCGAGCGGCTCGCGGTGATCGCCGTCGGTGGTTACGGCCGCGCCGAGCTCGCCCCGTTCTCCGACGTCGACCTCTTGTTCCTGCACCCCTACAAGCCGGCGCCCTACGTCGAGCAGATGACCGAGTTCCTCATGCACCGGCTGTGGGACCTCGGCTTCAAGGTCGGCAACGCGCTGCGCACGGTCGCCGAATCGATCAAGCTCGCGAAGGAGGACCTGTCGGTCCGCACCGCCCTGCTCGAAGCCCGGTTCCTCTGGGGCGAGCGGGCTCTCTACGAGGAGCTGGTCCGGGCTTACGACCGCGAGGTCCGCCTCGGCCACGGCCCCGAATTCATCGAAGCCAAGCTCGCCGAGCGCGACGAACGGCACCGACGAACCGGTGACAGCCGCTACCTGCTCGAGCCCAACGTGAAGGAGGGCAAGGGCGGGCTGCGGGACCTCCAGACGTTGATGTGGATCGGTCGCTTCCTCTACGGCGTGAAGGAGCCGGCCGAGCTCGTCGACAAGGGCGTCCTCACCCCACGCGCGCTCGCCACCTTCCGCCGCTCGAGGCGGTTCCTCTGGGCCGTGCGCTGCCATCTGCACTGGACCACCGGGCGCGCCGAGGAGCGGCTCACTTTCGAGTTGCAACCCGAGATCGCTCGCCGGATGGGCTTCCGCGCCCACGGCAAGCAGCGTCCGGTCGAGCGCTTCATGAAGCGGTACTATCTCGTTGCCAAGGAAGTCGGGGCGTTGACCCGGATCGTGTGCGCCGCGCTCGAGGACCAGCATCAGCGGCGGACACGCTTCCGGCTGCCGCGCTTCGGGTTCGGCCGTCGCCGGATCGGCGGGTTCGAGATCCACGGTGCCCGCATCGCTCTGGCCGAGCCCGATCTGTTCGAGCGCCGGCCGGTGGCGATGCTCGAGCTCTTCCACTTGGCCCAGGAAAAAGAGCTCGACATCCACCCGAAGGCCTTGACCGCGCTCGGCCAGAGCCTGCGGCGGGTGGATGCGGCGCTGCGCGCCGATCCGGTGGCCAACCGCCTGTTCCTCGAGATGCTGACCTCGCGCAAGGATCCCGCGCTCGCGCTCGCTCGGATGAACGAGGCCGGTCTGCTCGGACGTTTCGTGCCGGATTTCGGCCGGATCGTCGCCCAGATGCAGCACAATCTCTACCACGTCTACACGGTGGACGAGCACACGATCCGGGCGATCGGGGTCCTCGGCCAGATCGAGCGTGGCGAACTCGCGGGCGAGCTGCCGCTCGCCACCTCGATCATGCCCAAGCTCTTGACCCGTACCGAGCTGTTCCTCGCGACCTTCTGCCACGATCTCGGCAAGGGTCGCGGTGGCGACCACAGCGAGGTCGGAGCCGAGATCGCCGAACGTTTGTGCCGCCGCCTCGGAACCGGCGAAGCGGTGACCGACACCGTTCGTTGGCTGGTTCGCCATCACCTCCTGATGAGCGACGTCGCGTTCAAGCGCGATCTCGACGATCCCAAGACCATCCAGGACTTCGTCGCGATCGTCCAGTCACCCGAGCGTCTGCGGCTCCTTTTGGTGTTGACCGCGGCCGACATCCGCGCGGTCGGCCCCAACGTCTGGAACGGCTGGAAAGGTCAGCTCCTGCGCGATCTCTACAACGCCGCCTCGACCGTGATGCAGACCGGCGACGCCGAGGGACTGCGGGCAGCCCGGGCGGAAGCGGCGCGCGCGAAGCTCGCCGGGGCCTTGGCTACGGCGAGCGAGGAACCTTGGACCGGCGAGGAGATCGCCGCCTACGAGGAGCGGTTCGACCCGCGCTATTGGGTCGGCTTCCCCCTCGAGGAGCAGATCCGCCACGCGGCGCTGATCCGCAATGCCGACCGCACCGGGGCCAAGCTCACGATCGACTTCCGGGTCGACACCTTCCGGGCCCGGACCGAGGTCCTGATCTACACGGCCGACCATCCCGGGCTGTTCCTCGAGATCGCGGGCGCCCTGGCGGTCAGCCGGGCGAGCATCGTCGACGCCCACATCGTCACCACGACCGACGGCATGGCGCTCGACGTGCTCGGCTTCCAGGATGCCGAGAGCGCGCAGGCGATCGACGATCCGCCACGATTGGAGCGGATCCGCCGCAACATCGAGCGGGCGCTCGCCGATCCCTCCTGGCTCGAGCGCGAGCTCGCTCGCCGCGCGCCGCCGACCCGCACGCGGCTCTTCGAGGTCGAGCCGCGGGTACTGGTCGACAACGCCGCGAGCCGCACGCTCTCGGTCATCGAGGTCAACGGCCGGGACCGCCCGGGGCTCCTCTACGATCTCGCCAAAGCCCTCAAAGAGCTCGGCATCGTGATCCAGAGCGCGCACATCGCAACGTATGGCGAGCGGGTCGTCGACGTGTTCTACGTCAAAGACGTCTTCGGCATGAAGATCACGAGCAAGAGCAAGCTCGCCCGCGTCGAAAAACGCCTGCGCGAGGCGCTCGCCGGGACCCGGGTCGAGGCCACGAGCGCGCCATGAACCTGGTCCGGGCGGCGGCGACCGTCGGCAGCCTCACGCTCGCTTCGCGCATCCTGGGCTTTTTGCGCGATGTTCTGATCGCAGCCGTGCTCGGCGCCGGGGCGGCGGCCGACGCCTTCTTCGTCGCCTTCAAGCTCGCCAACATGCTCCGCCGGCTGTTCGCCGAGGGGGCCTTCAACGCCGGCTTCGTGCCCCTTTTCGCCCGGACCCTCGAGCAGGAGGGGGCGGAGTCGGCGCGCGCCTTCGCGAGCCACGCGCTCACCGTCATGATCGCCATCCTGGCCGCGGTGGTGCTCGTTGCCGAGCTCACCATGCCGTGGCTCGTGCGGGCGCTCGCCACCGGCTTCGAACCCGCTTCGGAGCGCTACCTGCTCGCGGTCGAACTCTCCAGGCTGACCTTCCCCTACCTCATGCTGATCTCGCTCGCCGCGCTCGTTTCCGGCGTGCTCAACGGGATCGGCCGGTTCGCCGCCGCCGCGTTCGCTCCGATCCTCCTCAACTTGGCCCTGGTCGCTTCGATCGGCCTCGCCGTCGCGACCCGCTCGAGTACCGCCCATGCGCTCGCCTGGGGGGTGTTGGCCGCCGGCGTCCTCCAGTTCGGCGCCCTCTCGATGGTCGCCGCTCGTGCGGGCTGGCGGCTTTGGCCGCGTTGGCCAGGGCCAGCCGACCGCGTCCGGCTCGCGCGGCTCTGGCGCCTCGTCCTGCCCGGCGCGCTCGGCGCCGGCGTCTACCAGCTCAACCTCGTGATCGACACCTGGTTCGCCTCGCACCTGCCGACCGGTGCCGTCTCTTACCTGTTCTACGCCGATCGGCTCGTGCAGCTGCCCTTGGGGCTGATCGGGGTGGCGCTCGGCACCGCCCTCCTGCCGCTCTTGTCCCGCCAGCTCCGGGGCGGCCGCGAGGAGGCGGCCCGGTACAATTTCGACCGCGCGCTCGAGCTCGCGCTCCTGTTGAGCCTGCCGGCCGCGGTCGGGCTCGGCACGCTCGCGGGGCCGATCGTCACGGTGCTGTTCGAGCGCGGCGCCTTCGACCGGGCCGCCGCCGAGGCGACCGCCGCGGCCCTCGCCGCCTTCGCCCTCGGCCTGCCCGCCTACGTGCTCATCAAGGTCCTGGCGACCGGGTTCTTCGCGCGCGAGGACACGAAGACCCCGGTCGTGGTGGCGGCGCTTTGCCTTTCGGCAAACGTCGGGGTGATCCTCGCCACGATCGGGACCTGGGGCCATGTCGGGATCGCCCTTGCGACCTCGACCGCGAGCTGGCTCAACGCCGGGCTCTTGGCGTTCCTCCTCGCCCGCCGCGGTGCCTTCGAGCCGAGCCCGCGCCTGCGCGGCCGCGCGCTGCGCCTCGCAGCTTCGAACCTCGTGCTGGCTCTGCTCCTCCTGCTCGCGGTGGGGGAGGTCGCGGCGATCGCGACGGCCTCGGGGCTCGCGCTCACGATCGCTGCTGCCGCTGGCCTTTACTTGACGGGGGTGCACCTGGTCGGGGCGGCCGACCTCGGCGAGATCCGTGCCGCCCTCGTCCGCCGTCCCACGGCACCGGCCGGCACGGGCAGCGGGGGTGCGGCTTGACAGGCCCCGGGCCACGTGATGGTCAGGGGGCCCGTTCGCCGCCCGGCCCGGCACCGAGCGCGGCTCCCAGCTTCCGGATTCGTCCCGCCATGCGTGGTCTCGTCTTTTCCGGCATCCAGCCCACGAGCGGCATCCATCTCGGCAATTATCTGGGCGCGATCCGGCACTGGGTTCGGCTGCAGAACGAGTTCGACTGCATCTATTGCATCGTCGACCAGCACGCGCTCACCACCGTCCACGATCCCGCGGCGATGCGGGCGAACACGCGGGAGGTCGCGGCCGCGCTCCTCGCTTGTGGCATCGACCCGAAGCGTTCGATTCTGTTCGTCCAGAGCCACGTGCCGGCGCACGCGCAACTCGCCTGGGTGTTCAACTGCGTGACCCCGCTCGGCTGGCTCAACCGGATGACCCAGTTCAAGGAGAAGGCCGGCAAGGACCGCGAGAACGCACCGGTGGGCCTCTATGCCTATCCGGTCCTGCAGGCTGCCGACATCTTGGCCTACAAGGCCACCCACGTCCCGGTGGGCGAGGACCAGAAGCAACATCTCGAGCTCGCCCGCGACATCGCGGCCTCGTTCAATCGCCGCTTCGCCGAGGGGTTCTTCCCGCTGCCCGAGCCCATGATCCTGGGCGAGGCGACGCGCGTCATGTCGTTGCGCGACGGCACCAAGAAGATGTCGAAGTCGGATCCTTCCGACCAGTCGCGGATCAACCTGACCGACGACGCCGAGACGATCGCCACCAAGATCCGGCGCGCCAAGTCCGACAGTATCGAGGGGGTGTGGGTCGACGAGAAGAACCGGCCCGAGGCGACCAACTTGCTCACCATCTACGCGGCGCTCGCCGATCGGCCGCGCGCCGAGGTCGAGGAAGAGTTCCGCACGACCCTCTTCTCGACCTTCAAAACCAAGCTCGCCGAACTGTGCGTCGAGAAGCTCGCCCCCATCAACGCCGAGATGCGCGGGCTTTTGGCCAACCCCGAGCACGTCGATCGCGTGCTCGCCGATGGTGCCGAGCGGGCCCGGGCGATCGCCGAGCCGATCCTCGCCGAGGTCTACGACCGCGTCGGCTTCCTCGAGGTTTGAGCACGAACTTGGCGAGCGAGCCGTCCACCTCGGCCCCCACCTCCCGCCGCCGTGGCCTCGCCTGGCTCCTCCTGCCGGCCCTCCTGATCGGGCTCGTCGCGCTCTACTACGTGGTCGGTGCGCTCTGGTTCCATCGGATCGATGACGACCCGTCGATCGGCGAGACGATCGAGGTGGCGCCGCCGGCGAGCCGGGCGGTGGCGGTGGCCGCACTCCTCGTCCGGCGCGAGGTCGAGATGCACCGCTGGACCGCGAACGACCCCTGGTTCCAGCCGACCACATTGCTCGACAACATGCCCAACTTCCAGCAGGGCATCGTCGCGGCGGTCGCCCGCTTCGCGATCGAGCTTCGCGACCATCTCTCGCGGGTTCGCGGCACGAGCCAAGTCGACCCGGATGCCGAAGGGGCCGCCGGCCGGCTCAACTATCCGGGCGACGTCTGGTTCCTCGAATGGTCCGCGACACCGGTGCAGCCCTCCTCGGAGAGCCAGTACCGCCGGGCGATCGACGACCTCGAGCGGTACAATACCCGGCTCGCGCGCGGCGAGGCGACCTTCGAGCGCCGGGCCGACAATCTCATGGCGACGCTCGAGCGGATCGCCGCCGATCTCGGCGCGGCCGCGGCGGCTGTCGACCAGAAGGCGCTGGCCGACAGCGGGGCCTGGTACGACTGGGACGCCGACGATCTCTTCTACGCCAACAAGGGCCGCCTCTACGCCTACCACGTCCTCTTGCGCGAGCTGGGCCGCGACATGGAGGGCATCTTGCGCGAGCGGGGCCTCGCCCGGGTCTGGGAGCAGATGCTCGCGAGCCTCGGTAGGGCGGCGGCATTGCAGCCCTGGGTGGTCGCCAACGGCCGTCCCGACGGCCAGTTCTGGCCGAACCATCTGTTGGCCCAGGGCTATCTCTTGCTGCTCGCCCGCTTCCAGCTCTACGAGGTCGTGAACGTCCTGCAGAAGTAACGCAGGGGCGGCCTTGCGGTCGGCGCGCGGCCGCGCCATGTCGAGGGATCGAGCCGGGAGACGCGCATGTTCATCCAAACCGAGCCCACGCCCAATCCGGCCACCCTCAAGTTCCTGCCCGGTCGGACCGTGCTGGCGAAAGGGGTGGCCGAGTTCGTCGATGCCGAGGCGGCCCGGGTCTCGCCGCTGGCGAGCCGGATCTTCGCCGTCGACGGTGTGCGCGGCGTCTATCTGGGCGCCGATTTCGTGAGCGTCACGAAGCAGGAGGGGGTCGAGTGGCACGAACTGAAGCCGGCCGTGCTCGGCGCCCTCATGGAGCACTATCTCTCGGGTGATCCGGTGCTCGCCGAGGGGGCCGAGGGGGAGGTCGAGGAGACCGCCTCGGACGATCCGGTGGTGGCGCAGATCAAGGAGCTGATCGAGACCCGGGTGCGGCCGGCGGTGGCCCGCGACGGCGGCGACATCGTCTTCCGGGGCTTCGAGCGCGGCGTGGTCTATCTCCAGATGCGTGGCGCCTGCTCGGGCTGCCCCTCCTCGACCATGACCTTGAAGGCCGGCATCGAGAACCTGCTGCGCTACTACGTGCCCGACGTGATCGAGGTGCGCGCGGTCGGTTGAGCCGGCGCGACGTGCGGCTTTTGGCGCTGCGGATGGCTCCGGCGGGGCCGGAGGTCGCGCTGCTCGACGCGAGCGGCCGGGCGCTCCAGCGGGCGCGCCCGGGGGCGCGCGCCGAAGCGCTCGCACCGCTCGTGGGCGAAACCTTGGCCGAGGCCGGGCTCGACTTCCCCGACCTCGAGGCGCTAGCCGTGGCGACCGGCCCCGGCAGTTTCACCGCGACCCGGGCCGCGGTCGCGGCGGTCCGGGCCCTCGCGCTCGCCGCCGGTTCGCCCGTCTACGCCCCGAGCGTTCTGGAGCTGGCCGCCGAAACGGTGGCGCAGGCCGAAGGGAGCCCGCTTCTCGTGCTCGGCCCGGGCGGGCGCGACAGCTTCGCGGTCCAGCGATTCGATGCCCACGCGGTCCCCCAGGGCCCTCCCGCGCTGCTCGAGCGCGACGCTGCTCTGGCGGCGGCCCGCGCGGCCGAGCGGGTCGTGCTGGTCGACCTCGAGGACTGGGCCGGCCCGCCGGCCTTACGGGTCCGATTGGATGCCCTGGCCGTCGCTCGGGCGGCGGCGGCGCGGGCGGCGCGCGGGATCGCGCCCGTGGCCGGTTCGGCCGTCCGGCCGCTCTATCTGCGGGCGCCCGACGCTCGGCTCGAGGCCGGCCGTCCGCTCGTGGTCGCGGCCTGAGATGCTCGGCCTGCGCCGTCCCGGGACGGTCGCCGTCAAGCCCGTCGGCCCGTTCGACCTCGGCCGGTTGGCGCGGCTGCACCGACGTTGCTTCAGCGAGCCCTGGAGCCGCGCCGACCTCGCCCATCTCCTCGCCCTTCCCGGTGGCTTCGGGCTCATCGCCCGGCTCTACGAGGGCGGGCTCGGCGGGCTCGACGCGCTGCGCGGCGTGGGCTTCGCGATCTGCCGAGTGACCCGCGACGAGAGCGAGCTGCTCTCCTTGGGCGTGGCGCCGCCCTGGCGCGGGAGGCGGGTGGGCTCGGCCTTGCTGCGCGCCGCCATGGCGCGCTCGCGCGAGGCCGGGGCCACGTTGATGTTCCTCGAGGTCGCGGTCGACAACCACGCGGCGCAGCGTCTCTACGCGCGGCACGGTTTCGAGATCGTCGGCCTCCGGCCGGACTATTACCAACGCGCCGACGGCAGCCGGGTCGGCGCGCACACGATGCGCTGCGAGCTCGACCGGGTGCTCGCGCCCGGCGGCCGCGCCGTGCTCGGCGCGCCGCTCAACGCGGCAGCCGGCCCCGCTTCTTGACCTCGAGGATCCAGACCGCCTCGCCCGCGGCCTCGAGCCGCAGGATCTCGTGCCCGTGATCGGCCAGCGCGCGCGGCACGTTCGCCAAGGGCTCCCCGTCGCGCAGCCGAATGCGGAGGATCTCGCCCTCGGCCATCCGCTCCAGGCGAAGTTTGGTGCGGACGAAGGTCATCGGGCAGACCTCGCCGGTGATGTCGAGTTCGTGCGTCGTCTCGCTCACTTCCATCGACCTTCTTGTCAGCGGATCAAAAAAGCGCTTGCGGTTTGGCGCGACCCTCATATGGTGCGACGGCGACCGCCGGTTTACTCGGCTGCTGGGGATCCGCTGGAATGACCGAGAAGATAAGCCCGAACGAGCTGTTGTCCATGACCACCGAGATCGTGTCCGCACACCTCTCGAACAACACGGTCGCGGTGGCCGACATCCCGCAGCTCATCAAGCTGGTGTACTCGAGCCTGGCCACGCAAGGTGTCGAGGAGCAGAAGGAAGCTCCGGAGAAGCCCGTCCCGGCTGTTCCGATCAAAAAGTCGGTGATGCCCGACTACATCATCTGCCTCGAGGATGGCAAAAAGCTCAAGATGCTCAAGCGCCATCTGAAGACGAAATACAACATGACGCCGGACGAGTATCGCAAGCGCTGGGGTCTTCCCGACGATTACCCGATGGTTGCGCCGGCCTACGCCGAGCAACGCTCGAACCTCGCCAAGAAGATCGGGCTCGGCACCAAGCCCCGGGCTCGCGGCCGCCGGCCGGCGGCCTGAGCCGAACGCCGGCCGGTGCCACGGGGTGTCGGCCGGCGGTCTTCGCGCGCCGGGCGTTTGCCGCTATAAGAGGCGCCGGGGCCGTTGATCTTCGGCGATCCGGGCCCATCTGCAAGGCGAGGCCCGATGCCCCAGACGGCCGGCCGGTGAGCAAGCGTCTTTTCATCCGAACCTACGGCTGCCAGATGAACGTCTACGACTCCGACCGCATGGCGGAGTCCTTGGCGGCGCACGGCTGGTCGCGGGTCGATGCGCCCGAGGAGGCCGATCTGGTCGTCCTCAACACCTGCCACATCCGCGAGAAGGCTGCCGAGAAGGTCTATTCCGAGCTCGGGCGGCTGAAGCGCCTGCGCGCCGAGCGAGCCGCCCGGGGTGAGACCATGCTGCTCGCCGTGGCCGGCTGTGTCGCGCAAGCCGAGGGCGAAGCGATGCTCGAGCGGGCGCCCTTCGTGGACCTGGTCGTGGGGCCGCAGGCCTACCACCGGTTACCCGAGCTGCTCGCCCGGCGGGCGCGCGAGCAGTGGGCGGCCTTCGCCACCGACTTCCCGGTCGAGAGCAAGTTCGACCATCTGCCCGAGCGGTCGGGTGCGAGCCCGGTTTCGGCCTATCTCACCGTGCAGGAGGGCTGCGACAAGTTCTGCACCTTCTGCGTGGTGCCCTACACCCGCGGCGCCGAGACCAGCCGGCCGGTCGCGGCGATCTTGGCCGAGGCCCGTCGCCTCCTGGCGAGCGGCGCGAAGGAGCTCGTTTTGTTGGGGCAGAACGTCAACGCCTATCACGGCGAGGGGCCGGACGGCCGGAGCTGGTCGCTCGCCCGCCTGCTCGGCGCGCTCGCCGAACTCGATGGTGTGGTCCGACTGCGCTACACCACGTCCCACCCCAAGGACATGAGCGAGGATTTGATCGAGGCGCACGGTCGGATCCCGCAGCTCGTCCCCCACCTGCACCTGCCGGTGCAGTCGGGCTCGGATGCCGTGCTCGAGGCGATGAACCGCGGCTACACGGCCGAGGCCTATCGCCGGATCGTCGAGCGCCTGCGCGCGGTCCGGCCCGATCTCGCCCTCTCCTCGGACTTCATCGTGGGCTTCCCGGGCGAGCGGGAGACGGATTTCGAGGCGACCTTGGACCTCGTCCGCACCGTCGGCTTCGCCCAGGCCTATTCCTTCAAATACTCGGCGAGGCCGGGCACACCGGCCCAGGTCATGCGCGGCCAGGTGAAGGAGGCGGTCAAGGCCGAGCGTCTGCAACGTCTGCAGGCGCTCTTGGCCGAGCAAGCTCGGGCCTTCAACGAGGCCACGGTCGGCCGGACCGTGCCGGTGCTGATCGACGGCCCGGGACGCCATCCGGGCCAGCTCGTCGGCCGTACGCCCTGGCAGCAGCCCGTGCACCTCGACGGCACGGGGCTCCAACCGGGCGATCTCGTAACCGTCACGATCACCGGCTCTCATGCGCACAGCCTCGCCGGCCGGAGGGCGGCCGGCGCAACCGGGGAGGGGCGCGCCTGAAGACCTCGAATCCACTCGACAGCCCGCGCGGTGCCAGCCGACGAGTCCATTTCGACGACAACGCGGCTTGTGCCGTGCTGTTCGGCCAGCATCACGTGAACCTCGCGCGGATCGAGCAGAAGCTGCCGGTGACGATCGTCAGCCGGGGCAACGAGGTGTTCATCCAGGGCGACAGCGACGCCGACGTGCAAACCGCCGCGGCCGTGCTCGAGGACCTCTACGGCCAGCTCCGCCGAGGCCTCGCGATCGGCCGAGAGGAGGTCGACGCGGCGCTCCGCATGCGCCGCGGTGAGGTCGGCCCGGCCGATCGGGCCGAGCATTACGCCATCCGCACCGACCGCAAGCTGATCGTCGCCCGCTCGGCCAACCAGCTCGCCTATCTGCGCGCCCTCGAGCGGTTCGAGCTGGTGTTCGCGCTCGGGCCGGCCGGTACGGGCAAGACCTACCTGGCGGTTGCCATGGCGGTGTCGTTCCTCAAACAGCACCGGGTCGAGCGGCTGATCCTCTCGCGGCCGGCGGTCGAAGCCGGCGAGCGGCTCGGGTTCCTTCCCGGTGACATGAAGGAGAAGGTCGATCCCTATCTGCGGCCGCTCTACGACGCGCTGCGCGACATGCTGCCGGAGGGCAAGGTCCAGCTGCGGATCGACAGCGGCCAAATCGAGATCGCGCCCTTGGCCTACATGCGGGGGCGGACCTTGAGCCACGCTTTCGTCATCCTCGACGAAGCGCAGAACACCACGCCCGCGCAGCTCAAGATGTTCCTCACCCGGATGGGCGAAGGGTCGCGGATGGTCGTCACGGGCGATCCGACGCAAACCGATCTGCCGCCCGGCACCCCTTCGGGCCTCGCCGACGCGGTCGCCCGGCTCGCCCACGTGCCGGGGATCGCCACGGTCCACTTCGATCGAAGCGACATCGTGCGTCACCCGCTGGTCACGCCGATCATCGAGGCTTACGAAGGCCCCGCTGCTGCCGAGCAGCCGCTCGCGGAAGGAGAGAGACGACGCCCGCGGCGGGCGTCCGGCTCGAGCGATGGACAGCGACAGTAGCTCTCACCCGACCGAGGTGACGGTCGAGGCCGAAGGCTGGAACAGGGCCGTCACCGATCCCGAGGCCATCTGCCGGAGTGCCGTGGCCACCGCCCTTCGCGTGGTGGGCCCTCCGGGCCCTCCGGCCGAGGTGACCGTCCTCTTGACCGACGATGCGGCGGTCCGCGCGCTCAACCGCGGCTTCCGCGGCAAGGACGCGCCGACCGACGTCCTGTCGTTCCCGGCCGGTCCGCGAGCACCGGGTGTCCCCACCGACTGCCCCTGGCCGCTCGGCGACATCGCGATCGCCCTCGAGACGAGCGCGCGGGACGCCGCGGCGGCCGGCAAGCCGCTCGCCGACCACCTGGCGCACCTCGTCGTGCACGGCACCTTGCACCTCTTGGGCTACGATCACGAGGAGCCGGCAGCGGCCGAGGCCATGGAGGCGCTCGAGCGGCGGATCCTCGCCGACCTCGGGATCGCCGATCCGTACGCCCTGGAGGCGGTGCCTTGAGGCCCCTGCCGCGGCGCAACGGCCCGCCCCCCTCGCTGCTCGAGGGGCTCTTGCGCCGGCTGCGGGAGCTCGCTCTGGGCCCGGAGCAGGAGGGTTCGCTGCGCCGGACCCTCGAAGAGATCCTCGAGGAGACCGAAGGCGGCGAGCACCGGCGGCTGTCCGAGGAGGAGCGTGCACTCGTCCAACGGGCCCTGTCCTTCGGCGAGCTCGAGGTCGCCGACATCATGGTGCCGCGCTCGGACGTCAAGGCGGTACCGGTCGAGGCGAGCCTCGCCGAGGTCGTGGCCGCGATGCGCACGGCCGGCCATTCCCGGCTCCTCGTCTACCGCCAGACCCTCGACGAAGTGATCGGCATCGTCCATCTCAAAGACTTGCTCGACTATTGGGGCGACGGTGCCGATTTCGTGCTCGAGCGGATCGTTCGCCAAGTGCCGGTCGTGCCGCCCTCGATGCGGGTTCTGGAGCTGCTCTTGGAGCTGCGGACCAGCCGTCAGCACCTCGCGGTGGTGGTCGACGAGTTCGGCGGTACCGACGGTCTCGTCACCCTCGAGGACGTGGTGAGCGAGCTCTTGGGCGAGATCGCCGACGAGCGCGCCGCGCAACGGACCCCGCAGCTCGTCGAGCGGCCGGACGGGACCCTCGAGGTGGACGGGCGGCTCGACCTCGAGGAACTCGAGGAACGGCTGGGTCTGCGTCTTTTGGGGGAAGACGAGCGCGACGAGGCGGACACCGTGGCCGGCCTCATCTTCGCGCTCGTCGACCGGGTGCCGGCGCGCGGCGAAGTGGTCGAGCATCCCTCGGGCGTGCGGTTCGAGGTGCTCGACGCCGATCCACGGCGGATCAAGCGCGTGAGCGTGCGCCGCACGCGCGCCGACGAGGCGGGGGGCGACCTCGCCCGACCGGCCGCTTGAGCGGGTCGGCTCGCACGCGCGCCGGCCGGATCCGGCCGCTGCTCGCTTGCCTCGCGCTCGGCGCGGTCGCCACGCTCGCCCTGCCACCCGTCCACCTCGTTCCCGCACTTTTGGCCTTCGCGCTCTGGCTCGCCCTCCTCCGGACCGCGGGGAGCCCGGCCGGGGTGGCGGCACGCGGCTTCGCTTTCGGCTTCGGTTGGCACCTCGCGGGCCTCTATTGGGTGGGGATCGCCTTCTTCACCGATCCCGAACGGTTCGGCGCGCTCGCCGTACCGGCGGTCGTCGGGCTCGCCGCGCTCAACGCGCTCTTCCCGTTGGCCGCGGCCATGCTCGCCACCGTTCGCTCCTGGCGCTCGCCGCTCGCCGCGGCCCTCGCCCTGGCGCTCGCCTGGACCGTCACCGACGGCCTGCGCGAGGCCGTTCTCTTGGGCTTCACCTGGAACCCGCTCGCGATCGTCTGGGCGCCTTGGCCCGCGCTCCTCCAGCCGGCCGCCTGGATCGGCAGCCCGGGGCTCACCCTCTGGACCGCGGCGATCGCCATCCTGCCCGGCGCCGCCCTTTTGGCGCCCGACTCGCGGCCCCGCAAAGGTCCGGCGGCGGCTGCGCTGTTGCTCTTGGCGCTCGCCGCCGGCGGCGCGGCTCGGCTCGCCCTTTTGGGGCCCGAGCCGGCGCCGGGCGCGCGGATCCGGATCGTCCAGGCCAACATCGAGCAGCACCACAAGTGGGACCCGGACAAGCGGGCGGCATGGTTCCGCCGCCATCTCGAGCTTTCGGCTCAACCGGCCGAGGGACCGATCGACCTCGTCGTCTGGCCCGAGAGCGCGGTGCCGTACCAGATCGAGCGCGAGCCCGTGGTCCGCGAGCTCTTGGGCCAGGCGGCGCCGCGCGGCGGCTATCTGGTCACGGGCGGCGATCGCTTCGAGCTCGAGCGCCAACCGCCGGTCGCGGCCAATTCCGTGTTCGCCCTCGACGAAGCGGGTAGGATCGTCGGCCGCTACGACAAAGTGGACCTCGTGCCCTTCGGCGAGTACCTGCCCTGGCGGGCGGTGCTCGAGCGGATCGGCCTCGAGAAGCTCACCCACGGCACGATCGATTTCGTCCCGGGGCCGGGGCGGCGGACCATCCGGCTCGCCGGCCTGCCGGCGTTCGGTCCGCTCGTCTGCTACGAAGCGATCTTCCCGGGTCGGGCGATCGACCCGATCGACCGACCCGACTTCCTCTTGAACCTGACCAACGACGCCTGGTTCGGGCACAGCTCCGGTCCCTACCAACACGCGGCCATGGCTGCTTTGCGGAGCGTCGAGGAGGGTCTGCCGCTGGTCCGCGCGGCCAACACCGGGATCTCGCTCGTGACCGACGCGCTCGGTCGCGAGGTCGCGAGGCTCGGCCTCGGTGCGACGGGGGTGCTCGACGTCCCGCTCCCCGCCCGGTTGGCGCATCCGCCGTTCTACCGAAAAACGAGCGGCATCTCGACGCTAATGCTATTTTTGGTTGTTTTCGCCGGCCTCGCGTGGCACCTCTGGCGCGGAACCGACGCGGGGCGGGCCCGGCCGTGAGCACATCGCCGAGGTCGTGGCGGGCAGAGGAGGTGGACCCGGTCGACCGGCACGTCGGCCGTCGCCTGCGGCTGCGCCGAGCGCTCATGGGCTTGAGCCAGGAGCGGCTGGGCGAGCTTTTGGGTGTGACCTTCCAGCAGGTCCAAAAATACGAGCGCGGCGCCAACCGGATCGGTGCCGGCCGGCTGTGGCGGCTGGCGGCCATCTTGGATGTCCCGGTCGCCTGGTTCTTCGAAGATTTGGTCGAGACCCCTGCGGCCGCCTCGGGGCCGGGGCTCGCCGAGCCGGGCGTGGGCTTCGTGTTCGAGCCGGAGCGGCGACCCGAGGCCGCGCCGGCCGCACCTTCGGTCGATCGGCGGGAGACCCTGGAGCTCGTGCGTGCGTTCAACGCGATCGCCGATCCGCTGCTGCGGCGTCGGCTGTACGAGCTGATCCGGGCGGTGAGCGAGGCGAGCACGGCGCTGCGCCCGGGCGAGCGAAGCTCGGCTTGACCGGCCGGCCGGTTCCTGTCTTATGCCCGGCGGCGGTTCATCCGGGCCGCCTCCAGCGCGCTCGCGCTCTTTTCCAGGAGACCGCTCCCCGATGCCGGCGTCCGATTACCTGTTCACGAGCGAATCCGTCTCGGAAGGCCATCCGGACAAGGTTTGCGACCGAATCTCCGACGAGGTCGTCGATCTGTTCTTGGCCGAGTATCCGGAGGCGCGGGTCGCCTGCGAGACGCTCGCCACCACCAATCGGGTGGTGATCGCCGGTGAGTGCCGGCCGGGGCCGAACAGCCGGATCACGCCCGATCTGATCCGCCACGTGGCGCGGATGGCGATCAAGTCGATCGGTTACGAGCAGAAGGGCTTCCATTGGCACGAGGCGCAGATCGACGTGCTGCTGCACGAGCAGTCGCCGGACATCGCCCGGGGCGTCGACGCGGCGGCCGGCAAGGACGAGGGGGCCGGTGATCAGGGCATCATGTTCGGCTATGCCTGCGACGAGACGCCCGAACTCATGCCGGCGCCGATCCACTACGCCCACGAGATCCTGCGGCGCTTGTCCGCGGCTCGCCACGCCGGCCAGCTCCCGGAGCTCGGGCCGGACGCCAAGAGCCAGGTCACGCTGCGTTACGTTGGTGGTCGGCCGGTCGGGACCACGGCCATCGTCGTCTCCACCCAGCACAAAGAGGGCCTCAAGCCCGCGGAGGTGCGCGAGATCGTTCGGCCCTACGTCCTGGCGGCTCTGCCCGAGGGCTGGATGTGCTCCGAGGAGGAGTTCTACGTGAACCCGACCGGTCAATTCGTGATCGGCGGGCCGGACGGCGATGCCGGGCTCACCGGCCGCAAGATCATCGTCGACACTTACGGTGGGGCCGCCCCGCACGGCGGCGGGGCCTTCTCCGGCAAGGACCCGACCAAGGTCGACCGCTCGGCGGCCTATGCCGCCCGCTATCTCGCGAAGAACGTGGTGGCCGCGGGGCTCGCCCGCAAATGCTTGATCCAACTCGCTTACGCGATCGGGGTCTCGAAGCCGCTCTCGCTCTATGTCGACACGCTCGGCACCGGCGAGGTCGACGAGGAGCGGCTCGGCCGCACCTTGCGCGAGCTGGTCGATCTTTCGCCGCGCGGCATCCGCTTGCATCTGGGCCTGTCGCGACCGATCTATGCGCGGACCGCGGCCTACGGCCATTTCGGACGCGCACCGGAGAGCGACGGCGGTTTCTCTTGGGAACGTCGCGACCTCGTGGATGAGCTGCGCCGCGCCTTCAACTGAGGCCGAGCCGGCAGCCGGCAGCGGCACGGGGTCGGAGAAGGCCGGGCCCGACCTCGCCGAGAGTGGTGCGCCGACCCGCCGGCGGCTGATCTACGGCCGGCGCGTCGGGCCCAGGCTGCGGCCGGGGCGCAAGCGGCTGCTCGAGACGCTCCTGCCGCGCCTGGCGATCGCCCTGCCCGAGGTCGGCCGGCTGGAGCCGCGTGCGCTCTTCGCGCGGCCGGTCGAGGCGGTGCGCCTCGAGATCGGTTTCGGCGGTGGCGAACATCTCGAGGCCGAGGCGATCGCCCACCCGGAGCAGGGCTTTTTGGGGGTGGAGCCGTTCCTTTCGGGCGTGGCCCGGCTGCTCGCGGGGATCGAGGCGCGCGGCCTCGACAATGTCCGGATCCTGGTCGACGACGCGCGGCTCTTGCTGCGGGCGCTGCCCGATGCCTCCCTCGCCCGGATCGACGTGCTGTTCCCCGATCCCTGGCCCAAGGCGCGGCACCACAAGCGGCGGATCGTGGCCCCGGCGACGGTGGCCGAGATGGCCCGCGTGCTGGCCCCGGGCGGCGAGTTGCGTCTGGCGACCGACGATCCGGGCTATGCGCGCTGGATGCTCCAGGCGATCCTGGGTGAGCCGCGGCTCGAATGGCTGGCCGAGCGGGCGGCCGACTGGCGGACGCCCTGGTCCGACCGACCGATCACCCGTTACGAGGCGAAGGCGTTGGCGGCCGGTCGTCGGCCGGTCTATTTCCGCTGCCGGCGGCGGGAGATCGAGCGGATCGGGCTTGCCTGAGGGCGGGTTCGGCGCCATATAGAGGCCAGCTCCTACTCCGACTGTTTCAGGAGAGAGTGGGTTGTCGCCCGCTCTCTTTGGCGTGTCCGTTTGACAGGGATCTCGTCCTCCACCGACCTCGCCGCGCTCATCGAGCCGACGCTCGCCGCCATGGGCTTCGAGCTCGTGCAGGTGCGCCTCGTGGGCGGTGGCCGTCCGACGTTGCAGATCACGGCCGAGCCACGCGACCATGCCCGGCCGATGACGGTCGAGGATTGCGCGGCGATCAGCCACGCCGTCTCGGCCGTCCTCGACGTGGCGGACCCGATCCCACAGGCTTATCGTTTGGAAGTGAGTTCGCCGGGGATCGAGCGGCCGCTCGTGACGGCCGAGCATTTCCGTCGGTTCGCCGGAGAGCGGGCGCGGATCGAGACGGAGGAGCCGATCGGCGGGCGGCGGCGGTTCACCGGCAGGCTGGTGGGCTGCGACGGTACGACCGTGACGATCGAAGCCGAAGACGGGCCGGTCGACGTGCCGCTCGCCGCCGTGCGACGGGCGAAGCTGTTGGCCGAGCCGATGCCGGCCGCGGCGCGGACCCGCCGACGGACCGGGTGAGGGAGAGGGGACGTGATGGAGACCACCGGATTCGGCCGCGGCGAGCTGTTGCGGGTGGCCGAGGCGGTCGCCCAGGAGAAGGGCATCAGCACCGCGGAGGTGGTGGCGGCGATGGAGCAGGCCGTGCAGACGGCCGCCCGTCGCAAATACGGTCAGGAGCACGAAATCGTCGCCGAGATCGACCGGCGAACCGGCGAGATCAAGCTCTATCGCGAGCTCGAGGTGGTCGAGACGGTCGAAGACCCGGCCAAGCAGATCACCCTCGAGGAGGCGCGCGAGCGCAACCCGGCGGCACAGGTGGGCGACCACATCCTGGAGCCGCTGCCGCCGATCGATCTCGGCCGGATCGCCGCGCAGAGCGCCAAGCAGGTGATCGTGCAGAAGGTGCGCGACGCCGAGCGCGAGCGCCAATACAACGACTTCAAAGATCGGATCGGCGAAATCGTGGTGGGCGAGGTCAAGCGGGTCGAACGCTCGGGCATCCTCGTGGATCTCGGGCGGGCGGAGGCGATGATCCGCCAGGAGGAGCTGATCCCGCGCGAGATCTTCCACGTGAAGGACCGCATCCGAGCCTACGTCTACGACGTGCGGCACGAGAGCCGCGGCCCACAGATCTTCCTTTCCCGCACCCATCCGGGCTTCATGATGAAGCTGTTCGAACAGGAGGTGCCGGAGATCTACGACGGGATCATCGAGATCAAAGCTTGCGCCCGCGATCCCGGTTCGCGTGCCAAGATCGCGGTCTATTCCAAGGACGGCAGCATCGACCCGGTGGGCGCCTGTGTCGGGATGCGCGGCTCGCGCGTCCAGGCGGTGGTCCAAGAGCTGGGTGGCGAGAAGGTCGACATCATCCCCTGGTCGCCCGATCCCGCGACCTTCGTCTGCAACGCCTTGGCCCCGGCCGAGGTGTCGAAGGTCGTGCTCGACCCGGAGGCGAAGCGGATCGAGGTGATCGTTCCCGACCACATGCAGCACATCGCGATCGGCCGGCGCGGTCAGAACGTGCGGCTGGCGAGCCAGCTCACCGGCTGGGACATCGACATCGTCTCGGAGAGCGAGGATTCCGAGCGTCGCCAGCGCGAGTTCAAGGAGCTCACCGAGCTGTTCACGACGGCGCTCAACGTCGACGAGGTCATCGCCCAGCTGCTCGCGAGCGAGGGTATCTCCTCGATCGAGGAGCTGGCCGCGGTGCCCGAGGAAGAGCTCGCCCAGATCGAGGGCTTCGACGAGGAGATCGCGGCCGCCCTCAAAGAACGCGCCCAGAGCTGGCTCGAGGAGCGTCGACAGGCGCTCGAGGCCGAGGCGCGCGCGCTGGGCGTGGCCGATGACCTCTTGACCTACGACCGGCTCGACCTCGAGAGCATCGTCAAGCTCGCCCGCCAGGGGGTCAAGTCGCTCGAGGATCTGGCCGATCTGGCCGGCGACGAGCTCGCCGAGATGCTACCGGGCTCGGGGCTCGGGCCCGAGGCGGCGGGTGAGGTGGTGATGGACGCACGCGTCCGTCTCGGGTGGATCGAGCCGCCGGCGGCGGCCCAGGAGCAGGAGGCCGCGGCATCAGCGTGACCGGCGAGGCCCTTTCGATCGAGCTCGAATCGGGCGGCGGGCGCCGCCGCTGTCTCGTCGCACACCGAGCGGGCGAGCGGGCGCGCATGGTCCGCTTCGTGCTGGCGCCGGACGGGACGGTCGTCCCGGACGTCGACGAGCGGTTGCCGGGTCGCGGCCTCTGGATCACCGCCGAGCGGTCGGCGCTGACCGAGGCCGTGCGACGCAACCTGTTCGCCAAGGCGGCCGCGACCGCGGCCCGACCGCCGGCCGATCTGGCCGAGCGCGTCGAGGCAGCGGTCCGCCGGCGCTGCCTCGACCTGCTGGGCCTCGCCCGGCGCGCCGGCTGCGTGGTGGTCGGGTTCGAGCAAGTCGAGGCGGCGCTCGAGGCGGGCGGGGTCGGCCTCGTGCTGACGGCTCGCGACGCCGGGAGCCAGGCACTCAAACTGCGTCGCCTCGCCGGCGACGTGCCGCTGTTTTCCAGCCTGGAGCGGGCCGAGCTCGGCCGCGCTTTGGGGCGCGACGAGCTGGTGTACGTCGCGGTCGAGGCGGGTGGCCTCGCTCGTCGGCTGGAGCGCGAGCTCGTCCGGCTGGAGGGGCTCGTCCGGGGCACCCGGCCGTCGGCGCCGGGCGGGAGCGGAACGCAAGAGGGCGGTGACGATCGATGACCGACGTCAAGGGCGACGACAAGAATCCGCGGATCGGCATCGCCCGCACGGCGCCGCCGCGGATCGAGCTCAAGAAGACCGTCGAGAGCGGTGTGGTGCGCCAGAGCTTCAGCCACGGGCGGAGCAAGCCGGTGGCGGTCGAGGTGAAGCGCAGCCGACCGGTGGTCGGCCGACCGCTCGCGGCCGCGCCGACCGCTCCCCCGCCTCCAGCGGCCGTCCCGCAGGCCCCGACCCCCGCCGCGAGCACCCCCCCGGCCGCACCCTCCGCTGCGCCCGCGGCGCCGGCCGCACCTGCCGCTGCGCCGGCGGCGCCGGCCGCACCGACGGCTC
>JAILZQ010000206.1 GCA_023512415.1 Geminicoccaceae bacterium | reverse complement strand
GGGCACCGTGACGGCGCCACTGCCAGAGCTGGGCCCGGCTGATCTCGGCGGTCGCGGCATCCTCCATGAGGTCGTTCAAGGGTACGCAGCCGATGCCCCGCAGCCACGCCTCGATGTAGCCGATCGCCACGCTGCAATTCGTTCGGAGGCCCTGCTCGGTGATCGGCCCCGGCGGTGGCGCGAGGAGCTCGGCGGCGGTCGCGGTGAAGTCGCGCTGCTTGTCGCTGTCCACCTGGTTCGGCCCCGGCATCAGCCGGTCGAACACCTCCTTGGCGACCGGCACGAGGCCGGGATGGGCCACCCAGGTCCCGTCGTGGCCGTCGTTCGCCTCGCGCTCCTTGTCGGCCCGCACCCGGGCGAGGGCCGCCTCGTTCTTGACCGGATCGTGGCGGATCGGGATCTGCGCCGCCATCCCGCCCATCGCGTGCGCGCCGCGGCGATGGCAGGTCTTGATCACGAGCCGCGAATAAGCGCGCATGAAGGGTGTGGTCATCGTCACGAGCGCCCGGTCGGGCAGCACGCGGTCGGGATGCGCCCGCAGCTTCTTGATGTAGCTGAAAATATAGTCCCACCGGCCGCAATTGAGCCCGACGCAGTGCTCGCGCAGCTCCCACAAGATCTCGTCGAGCTCGAAGGTGGCGAGGATCGTCTCGACGAGCACGGTGGCCTTGATCGTCCCGACCGGCAGGCCTAGCCGGGCTTGCGCGTGATGGAACACGGTGTTCCACAGCCGAGCCTCGAGATGGCTCTCGAGCTTGGGAAGGTAGAAGTAGGGGGCGCTGCCGCGGGCAACGAGCTCCTTCGCGTTGTGGAAGAAAAAGAGGCCGAAGTCGAAGAGCGCCCCCGACATGGGCTCGCCATCGACCAAGAGATGCGCCTCCGGCAGGTGCCAGCCGCGCGGTCGGACCAACAGGACCGCGGTCTTCTCGGCCAGCCGATAGGACTTGCCGGTCTGCGGATCGTCGTAGCCGATCGTGCGCCGAACGGCGTCCCGGAGGTTGAGCTGGCCCGAGACCAGGTTGACCCAGGTGGGCGTGGTGGCGTCCTCGAAGTCCGCCATGTAGCAGGAAGCGCCCGAGTTGAGCGCGTTGATCACCATCTTGCGGTCGACCGGGCCGGTGATCTCGACCCGGCGGTCCTGCAGATCGGCCGGGGCCGGCCAGACCTTCCACTCGGCGGCGCGGATGTGCGCGGTCTCCGGCAGGAAGTCGGGCAGCGCGCCCGCGTCGAGCCGCTTCTGCCGCTCCGCCCGCAGCGCCAAAAGCCGCTTCCGTTCGCCGCCGAAGCGGCGCTCCAGGTCGGCGAGGAAGGCCACCGCATCCGGCGTCAGGATCCGCTCGAATCCGGCGAGGATGGGGCCGCGGATCTCGACCCCGGGAAGATCGACGAGGTGCACCGGTGTCTCCCCGTTTCGGTGGCCCGAAGACGCGGGACGGATAGCACTTCCGTCACACGATCGCCATGATGCGCTGCGAAGCGGCTGCTGCACCGCGGGACGAGCTGCGGCGACCGGGTCGCTCGAAGGGGGCGGTCGCGCCGACCGGGTGCGGGAGGGAGAACGCGCATGAACCGGCCGCCGACCCCGATCGCCGAGACCGCCCGCGGCCATCTGGAGCCCCGCGTGCCGATCGGCCGCGAGGGCGAGCCGGTCGCCGAGATGGTCGCCCGGCTTTCGACCGAACATCACGCATCGCTCGATCCGGTCTGGGTGGTCGACGAGGCGGGGCGGCTCATGGGTGTGGTGCCGACCGCCGAGCTGTTGGCCGCGGCACGCGACATCCCCTTGGGGTCGCTGATGCGGCCGCCCCCGCCCACGGTCGATGCCGAGACCGACCAGGAGCGGGTGGCGATCGTGGCGCATCAGCACCGGCTCGCGGCCGTGCCGGTGGTCGACGCGGAGCGACGCTTCCTCGGCGTGGTGCCGCCCACGGCGCTGGTCGACGTGCTGCTGCGCGAACACGAGGAGGATCTGCGCCGCTTCGCCGGCATCGTCGATTCGGCCAACCACGCGACCGGGGCGCTCGCCCTGCCGCCCGTCCGGCGTGTCGTCAATCGGTTGCCCTGGCTCCTGGTCGGTCTCGCCGGCAGCATCCTCGCCGCGGGTGTCATGGCCGGCTTCGAATCCCGGCTCCAGGCCGAGGTCGCGATCTCCTTCTTCGTCCCGGCGATCGTCTACCTGGCCGATGCGATCGGCACCCAGACCGAGGCGGTGGCGGTACGCGGCCTGTCGCTCGAGCAGGCGCCCCTCGGCCGGGTGCTCCGGGGCGAACTCGCGACCGGGGCGATCCTCGGCAGCCTGTTGGGCCTCGCCATGATCCCGGCGGCGGCGTGGTTGGGCGCGAGCCCGGGGCTCGCCGCGGCGGTCGCGGTGGCGTTGTTCGCGGCCGGCGCCACCGCTTCCTCCGTCGGCCTCGTGTTCCCGTGGATCTTGAGCCGGCTCGGCCTCGATCCGGCCTACGGCTCGGGGCCGGTCGCCACCGTCGTCCAGGACCTGCTCACGCTGCTCGTCTATTTCGCCTGCGTCGTGGCGTTCGCGTGAGCCCACGCGGGTTGCCGTGGCGGGCGCCGATCGCCCGATAGGCGGCCTCGACCGCCGGTCGACCGAACCGACGCTCCAGGCGACGGACCGTGAAATGGCCGTCCGCCACGCCGAGGAAGTGGTCCATGAAGAGCGTGTTGACCGCGGCACCCGCGACCGCACCCAGGATGGGCACGGCTTGCGCCGCGGCCTTGTCGGTGACGACCACGCCGAAGCGGGCGCCGATCGCCCGCAAGAGGCCGATCGGCTGCGGCAGGGCAGGGGCGGCACCGGCCTCGAGCGCGGGCACGGTGGTGAACTGCCAGGCGAGGCCGAGCCGCAGCTCGTAATAGCCGAGCTCGGCATAGTCGTCGGCGCGGCTGCGACCGCCGATCGCGAAGACCTTGATGCAGGCGAGCCGGGTCTTCGGGCTCGCCGGGTCCTCGCCGTTGGCCCGCGCCACGTCGGCGATCGCCCGCAGCATCAAGAGCGTCGTGGTGGGGAGCTCGAGGAGCAGCGCCGGCAGGCCGAAGAACCCGCCGAGCGCGCCGGTCGCGGCGGCGGCGAGCCGGTGCGCCGCCGGGCCGCTCGCCACCTGCCGGTCGTCCAGGGTCGGGCGCGCCAGATCGTAGGCACGGACGACCGCCGCCTCCGCGGCTGCCCGGAGCCGCGCGGACCATTCGTCGGGCAACAGGCGGATGATCTGCTCGAGGGGCGTGCCGAGGATACTGGAGAGCTGGGCGGCGAAGCTCGGCCGCTCGAGCGCGAGCCACGCGCGCTCGAGGTCTTCCAAGGCCTCTCGTGGCAGCGAGCGGGCCGACGGAGCGATCCGATGGGCGACGGGCAGGGGTACGATCACCACAGGAGCTTCAGGCTGGCGACCTTCCGGAGCATCGCCTTGGGCAGCACGGCGCGGGCCTTCTCGCCCTTGGCGTTGCTCAAAAGGACGACGACGTGGGCCGATGTCACCGTCGCAAGTTCCGCCTGTTCGAAGGCGAATTCGTGGCGGCCCTGTGACGTTTCGATGACCAGCCGGGCCGTCTCCTCGGGTTTCTCTTCACCGAGCGCCATGATCGTGTCTCCTCCGCTCCGGCGCCGCGCGGGCGCCGCGATGCCATCATAAGCGCCCCGGGCGCGCTTGCACCTCCTCCGCCGCACGTGGCATTCCCCGAATTCGCATCATCTTCGCACGGGGGACAGGGCATGGCGCTCGGACCGCTCGGGGGACGCGGCGAGTCGATCCTGACGGGCGTGCTCGTCGGCGTGGCGACGCTCGCGCTCGCACCGGTCCTGTTGCCGGTGATCGCGCGGGTCGGCCGCCCGATCGCCAAGGCGGCGATCAAGGGGGTCATCCTCGCTTACGAGACGACCCGCGAGACCGTGGCCGAACTCGCCGAAGTGGCGGAGGACATGCTCGCCGAAGCCCGCGCCGAGCTCGCCGAGGAGACCGCCGCTGCGCGCGCCGCCGCACCGGCCACGACGGCGGCCGAAGAGGCCGTTTCGGATGGCTGAGCCGGAGCCGGCACGGCTCGTCCACCGCCTACCCGGCCGGGTGCGGCTCAAGATCGACCGCCGGCGCGGCGATCGCGCCTGGTTCGACGCCGTCGCCCTCGAGCTCGCGCTCCTGGACGGGATCCGTGCGGTCGACGCCAACCCGCTCACCGCGAGCTTGTTGATCCACCACGAAGGGCCGCTCGAGCGGCTCTTGGACGAGCTCGCCGGGCGCGGGCTGGTCCGCGTCGCGAGCCCCGAGCCGCGCGAGATCCCGCTGCCGCGCCGTCTCGCCGAGCGCGCGGCCGTGCTCGACGCCGGCCTGCGAAGCGCGACGGCGGGGGAGCTCGATCTCAGGGGGGCCGCGCTCCTGGGCTTGCTCGGCCTGGCGCTCGTTCAGGCGGCACGCGGTCAGTTCGCCGGGCCGGCCGTGAGCCTCTTGTGGTACGCCTCGAACCTCGCCCGCGGCGGCCGTTGATTTCCGGCCTGGGCCTGTCTTCTGCCGGTTCCCCCGGATGCGTATGTTGAGAGCCGACGGTCGGGAAAGGGGACACCGATGCAGCGAGAGAACGAGGCGGCGGCCGAGGCTGCCCCGGGCGCAGCGGGCGACGTCGCGCTCGAGGCCGCGGTCAGGAGCGAGCTCGAGAAGGTCGCGAGGAGCGAGGAAGAGATTGCCGAACTCGTGCGGACCCGGGTCCGCGAGGGTGCCCGGGCGACCGGGCGCGCGGCGACCGAAGCGCTCGGCATCGCCAAAGAGGCGGCGCGCTCGGCGCTCGCCGTGGCCCAGGAAGCGGGCGGCTTGCTGATCACCGCGCGGGCGGCGGCCAAGGGCGCCGTCCTCGGCGTGGCCGATGTGGGCGGCGACGTCGCCGGTGCCGCTGCTGGCGTCGTTCGGGCGGCGATCGAGGCGGCGGCGCGGACCGGCACCGACGTCGCGACGGTCGCCAAGCGGGCGATCGACGGCGCGCTCGATGCCGCTTCCGAGGCCGGTGGGCGGACCGCCGAGATCGCCAAGGCGGCCGCCAACGCCGCGCTCGAGGCGGCGGGCGGGATCGGTGGGGCCGCGGTCGGTGCGGTCAAGGACCTGTTGGGCACCGTCACGGGCGTGATCCGCTCGGTGAGCGAGCTGGTCGTGCGGCGGGTGACACCCGGGGAGGCGGCGGCACCGTCCGAAGAGGCGGCGGCCGAGAAGCCGGTCCGCCGTCCCCGGCGGGTGGAGAAGGCCGAAGGCGCCAGGGCGAAGCCGGTCCGCAAGGCCCCGGTCCGGCGCCGCGAGGCCGAGCCGGCCGCTGCGCCGGCGCCGGGGGCACCTGAAGCGGCCGCGGGCGGCGAGCCGGGCGAGGGCGGCGGCGGCGGCGCCCGGCCCGGCCGGCGGCCCGGGCCTCGGCCCGGGCGGGCCGCGCCCAGGGGGGCTCGAGGTCGCCGCGGCCGCCCGGTCCGTAGGCGGCGCGCGCGGCGCAGCAGCCG
>JAILZQ010000205.1 GCA_023512415.1 Geminicoccaceae bacterium | reverse complement strand
CCCGCGAGGAGGCCCGGCGGGCTTCCGCGGAGAGCGGCCAGCCGGCGAGCTCGGCGGCCACCTGGACGCATTCGATCAGCGCCGCCCCCTGGGTGAGCTTGCGGTGGGCCTTCATGTCGCCGTCGCGGTAGGCGTTGAGGATCCGGAACTCCATGGGATCCATCCCGATCGCGCGGGCCACCACGTCCATGTGCGATTCGAGGGCGAAGTCGCCGCCCGTCACGCCGAAGCCGCGCATCGCCGAAGAGGGCGTGCGGTTGGTGAACACGCACCAAGAGTCCACCCGGACATTGGGTATGTAATACGGCCCCGGATGGTGGGCCGCGGATTTGATGGTCCCGTAGGTCGAGAGCCGGGAATAGGCCCCGGCATCGTGATAGTGGGTGATCTTGCGCGCGACGAGCCGGCCGTCGCGCATCACCCCGTCCTCGATGTAGATCCGCTCGGCGCCGCGCGGGCTCGAGACCTGCATCTCCTCGGCGCGGGAGAAGACGTAGCGGACCGGCCGGCCGGTGAGCATGGCGGCGAGCACCGCCAAGGGCTCGACCACCGTGTCGACCTTGCCGCCGAAGCCGCCGCCCACCGTGCCGCCGATGAAGTGCAGCCGGTTGCTCTCGATCTTCAATTGCGCCGCGGTGTTGTCGAGCGAGAAGAAGAGCCCTTGCGTGCAGGTGTAGACGGTGAACCGCCCGTCTTCGGCCGGCACCACGATGCAGCCGTTGGTCTCGAGCGGCGCGTGCTCGATCGGCGACATCTGGTAGCGGCCGGTGACCACGAGGTCGGCCGAGCGCAGAGCCGCCTCGACGTCGCCGAACCGGATCTGCTGGCAGTCGTAGTCGCCCCAATAGCGGAACCAGTTACGGCCGATGTACTCGTTGACGAGCGGGGCCCCGGGCTTCAGTGCCTCTTCGACGTCGAACACGGCGGGCAAGGGATCGTAGTCGACCCGCACCTTGGCCACGGCCTCGGCGGCGGCGCGCGGGTTCTCGGCCAGGACCGCGACGATCGGCTCGCCCAGATAGCGGACCTTGCCGTCCGCGAGCGCCGGCTCGTCGTCGATGCCGAAATTGAAGATCGTCAAAATGTTGTGCGCCTTCTTGGGGAGATCGGCATGGCGCAGGATCCGCCGCACGCCCGGCACGCGCTCGGCTGCGGTCGTGTCGATCGAGCGGATCCGGGCATGGTGCTCGGTCGAGCGGACGCAGCGCAGGTGCAAGAGCCCGCTCACCGGATGATCGTCGAAGAAGGTCGACCGGCCGGTGACGTGGCCCTCGATGTCCTGGCGGCGGACCGGTCGGCCGACGAGCCGGAGATCGTCGTCGCGTTCGTCGGCGAAGAGCTCCTTGCGGATCCGCATCCTCACCCCTCCACTCGGCCGCGCCGACCGGCCATCCGCCGGGCGGCCTCGAGGATCGCGTCCACGATCGGCGTGTAGCCCGTGCAGCGACAGACGTTGCCGGCGATCGCCTCGATCACCTGCTCGCGGGTGGGCTGCGGCTCGCGGTCGAGGAGCGCCTTGGCGGCCATCAGCATGCCGGGCGTGCAGAAGCCGCACTGCGCGGCGAAGCCGTCCATGAACGCCTCCTGAAGGGGGTGCAGGCGCGGCCCGTCGGCGAGCCCGCGCACGGTCGTCACCCGCCTTCCGTCGACCGCTTCGGCGAGCATCAAGCAGGCGACCACCGGCTCGCCGTCCACGAGCACGGTGCAGGCCCCGCAGGTGCCCTGCAGGCAGCCGGCCTTGGGCGAGGTGTCGCCGAGCCGCCCGCGCAGGAGCGAGAGCAGGTTCTCGCCACCCTCGGCGACCGCCGCGACTTCGGTGCCGTTGAGCTCGAGCCGGATCGCCCGGGTCATGGCCGCCTCCTCACGAACCCGTCCTCGCCTCACACCTCGCCGAGCAAGAGCCGGCGCAGGACCACGCCCACGACCCGCCGCCGGTACCAGGCGGAGGCCAAGGCGTCGGTCGGCGGGTCGCCCTCGCGGGCGGCGGCGGCGACCGCCGCGGCCACGCCCTCGGCCGTGAGCGGCCGGCCCTCGAGTGCCCGCTCGATCGCGCGGGCCCGGATCGGCTGGGCCGCCATCGCCCCGAGCGCCACCCTGGCCGCGCTCACCCGCCCGCCACTCGCGGGCACGAGCGCCGCGATCGTGACGACCGCCGCGCCCTTGGGGTGGGTCCGGGTCATCTTGCGGAACCGGAACGCGGTCGGATCGCTCGGCCGTTCGAAGCTCACCGCGGTCACGAGTTGCCGCGGCCCGCGCTCGCGAGCCTGGAGGAACTCCTCGAGCGCCATCTCCCGCACCCCGAAGCCCGAGGCGAGCTGGAGCCGTGCGTCGAGCGCCAGAAGCGCGGTCGCGAAGTCGCCGTAGGGGTGCGCCGCGAACAGATTGCCGCCGACGGTGGCCATGGTCCGCACCGCCGGGCCGCCCACCGCGCGGGCCACCGGGTGGAGGAAGGCGAGCTCGCGCGAGGCCAGGATCTGCGCCATCGTCACCCCGGCGCCGAGCTCGATCCGCCCGCCCGCCGCGCGCATCCGGCCGAAGGCCGGGTCGGTCGTGCGCACGATCGTCGAGAAGGAGACGTCGCCCTCGTTGACCGCGCGCATCAAAAGCGTCCCGCCGGCGAGGAAGCGGGCCGTCCGCTCGGCCTGCAAGAGGCTCGCGGCCTCGGAAAGCGTCGACGTCGTGCGGACCTCGAGCGGCATCGCCTCAGTCCTCCCCGGCCCGCTCGACGAGCGACCGGATCGCCTCGAAGCCGGCCCTCTGCACGTCCTCCGCGACCAGCCGGCGCATCGCCGCCTCCTCGCCCGGCCGGGTGGTGAAGCGCGCCTGCCAGAGCGCGAAGGTGAGATCGCCGTCGGTCACCGGCAAAAGACGAACGGTCGCCACGTAGTTGAAGAGCGGCACCGGCGTGTCCAACAGGCAATAGGTGAAGCTCTGCTCGAGGTCGGAGAGCGCCAGAAGCTGCTCGCGCAGCTCGGAGCCGTCCTGCAGCACGAAGCGGCGCACGCAGCCCACCCGGTCGGAAGGCTCGCCGCGCTCGATCGTGCTCTTGGCGACGATCGGGTGCCAGCGGTCGTGGCCGTTGAAGTCGCGCAGGACCTCCCAGACCCGGTCGGTCGGGGCCCCGAAGATCGTGCTCGTCGTGACCTCGAGCACCGGCCTCAGCCCCCGAGCTGGCGCTTCAGGGCATCGAAGCCCGCCTGGAAGACCGTCCGGCCGATCATCGCCACGAGCTCGGCCTCGCGCGCCGGATCGCAGGTGAACTCGGCCGACCATTCGGCGAAGGTCCGATCGCCGTCGGTGACGGGCGTGAGGCGGAGCGTCGCCACGTAGTCGGAGAGCGGCATCGGGCTCTCGAGGATGCTGTAGGTGCAGAAATATTCGTAGTCCGAGAGCCCCAAGAGCCGCTCGCGGATCCGCTCGCCGTTCCTGAGCCGGAAGTCGCGCACGCAGCCCACCCGGTCGGAGGGCTCGCCGTTCTCGATCCGGCTCTCGGCGATCGCCGGGTGCCAGGAGGGCAGCCCGTTGAAGTCGCGGATCCGGGCCCAGACCCGGCCGACCGGGGCGGGGATCACGCTCGAGACGTAGACGCGCGCCATCGCTCAAGGTCCCTGCCCGCCGCCCGACCCACCGCCCCCGCCGCTCTCGCGTTCGGCGGCCTCGCGCCGGGCCTTGTCCTTCTCGGCCTCGCGGCGGATCGCGTCCATGTCGCGCGCCTCGCGGATGAGCCCGCCCATCCGTGCGAGCGAGCCGCCTTCGATGCCGATGTCCTTCAAGAGCGTGTCGATCATCGGCGCCTGGACGCGGTAGCGGAGGGCCGCGTCGATCACCTCGTCGGTGGTGTTGCGCCGGTCGCCGCCGCCGGCACCGCCGAGCCCGTCGATCTGCAGGATCTTGATCCCCTCGATCTTCTCGAGCGGGCGGACGCTCTCGCGCACGATCCCCTCGATCCGCTCGAGCAGCCGGCGGCGGAACAGCGACTGGCGCGCACCGTCGGTCAGGACGTTCTCGGCCTCGTTCATGAGCCGCTGGGCCTCGGCCTCGACCTCGGCGCGGACCCGATCGGCATCGGCTGCGATCTTCTTGGCCTCGGCCTCGAGCTCGGCGATCAACAGATCGACCGTGCGCTTCCTGCGCGCCGCCTCGGTCTCGCGCACCGTCTTGGTCCGCTCCTCGGCCTCGGCCGCCCGGGCGAGGGCCGCTTCCGCCTCGATCTTGGCCGCCGCCTCCTCCACCGCCTTCATGAACAGCGTGATCGCCTTCTCCTTGGCGGCGAGTTCGACCTCGCGCTCGCGGGCGATCTCGAGCTTCCGAAGATCCCGCTCGCGCGCCACCCGCGCCTCGTCGAGGCCGCGCTCGGCCGCGATCCGCGCCCGCTCGACCTCCTCGCGGGCGGCGATCTCGGCCTCTTGGAGGGCCTGGCCGCGCGCCACCTCGAGCTGCTCGAGCGCGCGCTTGCGCTCGATCCGCGCCGCCTCCACCGCCTGCTCGACGCCGACTTCGAGCTTGGCGATCTCGCGCCGCGTGCCGAGTTCGGCCTCCTTGACCTTGCGCTCGGCCTCGCTGCGCTCGATCCGCTTGGCGGTGAGCTTGACGGTCTTGTCCTCCAGCGCCTCCTCGACCGCCCGGTCGCGGTCGATCTCGAGGGTGCGGCGGGTCCGCTCCGAGCCGATCCGCTCCTCCTCGAGCGCGAGCTCGACCGCGATCCGCTGCTGCTCGACCGCGTGCCGGCGCGCCAGATCGGCAGCCTCCAGCACCTTCTGCCGCTCGATCTCGCGCGCGCGGGTGTCCTGCTCGGCGGCGATCCGCTCGGCGGCGAGCGTGCGCGCCTGCGCGATCTTCGCCTTCTCGACGGCCTCGCGGGCCATCACCTCGGCCTCGTCGAGCGCCCGGTTGCGGGCGATCTCGAGGCCGCGGACATATTCCTCGCGCGCCACCCGCTCGGCCGCCAGCTCGCGGTCGGCCGCGATCCGGGCACTCTCGATCGCCTTGCGGGTGCCCACTTCCTCGGTCTCGAGCCGGCCGAGCCGCTCGATCTCCTTGAGCCGGGTCGTGATCTCGGCCGAGATCCGCTCGAGGGCGAGGCGCTGGGCCTGGGCGATGCGGGCCGCCTCGACCGCCTCTTGGGCGGCGATCTCGGCCTCCTCGACCGCGGCACGGCTCGCCGCGCGCTCGGCCGCGATCGCCTTCTCTTGGGCGATCCGGGCCTTCTCGGTCGCTTCGCGGGCGGCCACTTCGGCGAGATCGAGCGCCTCGTTCCTGGCGATCTCGAGCCTGCGGACCTTCTCTTCCTGCGCGATCCGGGCCGCCTCGACCGCCTCTTTGGCGGCGATCTGCTCGCGCTCGAGCTCGCGGGTGCGGGCGATCTCGCGTGCGCGGGTTTCCTGCTCGGCCGCGATCCGCTCGGCGGCCAACAGCTTCTCGCGCGCGATCCGCGCCGCCTCCACCGCCTGCGAGGCGGCGATCTCGGCCTCCTCGAGGGCCTGCTGGCGCTCGATCTCGAGCTCGCGGGTGCGCCGGTCGGTGGCGATCCGCTCGGCCGCGACCTTGCCGGCCTCGGCGATCTTGAGCCGCTCGACCGCCTCGCGGGCCGCGATCTCGGCCTGTTCGATGGCGAGCTGG
>JAILZQ010000204.1 GCA_023512415.1 Geminicoccaceae bacterium | reverse complement strand
AGCGCCGCCTCGACGAAGTCGTGGGAGAGGATCGGCCCGCCCAGCGGGGCGCGGCCGGGCAACGCCGGCAAGCCGCACAGCTCCATGAAGGGGCGGATCCGGATGATCGCGTTGTGACCCCAATAATTGCCCTCGCCGCGTGCCCAATAGGCGAGGCCCGCGGCGGAGAGGGGCCCGTAGAGCTCGCCCGCGGTCTGCAGCACCCGGGCGAACAGGGTCTTGCCGCGCACGAGCTTGGGCGGCGCTTGGATCAGCCCGACGCCGGGGTTGGCGTCCATCCGTCCGATCAGCTCGAGGATGGTGGCACCCGTCATCAGGCTGTCGGCGTCGAGCACCACCATGTAGGCGTAGTTGGCGCCGAACCGGGTCAAGAAGTCCTCGATGTTGCCGGTCTTACGGCCGACGTTGCGGTCGCGCCGGCGATAGAAGATCCGGTCGGTGTCGCCGACGCGCTGCCGCAGCTCGCGCCACGCCTCGATCTCGGCGAGCCAGATGTCGGGGTCGGTGGTATCGGAGAGCACGAAGAGATCGCAGCGCCGGTCCTCGGGCGCGGCGCGGCGCAGGTCCTGCCACATCGCGGCGAGGCCCGCGAACACCCGCTCGGTATCCTCGTTGTAGATCGGCATCACGATCGCGACCCGACCCGCCGCGTCGGTCGGATCGGGCAGGCCGGGCGGACTCGGCCCGCCGCGCGCCCAGCGGGCGGCGAGCACGGCGAAGCCGGCGGCGAGGGTCCAGAACGACTGGGCGAGCCAGAGCATCAAGACGGCGAAGACCGCGAGATGGGCGAGATCGACCGCCGAGAGGCCGTTCACCCCGAGGATCTGGGCGAGGATCCAGATGCCCCAGACGGTCGTCGTCACGATCAGGACGAAGAAGGTCGCGCGCCGCCGCCGGGCGGTCCGGTCTATCCGGGGCACGAGCCCCCGGCCACGCGCGGCGCGGCTCGCCCCCTCGCGGGTCTCGCGGGGGATCAGGACCGGCCGCGGCAGCCACCGGCCGCGCCGCCAACGCAGCGCCGGGGCGAGCGATTGGCGGCGGATCGAGGCCGGGGTGAAATCGGGGGCGAGCCTGGCCGTGGGCGGCGCCGACTCGGCGCCGAGCAAGGAGCGCGCCGCCTCAAGCCCGAGGTGGATGGCTTCCTCGGCACTGTCGACCTCGTGCTCGCGGGCGAGCCGCTCGACCAGCTCACGCCCGCTCGCGGCGGCACTCGCGGGGTCGAGCCCGGCCGCTACGAGATAGGCGGCGACCCGTTCGGCGGCCAGTCGCCACCGCTCGGCCGTGCGAGCCGCGTGGGACGGCGTGCCATCGAAAGCGGAGGGCACCATCACCCTTCCTCGACCAGCTCAGCTCCTGTCGAGCCGATAAATCCAAGTCTCGCTCACCGGCTTCTCGGCGGCCAGAAGGACGCAGCGCAACTCCACCGGCCCGGCGCCGGTGGGCTCGACCTCGAAGCTCACCCGCCAGCCGGGCGTGTGCGGATTGTCGCGCACCACGACGGACCCGAGCTTGGCGTTGGCGGCGCCGACCCGGGCCTTGAGCTCGGCGGCCGGCGGGGCGCCCGGCGGCCGCTCGAACTCGATCAGGATCCGCCGTGCGTTGCCGGCTGCCGCACCGATCCTCGTCGCCCGCGTCCGGCCGACCGAGGGCTCGATCGGCGAGGCGAGCGACCAGATGAGCGTGTAGGCGAAGCGCAGCTCCTGGCCGGAGCCGACCGGCGCCTCGGGCGTCCAGAAGGCGACGATATTGTCCCGCCGCTCGTCCTGGCTCGGGACCTCGATCAACCGGACGGAGCCTTTGCCCCAGGTGCCGCGCGGGACGACCCAGAGATTGGGCCGCGCTTCGAAGCGCGCGTCGAGATCCTCGAATGCGCGGAACTCGCGGGTCCGCTGCAACAGGCCGAAGCCGCGCGGATTCTCGTCGACCAGGACCGACAGGCGCAGCTCCGTGGGGTTGGCGACGGGCCTCCACAAGAGCTCGCCCGCCGCGGTCCACATCGCCAGCCCCTCGACGTCGTGGACCTGGGGACGGAGGTCGTCGACCCCCGCCCGGTCGTGCGTGCCGAACTGGAACATGCCGCTCAGCGGCGCCACGCCGACCTGCTCGACCGGTGCCCGGAAGAAGAGGTTGGCGTCGACGTCGAGGCGGGTCTGCTCGCGGACCACGAGTTCGAACCGGTAGGCGCCGGCGACACTCGGGCTGTCGAGCAGGGCGTAGAGGGTCAGGGGGTCGAAAGGCTGTTGCGGGCGGACGAGGTAGAACTCGCGGAAGGCGGGAAACTCCTCGGGCCGGCCGAGGCCGGTGTTGAGCGCGAGCCCACGGGCTCCGGCGCCGGGGCTCGTGCCGCGGCCCACGGCGCGGAAGTAGCTCGCACCCAGAAAAGTCAAGAGCGGCTCGAACAGATCGGCAGCGTTCAGCGGGAACAGGATCGAAAAGCCGGCAGTGCCGAGGTCCTCGCCGAGCCCTTGGCGACCGGCGAGCTCGCCGAGCTCGAAAAGCTCCGGCTTCGCTGGCCACGGGCGAGCCTGGCCGTCCTCGACGAGGTGGAGCAGGACCGGCCGCCGATGGATCCAACCGGCCGCGTAAGGTTGGACCCGGTAGGCCGGCGAATCGCCCCAGATCAGCTGGTCGGGCTTGAGCCGCAATTTGCGCCATGCCTCGGCCGAGAGCCCGGCCTGCCAGTCCGCCACCTCGCGCGGCGGCGCGAACGGCCGCGAGGCCAGCTCGCGGGTCCGCTCGATCAGCCGCTCGAACGAGAAAGGTTGCACGGGCCCGCCGGGAACTCCGGCTTGGGCGAACAGGGGCCGGCACTTGCCGCCGGCCACGACGAGCGCGAGCAGGGCCCCGACCGCGCGTCGGGTCGTTCTAACCTCGACCATGTCGTCTTTCGACGCCCCTCCCCCCGCGGGCGGCGCGCCGTCGTACCTCTCGGCCTCCGCGCCGAGCCGAGCCGATCCGGGCCGCTGGCCTTTATATGGCCTCGGCTGCCGCATAGCAGAAGAGGTCGAGGCGGAGCAGACGCCTCCGCGCAACAGATTCCGCTCCGCGCTCGAGAACGGCAACGCCCCGTCCCGTCGAGCAGCGGTGGTCCGTCGGCGCGGAGCCGTGGAGCATCGACCGCGCCGCGGCGAGATCGACGCAGGGCAGCAGGAGATGGTCACCTCGATCACGACCGAGACGATCCGGTTCCGGTCGATCGGCGGCGAAACCCTGCCGGCCTGCGCGGGCTCGAGCGCCCCTCGGAGCAGGACCGTGTCGGGCGCCGCGAGGGCCCCCGGCGCCCGAGCCGGCAGCGCGAGGGCGAGCAGCAGCGCCCCGGGCGCGACGCGCATGCGTCCTCCACGGATGGCGCGGCGAGCGGGAGGCTGGCACAACGGGAACGCCGATCGAGCGGGAGGCGGACGTGCCGGCCACCATCGAGCGCGCGGGGTTCGTCGAAGGTGTGCCCGTCCAGCGGGCGATCCTGCGCAACGAGAACGGCCTCGAGGCCGCGGTGCTGAGCTTCGGGGCGACCCTGCAGTGGCTCCGGCGGACGGACCGCCAGGGCCGGCCGATCGACCTCGTCCTGGGCTTCGACCGGGTCGAGGAGTACGCCGAACGGCCGGGTCACCTGGGCGCCACGGTCGGGCGCTTCGCCAACCGCATCGCCCACGGCCGGTTCACCCTCGACGGCCGGGTCTTCGAGCTGCCGCGCAATCAGGACGGCCGCCACCATCTGCACGGCGGTCCGCGCGGCTTCGGCCTCCGCCCCTGGTCGCTCGAAGTCGAAGCCGAGGCGGTCGTTCTGCGGCTCGTTTCACCGGACGGAGACAACGGCTATCCCGGGCGGCTCGAAGCGCGCTGCCGCTACGCCCTGGCTGCGGACGACGTGCTCACGATCGAGATGGAGGCGATCTGCGATGCCCCGACACCCGTCAACCTCGTCAACCACAGCTATTGGAACCTCGCCGGTGCCGGCACGATCGACGGTCACCGGCTGCAGCTCTTCGCCGACCGGGTGCTGGAGACCGACGCGGAGTTGATCCCGACCGGCCGGATCCTCGAGGTCGCCGGGAGCGCGCTCGATTACCGCACGCCGCGCCGGCTCGACGATCGGGGCCCGCCGCGGCTCGACCACTGTTTCCTGGTCGAGGGGCGGGGCCTGCGGCCGGTGGCCCGGCTCGAGGACCCGGCGAGCGGCCGGATCCTGGAGCTTCGCGCCGATCAGCCGGGCGTGCAGGTCTACAGCGCGGTAGGGCTCGACGTGCCCGGCCGCGGTGGGGTCCGCTACGGACCGCGCAGCGGCCTCTGCCTCGAGACCGAGGCATTACCCGACGCCCCCAACCATCCGCATTTCCCGAACGCGGTCCTGCGCCCGGGCGAGGTCTATCGGCATCGGATGGTGTGCCGGATCACCGGGCCCTGATGCATCGCCACCCGCCGCGTGGCGGGCTTGTCCGGTCGGCCGGCCCGTGCTCCTTGGAGCGCGGACCGCGAGGGGAGGGTCGCACCGATGAAGCTCTTGCGCTGGGGGCCGCCGGGCGAAGAGCGGCCGGGTATCCTGGACAGCGAGGGACGGATCCGCGACCTCTCGGGCGTGGTCCGCGACATCGACGGCAAGGCGGTCTCACCCGAAGGACTCGCCAAGATCGCGGCCTTCGATCCGAGCACGCTGCCGCTCGTGCGGGGTACGCCACGGATCGGCCCCTGCGTGGCCGGCGTCGGCAAGTTCATGTGCATCGGCCTCAACTATTCCGACCACGCGGCCGAGACCGGTGCGAAGGTGCCGCCCGAGCCGGTGCTGTTCTTGAAGGCGACGAGCGCGATCTCCGGGCCTTACGACGACGTCCGGATCCCGCGCGGCTCCAGGAAGACGGACTGGGAGGTCGAACTCGGCGTGGTGATCGGCAAAGCCGGCCGCTACATCCCCGAGTCCGAGGCGATGGATCACGTGGCCGGCTACTGCGTGGTCAACGACGTCTCCGAGCGGGACTGGCAGGCCAATCGTTCGGGTACCTGGACCAAGGGCAAGTCCTCGGACACGTTCGGGCCGATCGGCCCCTGGCTCGTGACCAAAGACGAGATCCCGGACCCCCAGAACCTGGCCATGTGGCTCGAGGTGAACGGCCACCGCTACCAGAACGGTAGCACCCGGACCATGGTTTACGGTGTCCGCTTCCTGGTCCACTACCTCTCGGAATTCTTCACGCTCCATCCGGGTGACATCATCTCCACCGGCACGCCACCCGGGGTCGGGCTCGGCATCAAGCCCGAGCCGGTGTTCCTCAAGCCGGGCGATCGGATGCGGCTCGGCATCGAGGGTCTGGGCGTGCAGGAGCAGCTCTGCGTCCAGGATTGAGGACGCGGGCGAACACATCGCGACAGCGGAGCAGCGGCGGCGAATCGCCAGGCGATCTCGCCCTCGGACCTCGACTCACCCGCCGCGAGGCAGCCGCGGCGGCACGAGATAGAGTTCGACCGCCTCGCCGGGACCGGCCGCCCGCAGGGCGAGCCCACCGGCGGGCAGGCCGATCTCGGCCAGGAGTCGCGCCACCACGCGGGCCCGCTCGAGGGCCAGCGCCGGGTCGGCGCCCCGGCCCACGACCTCGAGACCGGCGCCCTGCCCGTGTGCCATCGCGACGACG
>JAILZQ010000203.1 GCA_023512415.1 Geminicoccaceae bacterium | reverse complement strand
ACCCGCGAGCCGCGCCGCGCCGGCGGCCCGTCGGGCGGCCCCGGTGCGGCGGGAGCCCGCCGAGGAGCAACGGCCCGTCGTGGCGTTCGGGGAGCACGTGCCGCGCTTCTTGATGGCCGCACCCCGGCTCCGCAAAGCGGTCTGAGGTCCGGCCGTGCAGACCATCTTCGTCCTCGTTAAATGTGAGCTCGGCCGCGCCTACGAGGTCGCCGACGCCGCCGTCCAGTCGATCGAGGAGGTCTCCGAGGTCTACTCGATCTCGGGCCAGTACGATCTCCTCATGAAATTCCACCTGCCGGGCGGCACCGACATCGGTCGGTTCGTGACGAGCCGGGTGCAGACGCTCGACGGCGTCAAGGACACGTTCACACTCATCACCTTCAAGGCCTTCAGCTGAGCGGGAACCCGACGGACCGAGAGGAGCCGCCGCGCGAGGTCGAGATCCTCGCCCGCGAGCGGCTGCACGAGGGCTTCTACGCCCTCGACCGGCTCGTGCTGCGCCATCGCCGCTTCGACGGCGGCTGGACCCGGCCGCTGCGGCGCGAGCTCCTCCTCCAGCGCGACGCCGTGGCCGTCCTCCCCTACGACCCCGATCGCGACCGCGTGCTTTTGGTCGAGCAGTTCCGGGTGGGCGCGCTCGGGGCAGCCGACGGGGCTTGGCTCCTCGAGGCGCCGGCGGGGCTGCTCGAACCCGGCGAGAGCGTCGAAGCCTGCGCACGGCGCGAGCTCCTCGAAGAATGCGGCATCGAGGCCGGCCGGCTCGAGCGGGCGCTCGTCTATCGCTCGAGCCCGGGCGGCACGAGCGAGAGCGTCACCGTCGTGATCGCCGAGGCCCGACTCGACAGGGGCGGCGGGCTCGCCGGAAGTGCCGCGGAGGACGAGGACATCCGCGCCCACGTCCTGCCGGCCGAGGAGGCCTTCGCGCTCGTGCGGGCCGGGCGGATCGTCGCCACCACGGGCCTCGTGCCGCTCCTCTGGCTCGAGCTCGAACGGGCGCGCCTGCGGGCCGCGTGGCGTCCGACCGCGCCTTCGGGTGCTTGAAAGGCACCCGCCGTGGGCCTAGCTCGCGGTCGGGTGCGGTGGTGATCGGCAAGGGGAAGCCCCGTGCAGGCGCGCATTTTCCAGCCGGCCAAGACGGCCGTGCAATCCGGACGGTTCAAGACCCGGCATTGGGTCGTGGAATACGAGCCGCGCTCGCCCAAGGTCCCCGATCGGCTCATCGGCTGGTGCGGCTCCGACGACACCGACCAGCAGGTCCGCCTGCAGTTCCCCACCAAGGAGGCGGCGATCGCATGGTGCGAGCGACACGGGCTCGACTACACGGTGAGCGAGCCGCACGCCCGGATCGTCCGGCCGAAGTCGTACGCGGACAACTTCATCCGCCGCGTCTGAGCGGATCCGTGGGCCCGAGCCGGCCGGGTCGGGCTCGCGGGCGCCGGGCCGTCGGTCGATCCTCCACCACGAGCGGAGAGGGACGATGCGCGCGGGCCCGTTCGATCTCGCGATCGTGGGGGGCGGGGTCAACGGCTGCGCGATCGCGCGCGATGCCGCCGGCCGCGGGCTCGCCGTGCTCCTGGTCGAGCAGGGCGATCTCGCCTCGGCGACCTCCTCCGCCTCGACCAAACTGATCCACGGCGGCCTGCGCTATCTCGAGCACGGCGCCTTCCGCCTGGTCCGCGAGGCGCTGATCGAGCGCGAGGTGCTGCTGCGCTCGGCGCCGCATTTCATCTGGCCGCTGCGATTCGTCCTGCCGCACCGCCCGGGGCTCCGGCCGGCCTGGCTCGTGCGGCTCGGCCTGTTCCTCTACGACCATCTGGGCGGCCGCGAGATCCTGCCGCCCTGCCGCAGCCTCGACCTCTCCCGCGACCCGGCGGGCGCCGCCCTTCGCCCCGACCTCCGCCGGGCCTTCGAATACTCGGACTGCTGGGTCGAGGATGCCCGGCTCACGATCCTGAGCGCGCGGGACGCCGCCCGGCGTGGCGCCGAGGTCCGGCCGCGGACCCGCTGCACCGCGGCCCGCCAGGTGGACGGCCGCTGGCGCTTGCGGCTCGAAGACCGCACCCGCGGCGAAATCCAGGAGGTCGAGGCGCGCGTGCTCGTCAACGCCACCGGGCCCTGGGCCGCACGCTTCCTCGAGGAGGCCGTCGGCACGCGGCCGCCCGCCCGGCTCCGACTGGTCCGGGGCAGCCACATCGTGACCCGCCGGCTCTTCGCGCACGATCGGGCCTACATTTTCCAGAACGAGGACCGGCGGATCTGCTTCGCGATCCCCTTCGAGGGCGATTTCACCCTGATCGGCACGACCGACCGCGACGTCGAGGGCGATCCCGCGGCCGCCCGGATCGACGAAGCCGAGACCGACTATCTCCTGGGCGCGGTGAACCGCTGGCTGCGCCGGCCGGCCGAGCGCGCGGACATCGTCTGGACCTACACCGGTGTGCGGCCGCTCTACGACGACGGGGCGACCGCCGCCCAGGAAGCCACCCGGGACTACGTGCTGCACCTCGAGGGCGGGAGCGAGCGAGCGCCGCTGCTGTCGGTCTTCGGCGGCAAGATCACGACCTGTCGGCGGCTCGCCGAGGCGGCCCTCGCCCGGCTCGCCCCCTTCTTCCCCGGGGCGGGTCCCCCCTGGACGGCCCGGGCGCCCCTTCCGGGCGGCGACTTCCCCTGGGACGGGTTCGAGCGGCTCGTGGACGAGCTGCGTGCGCGCTATCCTTTCCTTTCGGGCGGGCTCGCCCGCCGCCTCGCCCGCTACCACGGCACCCGGGCGAGCGAGCTGCTCGGCGACGCGCGGCGACTCGAGGACCTGGGCGAGGCGTTCGGTGCCGAGCTCTACGAACGCGAGGTCGACTGGATGGTCCGCGAGGAATGGGCGACCACAGCCGACGACATCCTCTGGCGGCGGAGCAAGCTCGGCCTGCGCCTCGACGGCCGGGCCCGCGCGCGGCTCGAGGCCTGGCTCGCGGGCGAGCGGCGCGCGCCGCCACCCACCGCGGTCGACGTCCAGGCCCGGGCTTGATAGAGGGGAGCCCGCGAGCGCCCGTAGCTCAGCCGGACAGAGCATCCGCCTTCTAAGCGGAGGGTCGCAGGTTCGAGTCCTGCCGGGCGCGCCAGTCCCGCGAGGCCGCGTGCCCCGACCTTCCCCACCGCCGACCGATCCGGCCGACCGACCAGCCGCCACGACGGACCAACGCCGGTGAGCAGCCTCGCCTGGTTCACGTTCGCCGCGGCGGCCGAGATCGCGGGCGCGGCGATCGTGCTCTTGGGACCGCGCCCCTAAGCGCCTGCGACAACCCGCGGGGCGCAGCGGCCGTGCCGCTCCACCCAGCCGCGCACGAACGCCACGTCGTCACCCGCGAGCACGTCGATCAGCCCCTCGGCGAGTGCCGGCGCGAGCTTCGCCTCGAGATCGAGCCCGTGCCGCCGGCGCCGCTCGATCACCGCCGGCGGGGTATCGTGACGCGCACCGCCACGCCGGCCGCGCGCAGCGCCCGGGCGTCCTCGGGCGCGAACATGTCCCACTCGATCGCGATCGAGGTGGCCTCCGCGCGCCGCACGAGCCCCACCGGGTCGACGTGCCGGGCATGCGTGACGAGCTCGGTGCGCAGCCCCGGGATGCGGGCCCGGGCGCGGACGAGCGAGGGGTGGTCGAAGGAGATCACGAGGACCCGATCGAGCGCGTCGGCGGCGCGCAGGGCCTCACCCAGCCGCTCGATCAAGAGCTCGGTCCGCTCGCGCTCCTTGATCTCGAGGAGGAGCCCGAGGCCGAGCCGGCCGGCCGCGTCGAGGGCTTCCTCGAGGGTGGCGATGCGCGTGCCGGCGAACGCCGGGTCCATCCAGCCCCCGGCATCGAGCCGGGCGAGTTCGGCCGAGCTCGCGGCACCCACCCTGCCCTCGCCGTCGTCGCACCGGCCGAGGAGCTCGTCGTGGCGCAGCACGATCCGCGCGTCTCGGGTGAGGAGAAGGTCGACCTCGCAGCAGGTGGCACCGAGCCGGGCCGCGGCCTCGAGCGCCGGCAGCGTGTTCTCGGGCGCCCCGATCGAATGACCCCGATGGCCACAGACGTGGCAGCCGCCGGCCCGGGCGGCGAGAGGCTCGAACCTCATCGATCGGTCCCTCCGCCCTCGGGCTCGACCGTGACGGCGAGAGCCTCGTGGTCCGAAATCGCCGTCCCCTGCGCGTCGACCGCGGGCAGCACGCGCGGCTCGCGGCAGAGGAGGCCGCGCGCCAGGAACCAATCGATCTTGCCGAAAGGCGGCCGCGGCGTGCCGTCGGGGCGGGTCCGCTGGGTGGCCACCCCCTCGAGGTTGCAGTCGCGCCAGGCGTAGCCGCGAGCTGCGGCATGGGCGAAAAGGGGCTCGTAGGGCTCCGGTCGCACGAGCCGGTCGGGGTCGGCGACGAGTGCCGACGCAACGGCCGTCGCGTCCCGTTTGGTCTCGAGGTCGAAGGTCGAGCTGTTGAGGTCGCCGCCGATCAGCACCGGTCGGCCCGGTGCGTGCGCGTCGATCGCATCGAGGAGGAACCGAGTCGAGGCGAGCCGGTCGGCCGGGTCGGTGTGGCTCGCGAGGTGGACCGCGGCTACGAGCACGGGACCACGCGCGGTCGCGACCTCGGCCAGGAGCGCCATCCGGCCACCCACCCGGCGCTCGCCGAAGCTGCCGTCGAACCAACGGCCCGAGGTCTCGAGGCGGACCAGTGCCGGCCGCTCGAGTGGCGAGCGCGAGAGGATCGCTGCGCCGTGCAGGCCGGCCGCGTTGCTCGAGCCTGCGTGCCGGGCCCGCTCGCGCGCGTCGCCCAGATCGAGTTCGACGAACTCGACCGCAAAGCACCATCCCATCCCCAGCCGCGCGGCCAGGTCGCGCACGGTGTGCCGGTTACCCGAGCGGGCCATGCCGACGTCGACCTCGACCAACAGCACGACGTCGGCGCCCGCGGCGGCCAGGAGGGCCGCCGATTCTTCCAAGAACTTGAGGCGTTCGGCGTTCCAGAACAGGATCCCGAGGCTCACGGGCGGCGGCGGGACGGGCTCGGGCGGGCCCTCGAGCTCGACCGCGTGGAGGCAGTCGAAGCGAGCGAAGGCGGCGGCGAACCTGGCGTGGTCGGTCGGACCGTCGCGCAGCGCCGCACGGTCGGCCGCGGAGGGCGGCTCGAGCCGGGCGACCCGGGTGGTGATCGGGCTCAGCGGAGGCTCTCCCAGACCGCCTCGAGCTCGAGTGGGTCGTTGCTCGTGATCCGATCGCAACCCAGCCGGGCGAGTGCCTCGAGGGTCGGGCCGAGGTCCGGCCGATCGGCATCCAAGGTCCAGACGTCGACCAGCGCCCCGGCCCGCTTCACGACCCGGGGCAAGGCCACGCCGTAGCGGTCCGCGGCGAGCACGAGCCGCGCTTCCAAATAGAAGATCGCCGCATCCGGCATCGCCGCGAAGGTCGCCTCGGCCAGCTCGCGGAAAGCCTCGGCCGCGGCCGGCAGGCCCCGCTCCTCGTACATCGCCAAGGGATCGAAGCCCTTGGCGATCCCCGGTGCGGCCCGGGCCAAAGTCTCGACGAGCGCCGCCTCGCAGCCGCCCACGGTGAAGGCGGGGGCGAGGTCGGCGAGCGGGCGCGCGAAGGCCGAAAGCAACCAGTCCCCGAG
>JAILZQ010000202.1 GCA_023512415.1 Geminicoccaceae bacterium | reverse complement strand
GATCGTATCAAGCGCGAGTGTCGATTTGCCCGAGCCGGACACGCCGGTGATGACTGTGAGGGCGTTCTTGGGGATCTCGACATCTATGCCCTGGAGATTGTGCTTGCGCGCGCCGCGCACGTGTAGCACCCGCCGGCGCGGCTGGCCGCCGGCCTGGAGTTAGCCGGGCGCGATAGAGAGAGCCGGTCCGCCGCCGGACAGGATCTGCTTCAGGAGCTGCCCGGTGTGCGACTGCTCGACCTGCGCCACCTGCTCGGGCGTGCCGGCCGCCACCACCCGTCCACCCGCGGCGCCACCCTCTGGCCCGAGGTCGATGATCCAATCGGCCACTTTAATCACATCGGGGTTGTGCTCGACCACCAGCACCGTATTGCCCCGATCGACCAGGCGCTGGAGTACGTCGAGCAGGCGGTGCACGTCCAGGAAGTGCAGGCCGGTGGTCGGCTCGTCGAGGATGTAGAGCGTCCGCCCGGTGGCGCGCCGGCTCAATTCCTTGGCGAGTTTGACCCGCTGCGCCTCGCCGCCCGAGAGGGTCGTGGCCTGCTGGCCGAGGCGGATGTAGCCGAGTCCCACCTTCTGCAGCGTGAGGCATTTTTGGCGGGCGGCCGGCACGCCCTCGAAGAACTCGACCGCGCTGTCGACGGTCATGTCGAGCACGTCGGCGATCGACTTGCCGCGATAGGTGACCTCGAGGGTCTCGCGGTTGAACCGCTTGCCCTTGCAGACGTCGCAAGTAACGAAGACGTCGGGCAAGAAGTGCATCTCGATCTTGATGACGCCGTCGCCCTGGCAGGCCTCGCAGCGCCCGCCCTTGACGTTGAAGCTGAAGCGCCCGGCCTTGTACCCCCGCGCGCGGGCCTCCGGCAGGCCGGTGAACCAGTCGCGGATCGGGGTGAAGGCGCCCGTGTAGGTGGCGGGGTTGGAGCGCGGCGTGCGGCCGATCGGCGACTGGTCGATGTCGACGACCTTGTCGACGAGCTCGATGCCCCGGAGCTCGCGATGCTCACCCGGCACGGTGCGCGCGCCCAGGAGCCGGCGGGCCAGTGCCGGGTAGAGCGTGTCGACCACGAGCGAGGACTTGCCCGAGCCCGAGACCCCGGTCACGCAGACGAACAGGCCCAGCGGGAACCGTGCCGTCACGTCCTTGAGGTTGTTGGCCTTGCAGCCCACGAGCTCGAGCCAGCGACCGGGCACCGGCTCGCGCCGGCGGGCGGGCAGCGGCACCTGGCGCCGGCCGGAGAGATATTGGCCGGTGAGCGAAGCGGGCTCGCGCATCACCGCTTCCGGCGTGCCCTGGGCCACGATCATGCCGCCGTGCACCCCGGCCCCCGGCCCCATGTCGATCACGTGGTCGGCCCGGCGGATCGCATCCTCGTCGTGCTCGACCACGATCACGGTGTTGCCGAGGTCCCTGAGCCGCTCGAGGGTCGCGAGCAGCCGGTCGTTGTCCCGCTGGTGCAGCCCGATCGAGGGCTCGTCGAGCACGTAGAGCACGCCCGTGAGGCCGCTGCCGATCTGCGAGGCGAGCCGGATGCGCTGGCTCTCGCCCCCGGAGAGGGTCCCCGAGTCGCGGGCGAGCGTCAGATAATCGAGCCCGACGTCGACCAAGAAGCCGAGCCGCTCGCGGATCTCCTTGAGGATCCGCACCGCGATCTCGTTCTGCTTGGCGGTGAGCTTGGCCGGCAGGGCCGCGAACCAGGCGGCGGCCTCGCGGATCGAAAGCTCGGTGACCTCGCCGATGTGCCGGCCGTCGATCTTGACGCACAGCGCCTCGGGCTTGAGGCGAAAGCCCGAGCAGGCCTCGCAGCGGCTCGCCGACATGTAGCGCTCGAGCTCCTCGCGCATCCAAGCCGACTCGGTCTCCCGCCAGCGGCGCTGGAGATTGTTGACGACACCTTCGAACGGCTTGTTGGTCTTGATGGTTCGCAGGCCGTCTTCGAACTCGAGCGGGATCGGCTCCTCGCCCGAGCCGAACAGGATCACCTCGCGGACCCGTTTCGGCAGCTTCTTCCAGGGCGTGGTCGGATCGGCGCCGAGATGTCGGCAGATCGAGAGCAGCGCCTGGGGGTAGTACATCATGGTCTGCGAGGCCCAGGGCTCGACCGCACCCCGGGCGATCGACTTCTCGGGGTCGGGGACCACGAGGTCGGGATCGACGCGAAGGAGCTTGCCGAGCCCGTCGCAGGCCGGGCAGGCGCCGTAGGGGTTGTTGAAGCTGAAGAGCCGCGGCTCGATCTCGGGGAGCGTGAAGCCCGAGACCGGGCAGGCGAACTTGGCCGAGAGCGTGGTCCGCTCGCCGCCGTCGGCGTTCTCGACGACCGCGATCCCGTCGGCGAGTTCGAGCGCCGTCTCGAGGCTGTCGGCCAGCCGCTGGGCGAGGTCGGGGCCGACCACGAGCCGGTCGACCACGACTTCGATCTCGTGCTTCTTCTTCTTGTCGAGAGCCGGGACCTCCTCGATGTCGAACAGCTCGCCGTCGACCACGACCCGCTCGAAGCCGCGTCGCTGCAGCTCTTGGAGCTCCTTGCGGTATTCGCCCTTGCGGCCGCGCACGATAGGAGCGAGCAGGTAGAGCCGGGTCCCCTCGGGCATCGCGAGGATGCGGTCGACCATCTGCGAGACGGTCTGTGCTTCGATCGGCAGGCCGGTGGCGGGCGAATAGGGGACGCCCACCCGCGCCCACAAGAGCCGCATGTAGTCGTAGATCTCGGTGACCGTGGCGACCGTCGAGCGCGGGTTCCTCGAGGTCGTCTTCTGCTCGATCGAGATCGCCGGGGAGAGCCCGGTGATGAGGTCCACGTCGGGCTTCTGCATGAGCTCGAGGAACTGCCGGGCGTAGGCCGAGAGCGATTCGACGTAGCGGCGCTGGCCCTCGGCGTAGATCGTGTCGAAGGCGAGCGAGGATTTGCCGGAGCCGGAGAGCCCCGTGATCACCACGAGCTTGTGACGCGGGATGTCGACGTCGATGCCCTTGAGATTGTGCTCGCGGGCACCGCGGATGCGGATGAACTCGTCCATGGGTCCCCGGGAGAGCGACGCGCGACCCGCGTCACCGCCGATACGGCTTCATGCGCCGCCCGGATCGCCCCGGCAAGGGGTCGGGCGGTGCGTCGCTCCCCTCTATCCCCGGCCCTCGGGCCCGTAGGCGAAGGCGATCGAGAGGCGGTTCCAGGCGTTGATCACGGCGATCGCGAAGGCGAGCTCGGCGAGTTCCCGATCGTCGAACACCGCCCGCGCCTCCTGCCAGACGGGCTCGGGCACCCCCGTCTCACCGAGCCGGGTCATGGCCTCGGCGAAAGCGAGCGCCGCCCGCTCGCGCGGATCGAAGAACGGTGCGTCGCGCCAGACCAGGAGGCAGTCGAGCCGCTCGCTGGTCTCGCCGAGCGCCCGGAGTGCTCGGGCGTGGTGGTCGACGCAATGGGCGCAGCCGTTGAGCTGCGAGCAGCGGAGGAACACGAGCTCGATCAACGTACCCGCGAGGGGCCCCGCCTTGAGCCGGCGGGTGATCGCCATGAGCGCTTCGAAAGGCTCCGGTGCCGCCAGCCGATAGTCGAGCCTCGACGCCATCCCGCCCTCCTGCCCCGGTGCAGGTCGAGGCTAGCGAGGGCGGCGCCGAGCGACCAGCCGGAGCCGGGCCGGATGGCCGACGCTCGGCACGGACCGAGGGCGGCGCGGTCGCCGGCGCCGACCCGCGCGGGTGCCCCGGGCGCCCGAGAGGTCGCGCAGGCACGCGCCGCTCGGCGGCTCCCGCCCCGCCGCGCGCGATTCGGCGAGGAGGGCATCGAGCCGATCGACGAACGGCGCCAGATGGGCGAAGCGGCTCGACAGGCCGAGGAGGGGCAAGACGTGCCCGCTCTCCAGCCGGACGAGCTCGACCGGCGTGCCGACCGCCTGGAGCATCGCCGCGAGCCGTTCGCTGTTGCGCGCCAGGACGGTCACGTCGTGGCTGCCGTGGACCAGCAGCGTCGCGGGCTCGGGACCGTCGACATAGCTCACGGGCTGGCTCGCCCGGTCCGGCTCGCCCGGCCCGAAGCCCGCGATCAGCACCGGATCGCGCAGCGGCAGGAAGTCGTAAGGCCCGGCGAGACCCAGCCAGGCATCCGGCCGGTCGGGCAGTCGGCAAGGGTCGAGGGCCAGCATGGCGGCGATCCAAGCACCCGCCGAATGACCCGCGAGGATCAACGGTGCCCGGCCCGCCGGGTCGAGGGCCGCCCGCGCCCGGCCCACCGCAACCGCCCCGTCCGCCAGGATCTCGCGCCAGCGGACCTCGGGGAACAGCCGATAGTCGGGGATCGCCACGGCATAGCCGCGGGCCGCGAGCCCCTGGCCCACGAACCGGTAGAGGGCCCGCTCGCCGGCCTGCCAGCTGCCGCCGTAGAAGAAGACCACGAGCGCGCGATCCTCGCGCGGCCGTTCCGGCCGGTAAAGGTCGAGCCGCTGCCGGGGATGGTCCCCGTAAGCGAGCCCGCTCTCGAGGCGGTAGCCATCGGTGGGCGTGAGCGCGTCGAGCAGCTCCGCCCGGGCGCAGCCCGCGAGCAGAAGGAGGAGAGCGAGCCGTCGCAGCCGTCGCATCGGCCGAGCAGATGGTGGCCGGTCCGGGCGGCGGCAAGGCGGGCAGCCGGCCATGGCGCCCGCCGCGCCGGCCGCGTAAGCTCGGGCCGGCAGCGCAGCGGGAGAACCCGGCCATGGCCGGCAGCGTCAACAAGGTGATCCTCGTGGGCAATCTGGGCCGTGACCCGGAGGTCCGCTACACCCAGAACAACCAGAAGATCGTCCATCTCTCGATCGCCACATCCGAACGGTGGAAGGACCGGATGTCCGGCGAGACCAAGGAGCGGACCGAGTGGCACCGGGTGGTGATCTTCAACGAGAACCTGGCCGAGGTGGCGGAGCGCTATCTGAGCAAAGGTCGGACGGTCTACATCGAGGGTAGTTTGCAGACCCGCAAATGGACCGATCAAACCGGCCAGGAACGCTACGTGACCGAAATCGTCCTGCAGCGCTTCCGCGGCGAACTCGTTCTCCTCGGCGGCCGCGGCGAGGGGCCTGCCGAGCTCGCCGCCCCGGAGGACGTGCCGATGCTCGAGGCCGAGGATCGCCCGGCGGCTCGACCGGCACCCGCACGCGCCGCGCCCGCCGGGCGTGGACCGGCGGCCACCGGCCCCGGGCGCGGCAAGCCCTCGCTCGCCGAGGAGCTCGACGACGACATCCCGTTCTGAAACGGCTACGCTGGCCGCTCGCGCCGCCGATCCGAAGGGTCCGGCCGGGGCCCCCTCGTCAGCGCTGAAGTAGCCAGAAGATCAGCGAAAGGAGGAGACTCGCCAGGATCGAGGTCGTGATCGGGAAGTAGAAGGTGAAGTTCTCGCGTTGGATCACGATGTCGCCGGGCAGTCGGCCGATTCCGAGCTTGCCGAGCCAGGGCATGAGGAGGCCCACCAGGATCAGGACCGCCCCGAGAACGATCAAGAAGCGGCCGATACCGTTCACGGGTCCGGCTCGTCAGTGGATGTCCTCGGCCTCGGCCCAGGCGGCGGCGAGCTTCTCGACGGTGAAGCCCGGCGCGCGGGCGGCCGCCAGGATCGGCGCTTCGCGCCGGCCGCAGAGCTCGATCGCTTCGGGCAGGCGGGGGGCGGCCTCGGCCGGGATCACCACCGCCCAGTGCCGGTCGGCGTGGACC
>JAILZQ010000201.1 GCA_023512415.1 Geminicoccaceae bacterium | reverse complement strand
GCCGTAGCCCAGGCGCAGGCCGCCCTGGACGCCGCTCAAGCTGCCTACCAGCTCAAACTGCAATCACCGACCCCGGCGGACCTGGCTGCGGCCGAAGCTGCGGTCGCCCAGGCCGAGGCTGCCGTGGCGAAGGCGCAGGCTGAGTACGACGCCAGAGCCAGCAGCGACGCAGTCGCCGCCGATCTGAAGAAGGCCGAGGCCGATGTTGCCGCGGCGGAACTTGCGCTGGAGAACGCGCGCAAGAACCTGGATGACCTGCGGGCGAAGCCCCGGCCGCAGGACGTGCAGGCGGCTCAGGCGGCGGTGTATAAGGCCGCGGTGGCCCTCCAGAAGGCCGAGGCCGACCTGTTCGCCGCGAGCGGGCGCTGACTCCCTTGGACCTCCTGGCCCCGCTCGCGATCGCCGCCCTCGTCGCGCTTTTGCCGATCCTCACGCCGATCGGCGACTATCACCTCCACCTCGTGATCCTCATGCTGATCTGGGGGTTCGTCTACACCGCCTGGTCGGTGATGGGCCGGTTCGGGCTCGTGAGCCTCGGCCACGGCGCCTTCATGGGGATCGGCGCCTACGGGGTCACGCTCTTGTGGAACCAGCTGGGCCTCTCGCCCTGGATCGGCGCGCCGATCGCGATCACCGCGGCCGCGCTCTTCGCGCTCGTGATCGGCTGGCCCTGCTTCCGCTTCCGCATCACCGGCCACTATTTCGCGCTCGTGACCCTGGCCGCCACCGAGATCGTCCGCCTCGTGATCGTGGCGCTGCGCGACCTGACCGGCGGCTCGCTCGGCATGACCCCCAAGACCGCGCTCGCCGAGGGGCCGGTCGCGATCGCCGCCCTGCAGTTCGCGGCCAAGGAGGTCTGGCTCTACATCGCCCTCCTGGCCTGGCTCGCGGGCGTGCTGGTCTGGCGGGCGGTCGACCGCTCGATGCTCCGCTACGCCCTCGAGGCCGCGGGCCAGGACGAGGACGCCGCCGCCTCGATCGGGGTCGACGTCACCCGCGCCAAGCTCACGGTCACGCTGTTGAGCGCGGTGCTCACCGCCACGGGCGGCATCCTCTACGCGCAATACCAGCTCTACGTCGCCCCCGAGACGGTCTCGGGCATCGCGATCTCGCTGCAGATCGTCTTCGCGGTCATCGCGGGCGGGATGTTCGTCCAGCTCGGCCCCACGGTGGGTGCGGTCTTCACCCTCGCGCTCACCGAATCCTTGCGGGTCGCGATCGGCCACACGATCCCGAGCCTGGACGGGCTCGTCTACGGGCTCCTGCTCGTGCTGTTCATCGTCTACATGCCCAAGGGCATCCTCGGCCAGGCCCTGGCCCTCGCCGGCCGCCGCAGAGCCGCCCGACCGCGGCCGCTCCCCGCCTGATCGCGCGGGATCAGAAGAGGGCGGCGCGCAACGCCACGAAGCCGAGCTCGACGAGGCCCGCCGTCACCGTCGAGAAGACGTAGACGGCGAGACCGCCCGCGCCGAGGCCGGCGAGCACGAAGCCGCCGTCCCGCTCCAACAGACCGAAGCCCAGGATCGAGAGCGCGATCCCGGGCGGGATGTTGCTCAAGGGGAGCGGCAAGAACAGGATCGCGCTCAAGACCAGGATCGGCGCCCCGATCAGCCGCTCGGCGAGCGGCGTCGTGAGCACGGGCAGGCGCGGCCGCGCCACCCGCTCGGCCCGCTCGAGCCAGGGACCGAGCCGCTCGACCACGACCGCGAGCTGCCGGCGCAGGAAGCTCCGCCGGGCGAGCGCCCCGGGCAGATGCAGCCGCCGCCACCCGAGCAGGAGCTGGATGCCGACGAGCAGGATCGGCAAGGCGGTGACCGAAGAGGTACCGGGCAGCGTGACCGGCAGGATGTTGGGAGCGGCGAAGATCAAGAGCACGGCGCCGAACGCCCGATCGCCCAGGGCGGCCACGATCTCGCCCACGGTCACCCGCTCGCCGCGGCCGGGCTCGGCGAGCTCGCGCAGGAGCGAGGAGAAGGCCTGGCGTCGCGGCTCGCGCAGCGCGGCCGCGGCGAGGTCAGCCACGGGCCGGTCCGGCGGCCGCGAGGCCGCGCCGGTAGAGCGCGGTCACCTCGGGCCAGCCGCGCGCCTCGAGCGCGGCGGCCAAGGTCTCGGGCAACACGCTCGCCGGCCGGCGACCGGGTACGAGCGACAGGCCCAGCCGCTCGAACAGTTTGACCACGAGCTCGCAGCAGAAGGCCGAGCGATCGGCCTCGGGGGCCCGCTCGGGCTTCAAGAACAGGGCGAAATTGTAGCGCTGTCCGAGCATCTCCTGGACCGCACGGACCAGCTCGGGTCCGAGCCTGTCGAGCTCCTCGGGCGCCGGGTGGCGGAAGACCGCGGCGAGCCGCCGGCGGCGGCCGGCCGCCGCGCCCGTCGGCCCCACGAGATAGCGCTCGGCCGGCACGAGGGCGACCCCCGTTCGCGGGCCGGCATCGAGGTAGAGGCCCGGCGCCACGACCAGCATGGCGTGCGTCGCCCGCGCGGGGCGACCCTCGAGCAGGGATTGGACGGTGCGGTTGATCCCGGCAAGCGGCCCCGCCCCGAGCGTGAGCACGACGTCCCCGGTCCGCTGGAACCGGGCCCAGGGCTGGCGAGGCGGCGCGTCGAGGAGAAGGTCCGGCCGGTCCATCGCTCGGGCGCTCGAGATCCCGGCCCCGCCCCTGCGAGGGTGCGGCGAGAGGCCCGTGACCGTTCGGTCGTAAGTCCGTGACAGGAGCCGAGATGCGCCCGCGGCGCAACTCGCCTGCCCCTTGCTCGCCCGATCGTCCTTCCCACATGAGCGCCCGTGGCAGCGTGATGCCGAAGGTCGGGTCCGCAGCCCGAGGTCTGCTCGCACGAGGGACACACGATGGATTTCGACAAATACACCGATCGCGCCAAGGGATTCGTCCAGTCCGCGCAGGGGCTGGCGCTGCGCGAGGGCCATCAGCGGCTCCTTCCCGAACATCTGTTGAAGGTCCTGCTCGACGACGAGGAGGGCCTGTGCGCCAACCTGATCGCCTCGGCCGGCGGCGACGTGCGGCCGGTCCGGGCCGGTGTGGCGGCGGCGCTCCAGAAGCTCCCGCGGGTCGAGGGCAGCGGGGCCGGCCAGCTCCAGCTCACCCCCGAGCTCGCCCGGGTGTTCGACAGCGCGCAGAGTGCGGCCAAGCAGGCGGGCGACGCCTTCGTCACGGTCGAGCGGCTCCTCCAAGCACTCGCCGTCGTGCCGTCCGAGGCCAAGAAGGCGCTCGAAGCGGGTCGCGTCACCCCGCAGGCCCTCGAGAAGGCGATCCAGGCGCTCAGGAAGGGCCGGACCGCGCAGAGCGCCGGGGCCGAGGAAGGCTACGACGCGCTCAAGAAGTACAGCCGCGACCTCACCGAGGCGGCCCGCGCCGGCAAGCTCGATCCGGTGATCGGCCGGGACGAGGAGATCCGCCGGGTGATCCAGGTCCTCTCGAGGCGGACCAAGAACAATCCCGTGCTGATCGGCGAGCCGGGTGTGGGCAAGACCGCGATCGTCGAGGGTCTGGCGCAGCGGATCGTCGCGGGCGACGTGCCGGAGTCCTTGAAGGACCGGCGGCTCCTGGCGCTCGACCTCGGCGCGCTCGTGGCCGGTGCCAAATATCGCGGCGAGTTCGAGGAGCGTTTGAAGGCGCTCCTCCAGGAGGTCCAGCACGCCGAGGGCGAGATCGTCCTGTTCATCGACGAGCTGCACACGCTCGTGGGCGCCGGCAAGGCCGAGGGGGCGATGGACGCCTCGAACATGCTGAAGCCGGCCCTCGCGCGTGGCGAGCTCCATTGCATCGGCGCCACGACGCTCGACGAGTACCGGAAGCACATCGAGAAGGACGCGGCGCTCGCCCGCCGCTTCCAGCCGGTCTTCGTGGGCGAGCCCACGGTCGAGGACACGGTCTCGATCCTGCGCGGGCTCAAGGAGAAGTACGAGCTGCACCACGGCGTGCGGATCACCGACGGAGCGATCGTCGCGGCCGCCACGCTCTCCCATCGCTACATCACCGACCGCTTCCTGCCCGACAAGGCGATCGACCTCGTCGACGAGGCGGCGGCCCGAAAGCGCATGGCGATCGACAGCAAGCCCGAGGAGCTCGACGAGCTCGACCGGCGGATCGTCCAGCTCAAGATCGAGAAGGCGGCGCTCGCCAAGGAGAGCGACCCGGCCTCGAGGGACCGGCTCGCCAAGCTCGAGAAGGAGCTCGCCCAGCTCGAGGAGCGCTCGGCCGAGCTCACCCGGCGTTGGCAGGCCGAGAAGCGCCAGCTCGCCTCGGCGACCAAGCTCAAAGAAGAGCTCGAGCGGCTGCGCCACGAGCTCGTCCAGGCGCAGCGCAAGGGTGACTTCGAGCGGGCCGGGCGGATCGCCTATGCCGAGATCCCGCAGCTCGAGAAGCAGCTCGCCGAGGCCGAGGCCACGAGCCGCCAGCGGCTCGTCCAGGAGGAGGTGACCGAGGAGGACATCGCCCAGGTGGTCTCGCGCTGGACCGGCATCCCGGTCGACAAGATGCTCGAGGGCGAGCGCGAGAAGCTCCTGCAGATGGAGGAGAAGCTCAAGACCCGGGTGGTCGGCCAGGACGAGGCGGTGGCGGCGGTCGCCAATGCCGTGCGCCGGGCCCGCGCCGGGCTGCAGGACCCGAACCGGCCGATCGGCAGCTTCCTCTTCCTCGGGCCTACGGGTGTGGGCAAGACCGAACTGTGCAAGGCCTTGGCCTGGTTCCTGTTCGACGACGACCAGGCGATGCAGCGCATCGACATGTCGGAGTACATGGAAAAGCACAGCGTCGCCCGGCTGATCGGGGCACCTCCCGGCTATGTGGGCTACGAGGAGGGCGGGGCCTTGACCGAGGCGGTCCGCCGCCGGCCCTACCAGGTGATCCTGTTCGACGAGGTCGAGAAGGCGCATCCGGACGTCTTCAACGTGCTCTTGCAGGTGCTCGACGAGGGCCGGCTCACCGACGGGCAGGGCCGGACCGTCGACTTCCGCAACACGATCATCGTCTTGACCTCGAACCTCGGAGCCGAGCACCTGGCGGCTTTGCCCGACGGCGTGCCGGCTTCGGCGGCGCGCGAGGCGGTGATGGAGGTGGTCCGCGCCGCCTTCCGCCCGGAGTTCTTGAACCGGCTCGACGAGATCATCCTGTTCAACCGGCTGGGGCGGGCGCAGATGCAGGCGATCGTGCGGATCCAGCTCGACCGGCTGCGCGGGCTCTTGGCCCAGCGGCGGATCGGTCTCGAGGTCGACGAGGCGGCCGAACGCTGGCTCGCCGAGGCGGGCTACGACCCGGTCTACGGGGCGCGGCCCTTGAAGCGGGTGATCCAGCGCCAGCTGCAGGACCCGCTCGCCGTCATGGTGCTCGAGGGCAAGGTCGCGGACGGTGACCTCGTCCGGGTGAGCGCCGGGCCCGTGGGCCTCGTCTTCGAGACCGTGCCGGCCCCGGCCGCCGCCTGAGAGCGGGCCCGTCGCGCGCCCACTGGTGACGGGTGGGCGCGCGATCGGTGACGGTCCGGCGACGGGAAGGGTCTTGCAACCGGCCGGGGCCGTCGCTATATGCCCGCTCGTCGCGGCGGTGACCGCCGGCCCCGCCGAGTGGTTTGCTCGTCTCCGCGACAGGCCCTTTGGACATCGTGGGTATGTGGGTAGGGATGTGCGGGCGGCGGCCTCGGTTGGGGTCGGCCGTTCGGGCATC
>JAILZQ010000200.1 GCA_023512415.1 Geminicoccaceae bacterium | reverse complement strand
CTCTCGGCCTTCGCGCTCGTCTATTTCCGCCTGCGGCTGCGCTGGCTCGCCTTTTGGGCGATCTTCCTCTCGCTCATGCTGCCGGTCGAGGTCCGCATCGTCCCGACCTACGAGGTCGTGGCCAACGTCCTCGTGCCGGTCCAGAGCCTCGCGAGCTGGCTCGGGCTCGCCCCGGCGCTCGCCGCCGAGGCCGCGGGCGGGACCGCCAAAGTGAGCCTCTTGAACTCCTATGCCGGGCTGATCCTGCCCTTGACCGCGTCGGCCACCGCGACCTTCCTCTTCCGCCAGGTGTTCCTCACGGTGCCGGAGGAATTGACCGAGGCGGCACTGGTCGACGGCTGCCGGCCGATGGCGTTCCTGCGGCTCGTCCTGTTGCCGCTCTCGCGCACCAACCTGGCGGCGCTCTTCATCATCCTCTTCGTCTGGAGCTGGAACCAGTATTTCTGGCCGCTGCTCGTGGTCGCCGACCCGGCCTACGACACGGCCGTGGTGGCCGTGACGCGCCTCGTGCCGAGCATGGACGCCCTGCCGCGCTGGCACGAGACGATGGCCGCGGCCCTCCTCGCGATGACGCCGCCCGTGCTCGTCGTGCTCCTCTTCCGGCGCTGGTTCGTGCAGGGCCTGATCGAGCAGGACCGCTGAGGACTCGGGAAGCGGGCGAGGAGCGGGGCGGAACACCCCGCCGCGCGCCACTCAGACGAGCACCATCCCCTCTTCCGAGATCGCCTCGTGCGGGCCGTCGTCCTCGGGGCTGAGCTTGATCTCGTTGTGCGCGGCCCCGCCCGGGATCATCGGATAGACGTTCTCCGCCCGCTCGACCACGACGTCGACCAGCACCGGCTTGTCGGCCCGCAAGGCCGCGTCGATCACCGGGTCGAGCTCGTCGATCGTCGAGGCGCGCAGACCCACAGCACCGAACGCCTCGGCGAGCTTCACGAAGTCGGGCAAGGCGTCCATGTAGCTCTCGGCGTGGCGCTGGCCGTGGAAGAAGTCCTGCCACTGCCGGACCATCCCCATGTAGCTGTTGTTGAGAATGAAGGTCTTGACCGGCAGGCGGTACTGCATCGCGGTCGACAGTTCCTGCATGTTCATCACGAACGAGGCGTCACCCGAGATGCACAAGACGGTGGCCTCGGGGTGGGCGAGCTGCACGCCGATCGCAGCCGGGAAGCCGTAGCCCATCGTCCCGAGCCCGCCCGAGGTGAGCCAACGCATGGGCTTGTCGAACTTGAAGTGCTGCGCCGCCCACATCTGGTGCTGGCCGACGTCGGTCGTGACGTAGACCTCCCGATCGCGGGTCGCTTCCCACAGCCGCTTGATCGCGGTCTGCGGCTTGATCACCCTGCCGTTCTGCCGGAAGCGGAGCGAATCGACCGCCTGCCAGGCCGCGATCTTCCGCCACCAGCCCTCGAGCCGGCTCCGGTCCACCTGGTTGGCGCGCCGCTGCCAGGCATCGAGCATGGCCAAGAGCGTGAGCTCGGCATCGCCCACGATCGGCACGTCGACCACGACGTTCTTGTTGATCGAGGAGGGGTCGATGTCGACGTGGACCTTCTTCGAGCGCGGCGAGAAGCCGTCGAGCCGGCCGGTCACGCGGTCGTCGAAGCGGGCGCCGATCGCGAGCATCAAATCGCACTCGTACATGGCCATGTTGGCCTCGTAGGTGCCGTGCATGCCGAGCATGCCGATGAACTGCGGATCGGAGGCCGGATAGGCGCCGAGGCCCATGAGGGTGAGGGTGACCGGCGCGCCGGTCGCGCGCACGAGCTCGGTCAACAGCACACACGCCGCCGGGCCGGCGTTGATCACCCCGCCGCCCACGTAGAAGATCGGCCGCTGGGCGCGCGCCAAGAGCTCGATCGCCTCCTCGACCCGCGCCGGATCGGGCTCGCGGCGCGGATGGTAGCCACGGATCCGGACCGAGCCCGGCCCGACATAGGGGGCCTTGGCCATCTGGATGTTCTTGGGCAGGTCGACGACGACCGGCCCCGGCCGACCCGAGCGGGCGACGTGGAACGCTTCGTGCAGGATCCGGGCCAGGTCCTCGGCTCGCTTCACGAGGTAATTGTGCTTGGTGCAGGGCCGGGTGATGCCGACCGTATCGGCCTCCTGGAAGGCGTCGTTGCCGATCATGTGGGTCGGAACCTGGCCCGTGAGGCAGACGATCGGCACGCTGTCCATGAGCGCGTCGGTGAGGCCGGTCACCGTGTTGGTGGCCCCGGGACCGGAGGTGACGAGCACCACGCCCACCTTGCCCGTGGAGCGGGCGTAGCCCTCGGCGGCGTGCACCGCCGCCTGCTCGTGGCGGACCAGGATGTGACGGATCTTGTCCTGCTGGAAGAGCGCGTCGTAGAGGGGCAGCACGGCCCCGCCCGGATAGCCGAAGATCAGCTCCACGCCCTGCTCCTGGAGCGCCTTCACGATGACCTGGGCGCCGGTGAGCTGGGCGGTGTCGGCCGGGGGGGCAGTGGTCGTCGGCATCGAGGCGCTCCTCGGGACAGCGAAGGGAACGGGAACCCGGCAGAGGCGGGCCCTCGCTACCTAGGGGCCGTGCGGCCACCGGTCAACGCGGGGCCACGGCCGCGCCTTGACGGCGGCGGGGCGGGGTGGAACAGCCTCCCGCCGCGCGCTCGGCGCCACCCGAACCGTCCGGAGCATCGCGATGAGCACGGCCCCGACCGCACGCCCCGTGCGCGGCACCCACGATCTGTTCGGCGAGGAGCTGCGCCGCCACCGCGTGGTCGCCGAGACCGGGCGGAAGATCGCCGAGCGTTGGGGCTATCAGGATATCGTCACGCCGATCTTCGAGCACACCGAGGTCTTCGCCCGCTCGCTCGGCGACGTCTCGGACATCGTCACCAAGGAGATGTACACCTTCACCGACCGGGGCGGCGAATCGATCACGCTCAGGCCCGAGAACACGGCCGGGGTGTGCCGGGCTGTGATCAGCCTCGGTCTCTGGCAGCAGTTGCCGGTCAAGCTCTTCTATTACGGGCCGATGTTCCGCTACGAGCGGCCGCAGAAAGGGCGACTCCGGCAGTTCCACCAGATCGGTATCGAATGCATCGGTGCGCCCGAGCCCTTGGCGGACGCCGAGGTGATCGCGGCCGGCGCCCACACGCTCGAGGCCCTGGGCGTGCTCGAGGCGACGGTGCTCGAGTTGAACACGCTCGGCGATCTCGACAGCCGGGCCCGCTACCGCGACGCGCTCGTCGGCTATCTGCGGGCCCACGAGACGCGGCTTTCGGCCGACAGCCGGCTGCGGCTCGAGCGCAACCCCTTGCGGATCCTCGACAGCAAGGACGAGGGCGACCGGGCGATCGTGGCCGGGGCGCCGCTTCTGCACGACTTCCTGAACGAGCCGAGCCGGACCTTCTACGCACGAGTGAAGGAAGCGCTCGACCGGCTCGCGGTGTGCTACGTCGAGAACCCGCGGCTCGTGCGCGGCCTCGACTATTACACCCACACCGCCTTCGAGTTCACGACCACCCGGCTCGGCGCGCAGGGCGCCGTGCTCGCCGGTGGCCGCTACGACGGGCTCGTCAAGACGCTCGGCGGGCCGGACGTTCCCGGCGTCGGCTGGGCCGCCGGGGTCGAGCGGCTGGCCCTGCTCCTCGGCGAAGCACCGCCGCCGGTCCGGCCGGTGGCGATCGTGCCGATCGGCGAGCCGGCCGAGGCCGAGGCTTGGGTGCTCGCCCGCGACCTGCGGCGGGCGGGCTTCGCGGTCGAGCTCGCCTTCGAGGGCAAGCCCGGCAAGCGGATGAAGCGGGCCGACCGACTCGGCGCCCAGCTCGCCCTGTTCATGGGCGAGGAGGAGCGTGCCCGCGGCGTGCTCAAGCTCCGGCTGCTCGACAGCGGGCGCGAGGAGGAAGTCGCGCGCGCCGCGCTCGTCGCCCGGCTTCGCGAGCTTTTGTGACGATTTCGTGACGGAACTTTGACAGCCCGGCCGGTCGGTCCTAGCGTCGCGCGCCGTCGGGCAGCGGGGCACCCGGCAGCAGGCAGCCTTGCCCGTGGAGGGACGAGGGACGGAGCCGGCTCTGGCGATCGGCGGTGGTGTGGCGCTCCTCCTCTGGGGCGTGCGCATGATCCGGACCGGGACGACGCGGGCGTACGGCGCCGATCTGCGGCGGCTGGTGGCCGGTCGAGCGGCGCGAGCGCCGAGCGCCTTTCTCGCCGGGCTGCTCGTGACCCTGGTCCTGCAGAGCGGCACCGCGGTCGCGCTGATCACCGCCTCCTTCGCCGGCCGCAACCTCCTGCCGCTCGAGAGCGGCATCGCGCTCCTGCTGGGCGCGGATGTGGCGAGTGCTGCCCTGCCGCAGCTCCTGGCCCGCGATCTCGGCCCGCTCCAGCCGGTGCTCCTGATCGCGGGCGTGAGCCTGTTCCTCCTCGCGCCGAACGCGCGCGCCCGGCACGTGGGGCGGATCGCGATCGGCCTCGGGCTCGTCCTCTTGGCGCTGCGCCTCTTGGTCGAGAGCGCCGCTCCCCTCCGCGAGGCGGCGACGCTCGCGACGCTCGCGCAACTGTTGGCCGGCCTGCCGCTCCTGGCCCTGCTCTCGGCCGCGCTCGCCACCTGGGCGGCGCATTCGAGCCTCGCCCTCGTGATCGCGCTCATGGCCCTGGCCGGTCACGTGCCGCTGCCCGCCGAGCTGTTCGTGGCGCTGGTCCTCGGGGTCAATCTCGGTGCCGGCTTGCCGGCCTTCGTCGCCACCCTCGGGGCGCCCGAGGCGGCGCGCCGGCCGGTGGTCGGCCATCTCCTGATGCGCGGCGGCCTCGCGCTCGCCTTCTTGCCGCTCGCCCCCGGGCTCGCCGGACTCCTCCGCGGTCTCGCAGCCGACCCCGGCCGTTGGGTGGTCGATGCGCACCTGGCCTTCAACCTCGCTCTCGCGCTCGCGGGCCTGCCGCTCGTTCGCCCGGTCGGGTGGCTGGTGCGTCGGCTGGTGCCCGACCGGCCGAGCCCCGAGGACGAGCGCCGGCCGCGCCATCTCGACCCCGGAGCCCTCGACACCCCGGCCGAGGCGCTCGCCTGCGCCGCCCGGGAGGCGCTGCGCATGGGCGATCATGTCGAGCGCATGCTCGGCCGGGTGATCGCGGTGTTCGAGTCCGACGATGCCCGGCTCGCGCACGACGTCGAGACCGAGGACGACGTCCTCGACGCGCTGCACGAGGCGATCAAGATCTACTTGACTTCGGTGACCCGCCAGGACCTCGACCCGGACGAGGCCGCCCGGCATTACGAGATCTTGAGCTTCACCACCAACCTCGAGCACATCGGCGACATCATCGACAAGAACCTGATGGAACTCGCCGCCAAGAAGATGCGGCACCGGCTGCGCTTCTCGGAGGAAGGCTTCGCCGAGATCCGCCAGTTCCACGCCATGGTTCTCGACAATTTCAAACTCGCGGTCAACGTCTTCATCACCCGCGATGCGCGTCTCGCGCGCGAGCTGCTCGAGCGCAAGGTCGCGGCGCGCGACGCCGAGCGGCAGGCGACCGAGCGCCATCTCGCCAGGCTGCGGGCCCGGCTCGCCCTCTCGATCGAGACCTCGAGCTTGCACCTCGACGTCATCCGCGACCTCAAGCGGATCAACTCGCATCTCACGGCGGTCGCCTACCCGATCCTCGAGCGCCGCGGCGAGCTCGCCCGAAGCCGGCTTTCCCCACCGGCCCCGGCCGCCCGGGACCCTTGATC
>JAILZQ010000010.1 GCA_023512415.1 Geminicoccaceae bacterium | reverse complement strand
CGGCCGGCTCGTGCCCCGCCGGCTCGAGCCCGAGCGGCTCGCCGAGCGGGCCCGGCGCCTCGCGCGCGTCCTGGCGGGCCCGCCCGAACGGGCGAGCCTCGAGATCGCGAGCCACTGGGGCGAACCCGAGACCCTCACGGGGGCGCCGGCGCCGGAGCCGGCGGGCTTCGACGGCGCGCTCGCCGCCCGCGTGCCCGACCTCGCGACCCGGCTGCAGCTCCTCGACCTGCTGTCCTGGCTGCCCGAGGACATTTTGACCAAGCTCGATCGGGCGAGCATGGCGGTGAGCCTCGAGGCGCGTTGTCCGCTGCTCGATCACCGGGTCGTCGCGTTCGTCTTCCGCCTGCCGCCCGGGCTCCGGGCTCGCGCCGGCAGCGGCAAATATCTCCTGCGCCGGCTGCTCGCCCGCCATCTACCGGACGAACTCGTCGACCGCGGCAAGCGCGGCTTCTCGCTGCCGATCCACGACTGGCTCAGGGGTCCGCTGCGCGACTGGGCCGAGGACCTGCTCGATCCCCGCCGGCTCGCCGAGGCGGGTCTGGTCGATCCGGCGCCGGTGCGGCGGGTCTGGGCGCAGCACCTCGAGGGCCGCTGCGATCGTCGCTTCCCGTTGTGGAACCTGTTGATGCTCGAGGCTTGGCGGCGCCGGTGGCTGGCCCCGGCCCGGCGGCCGGTGCCGGTCGGGACGGCGGGCTAGCCCTCGTCCGCGGCGCGCACCGGACCGTCCGCCGGATCCGGCGTGGCGAGGAGCACGGCACCCCCCCCGATCGCTTGGCGGCGTAGAGCGCGCGATCGGCGGCCTCGAAGAGTGCCTCGGGCGTCCGGCCGTGCAGGGGGTAGAGCGCGGTCCCGATGCTGGCGGCGATCGTGAGCTGCAACGCTCCGACCTCGAGCGGGGCGGCGAGGCTCGCGAGCAGCCTCCGGGCGGCCGCCCCGGCACCGTCGAGCGCCCGGAGTTCGCTCTGGAGGAGGGCGAACTCGTCGCCGCCGAGCCTTGCCAGCGTGTCGCTCGCGCGGACGATCGGCCGCAGCCGCCCGGCGAACGCCACGAGCACGGCATCGCCGAAACGATGCCCGTGCCGGTCGTTGACCGCCTTGAAACCGTCGAGATCGAGCAGATGGAGCGCGAGGAGGCCGCCGTACCGTTCGGCGCGGCCGATCGCCTGGCGCAGCCGATCCTCGAAAGCGAGCCGGTTGGCCAGGCGGGTCAGCGGGTCGCGCAGCGCCAAACGCGCGATCGCCACCTCGCGGGCGCGCCGCGCGCTCACGTCGCGGACCGCGACGAACCGCAGCGGTCGCCCGAGCAAGCCGACCGGCCCGAGCGCGACCTCGACCGGGACGGCCTCGGCCGACCGGCGTCGCGCCCGCATCTCGACCGGTGCGCCGACCGTTCCGGCGAGCTCCTCCCATGCCCGCTCCACCGGCTCCAGCAGGCCCGCGAGCGGCCGGCCGACCAGGACCGAGGCGGGCTCTCCCCAGAGCCGCCCGGCCACCTCGTTGGCGAGGCGCACCGTGCCCTGCCCGTCGACGACGAGCAGCGCGTCGGGTGCATGGGCCAGGAGCGCGCGGAAGCTCGATTCGGGCGGGAGATCGCCCGGGCCCGGACGGTGGTCGACGGGGTCGATCTCGACGCCTCTCGGGCTCGTCGAGGGCTCGGCGTGATCCGCTCGACCGCGTGACGGCGGCGACCGATCGCCGACCGCCCGGAAGCCCGGCTCGTCTTCGAAGTCGGGTGCACCGGAAGGATCCGTGCCGATCAATTGGGAACATCCCGATCATTCGACGATCCATTGCGGATTTCTCGTAGCGACGGCTCGCCTCCCGGGCAATCGACGAGGAGGCCGACGTCGTACGAACGGTCGCTTCGGAGGAGATCATCCAGCCGCGGATCCAGCTCCTGAGTGGCGAGGGTCGGCGGCTCGCCCGCCCGGCTTGGGTCCGTCCTCGATCTCGGCTACACCGGCGGGGCTCCCCGATCGGACAGGAGGCCGCATGCTCGCCACCTTCACGCGGTGCGCTCGCGAGATGTTCGTCCACGAGCAGCCGCCCGAAGGCGAGCTGCCGGCCGAGGTGATCTGGTTCGACCTTCGCTCCCCGAGCCCGGAAGAGGTCCGCTTCGTCGAGCGGGCGCTCGGGATCGCCATGCCCTCGCGGGAGGAGATGCAGGAGATCGAGGCCTCCGCCCGGGTCTACGAGGAGAGCGAGGCACTGTTCCTCACCGCCACGCTCCTGGTCCACGCCGACGAGCCGCCGCCGGCCACGACCGAGATCACCTTCGTCTTGAAGGGCGACCGGCTCGTCACCCTGCGCTACGAGGACCCGCAACCCTTCCGCACCCTGAAGTCGCGGCTCGAGCGGGCGGGTAGCGGGCTCGGCACGGCGCAGGCGGCCTTCTTCTGGCTGATGGACCAGATCGTCGCCCGGCTCGCCGACATCCTCGAAAAAACCGACCTCGACGTCGACGAGCTTTCGGCCGAGATTTTCGGCGCGGCGGCCAAGCGGCGGGCCAAGGCCGGCGAGCGGATCGACCTCGTGCGCACGGTCGACCGGATCGGCCGGAACGGCGACACCGCGGCCAAGTTGCGCGAGAGCATCTTGACCCTGCAGCGCGTGCTGCTCGCCGTGGCGACGAGCCAGTTGGTCCTCGGTTCCAACCGCAAGGAGGTGCGGGCCCGGGCCAAGGCGCTGGTCCGCGACGTGCAGTCGCTCTCCGACCACACCACCTTCCTTTCGCAGAAGACCAGCTTTCTTTTGGAAGCCACCCTCGGCCTCATCAACATCGAGCAGAACAACATCATCAAGATCTTCTCGGTCGTGGCGGTGGTCTTCCTGCCGCCGACCTTGATCGCCAGCATCTACGGCATGAATTTCGAGTTCATGCCGGAATTGTCGTGGCCACTCGGCTATCCCTTCGCGCTCCTCCTCATGGTGCTGTCGGCCGTACTGCCTTATTGGTTCTTCAAGCAGCGGGGCTGGCTCTGATGCGACCCACGCGCGAGCGGCTCGAGGCGGCCCTCGCCGCGACCGCGGGGCGACCGCTGACCGGGCCGTTCGAAAGCCTCGTGGGTTACCGCTACGGTTGGGACGAGGATGCCGGCCTCACCGTCGAGCTCGACCTCGAGGAGCGCCATCTGAGCCAGTTTGGCGTGGCCCACGGCGGGGTCACGCTCGTCCTGCTCGACACGGTGGGCGGGGTCGCAGCCGCCCTCGCGGTCGGCGAAACCCTCGCGCGGATCGCGACCATCTCCTTGGCCGCCAACTTCATCCGCCCGGCCGAGCCGGGTCGGGTCGTCGCCACCGCCCGGATCGACCATCTCGGCAAGAGCGTCGCGCACCTCGTCATGCACCTGCACGAGGGGGAGGCAGGCGGGCCGCTTTTGGCCTCGGCGATCGGGGCTTACCGGCTCTTCCGTCGCGACGGTTGAGAGAGCACCGAGCGGGTTCTATATCGCGCAGCGGGCAGGGACGGCCGTCCGGCCGGCGCGAGGGAGGAAGCGATGGCGAAGTTCGGGATCGGCCAGCCGGTGCGACGGGTGGAGGACCAGCGGCTCGTCACCGGTCGCGGCCGGTTCACCGACGACGTCAACCTGCCCGGCCAAGTCTACGGCTTCGTCGTCCGCAGCCCGCACGCGCACGCCCGGATCCGCCGGATCGACACGAGCAAGGCCATGGCCGCCCCCGGTGTGCTGGCCGTGCTCACGGCGGCGGACGTGGGCGGCGCCTCGATACCCTGCTTCGTGCCGATCACCAACCGCGACGGCTCGAAGGCGCCGATGCCGGCGCACCCGATCCTCTGCCGCGACAAGGTTCGCTACGTCGGCGACAAGGTCGCCTTCGTCGTGGCCGAGACCCGGGCGCAGGCGCGCGATGCGGCCGAACTCGTCGAGGTCGACTACGAGCCGCTCGAGGGGGTCGTCGACACGGCCGCCGCGCTCGGCGCCCGGGTCCCGCCGGTGCACGAGGAATGCCCCGGCAATCTCGCCTTCGACTGGCATTTCGGCGACGAGCGGGCGGTCGCCGCGGCGTTCGCGAAGGCGGCCCGGCGGGTGCGCCTCGAGCTCGTCAACAACCGGCTCGTCTGCAACCCGATGGAGCCGCGCGCCGCGGTCGCCGAATGGGACGCGGGGGCCGGCAAGCTCACCGTGCACACCTGCACCCAGGGCGGCTGGGCGTTCCGCGACGTGCTCGCCCAAAATCTGGGCCTGGCGAAGGAGAAAGTGCGGGTCCTGACCCCCGACGTCGGCGGGGGTTTCGGCATGAAGGCGATGTTCTACGGCGAGTACACGCTCTGCGCCTTCGCCGCCCGGAAGCTCGGCCGGCCGGTCAAGTGGACGAGCGAGCGCGGCGAAGCGTTCCTTTCCGACAGCCAGGGCCGCGACCACGTGACCGTGGCCGAGCTCGCCTTCGATGCCGACCACCGGATCCTCGGGCTCAAGGTGGACGTCGTCGCCAACATGGGCGCGTACTATTACTTCTTCGCGCCCTTCATCCCGACCGGAGCGGCGCTCAAGGTCCTGCCCGGCGTCTACGACGTGAAGTGCCTGAGCTACGGGGTGAAGGCGGTCTTCACCAACACCGTTCCGGTCGACGCCTATCGCGGCGCCGGGCGGCCCGAATCGATCTACTGCATCGAGCGGCTCATGGATCTCGCGGCGGCCGAACTCGGCGTCGACCGGCTCGAGCTGCGCCGCAAGAACTTCATCCGGCCCGAGCAGATGCCGTTCAAGACGGCGGCCGGTGAAATCTACGATTCGGGCGACTTCGAGCGCGTGATGAACGCCGCGGTCGCGCGCGCCGATTGGCAGGGCTTCCCGACTCGCCGGGCCGAAGCGGCTCGACGCGGCAAGCTGCGCGGGATCGGCCTCTGCTATTACATCGAATCGACCATGGGCAACCCGGTCGAGCACGCCACGGTGCGGTTCACCGCGGACGGCGCGGTCGAGGTGCTGGTCGGCACGCAGAGCAACGGTCAGGGTCACGAGACCGCCTATGCCCAAGTCCTGGTCGAGCGGCTGGGCGTGCCGTTCGAGAAGGTGCGGATCGTCCAGGGCGACACGGACGCGATCGCCGACGGCGGCGGGACCGGCGGCTCGCGTTCCTTGACGGCCGAGGGGGTGGCGATCCTCGAGGCCTCGGACCGGGTGATCGAGAAGGGCAAGGTCGCCGCCGCGCACGTGTTCGAGACGGCGGTCGCCGACATCACCTTCGAAGGCGGCACCTTCCGCGTCGCCGGCACGGACCGGGCGATCGGCATCCTGGAGCTCGCCGAGCGGGTGCGGGTCATGGCGAGCAAGCCGCCCGGGCTCGAAGAGGGCCTCGATGCGAGCGCCTCGATCGAGCTCGATGCCTGGACCTTCCCGAACGGCTGCCACGTGGCCGAGGTCGAGGTCGACCCCGAGACCGGCGTCACCCGGATCGTCCGCTACACCGTGGTCGACGATTTCGGGGTCGTGGTGAACCCGCTCCTGGTCGAAGGGCAGGTCCACGGCGGGGTGGTCCAGGGCATCGGCCAGGCGCTGCTGGAGCACACGGTCTACGACCGCTCGGGCCAGCTCCTGACCGGCTCCTTCATGGACTATTGCATGCCGCGGGCCGACGATCTGCCGTCCTTCGACTTCTCGACGGTCGAGGTCCGGTGCCGGAACAATCCGTTGGGCGTGAAGGGTTGCGGCGAGGCGGGCTCGGTCGGCTCCTGTGCCGCGGTGATCAACGCGCTGGTCGACGCGCTGTCTCCGCTCGGGGTCCGCCACGTCGACATGCCCGCCCTGCCGGAGAAGGTCTGGCGGTTGGCCCAGGGGGCGCGCCGGGCCGCCGCCTGAGCGGCCGCCGGGCAGCGGGTCGCGACGTGCCCGCTCAGCCGGGGTCGGGCGAGCGGCGGCGCGGTGCGGCCGCGCCCAACATGCCGGCGATCGTGAGGGCGGCGAGCTCGGCACCGCTCGCCGCCACGCTCGCGCAGGTCGCCATCCCGGCGAGCCCCACTTCGCTCCAGGCCCGCCAGAGGGCCAGACCGGAGGCGATCGGCGGCAGGCGGCAGGCGGCACCCAGGCCGGTGCTCCAGAGGGCGAGGCTCTGGCCGAGCCAGGTCGTGGCGAGGCCCGAAGCGGGATCGGGTGGGGCGCAGCGGCGCCGTGCCGGCGGATCGGTGGCCGGCAAGGGCGGCCGACGGCCCGGGGCGCCGCCCGTGGCCACGACCGCGCGGGCCAGCGAGACCGCACCGCGCTCGGCGCGGCGGCGATTGTCGTTGGCCGCGGCGAGCGAGCACCGTACCATCCGGACGAGCCCGTCCGATCGGATCAACCGGGCCGTGGCCCACTCACCGCCAGCTTGCTCGCTCATGCGTATCACCCAGCGTCGGCCGCTCGGGTGCCCTCCCTGCCGGCGCGCACCGTGACGGGACGGTGACCGGCCGGCAAGAGGCGGAAACGGCCACGAGCGATCTTGGCGGGTGCAGCGTTAAGGGTGTCACCCGAACGCGACAGAGCCACATCCTGTTGCAGCCTTCCGGTATGTCACGCGCGCAGCGTCCGGCGCAGCCGTCCGAGCAGCTCGAGGCGCGAGCGATCGTCGGGCAGCTGCCGGACCTCCTCGGCGATGTCGAGCAGGAGCCGCGCATAGGCGTTGTGCCAGTCGGCGGCGGCACCGACGAAGCGGGGCTCGAGGCGGCGCGGGCCGGGCAGGGGCTCGGCCCTGCCGCCCCGGACGAGCAGGAAGCGCTGGTCGAGTTCGGGAACGACGATCCGCAAGGGGTCGACGCCCTCGGCCGCGAGGTGAGCGCGCAGCGCGGCGCCGGCGGCCTCCTCGCCGCGGACCAGGAAGATCGAGCCGGCGATCGGGCCGCGCTCCAGGATCCAGGCGAGCAAGGCGCGGCGGTCGGCGTGGCCGGCCAGCGCATCGGTGCGGCGGATCCGGGCGCGGACCGCGGTCTCCTCTCCGGCGATCCGCACCCGCCGCTCACCCGAGAGGATGACCTGGCCGAGCCCGCCGGGCGGTTGATGGCCGATGAACAGCAAGGTGGCCTGCGGTCGCCAGAGATGCTCGCGCAGATGCCGGCCGAGCCGCCCGCCGCCGTCGAGCCCGTTCGAGGCGAGGATGACGGCTCGGCCGGCGGCGCCCTCGAGCACGGCGCTCGTCTCGCCGCTCTCGGCGAGAACGAGCCGCGCGCTCGCGAAGAGACGGGCCGGATCGATCGGTGCGGCGAGACCCGGCCCTTGGCGAGCGAAGGTGCGGATCGCCGCACCGGCGCGCGGCGTGTCGACGATCACCGGAACCTCGGGGAGCTCGCCGCGCTCGATCGCATCGAGGAGCACCGAGAGGAGCTCGCGACCCTGCTCGGCCTCGAAGGCCGGGATCAGCACCGGCCCACCGGCGGCGAGCGCCTCGCCGATCTCGCGGAGGAGCTCCCCACGGCGCTCGTCGCGGCTCGCCTCGCCGGACTCCCGGCCGCAGCCGGTACACTCGACGATCAGCTGGTCGACCCCGGAAGGCCCGGCCGGGTTCCGGGGGTCGAGCGACCCGATCTCGCCCGAGATCGACAGCCGTTGCGGCGGCCCGCTACCGTCCTCGACGAGGAGCTCGAGCGCGCTCGCGGCGTGTGCGCCCGGAGCTGCCCAGAAGCGGGCTCGAACGCCGGGCCCGGGCTCGAACCATCGGCCGGCGTCGCAAGCCTCGAGCCGCTCGAGGCAGCGGGCCGCATCGTTCGGCGAGAAGATCGGCCGGGTCTCGGGCAGGCCGCGGCGACGGGCCCGGGCGTTGCGCTCGGCGGCCTCTTCGGCGAGGCGATCGGCGAGGTCGGGGAGGACGAAGCCGAGCAGCTCTGCAGTGGGCTCGCAGGCCATGATCGGGCCGCGCAGACCGGCCCGCAGGAGCGCGGGCAATAGCCCGGCGCGATCCGGTCGGGCGCTGGTGAGCAGCACGAAGTCGAGGCTCGCGGCGGCGAAGGGTGGATCGCGGTGGTTGAGCGCGGCGAGGGTGCGGGTTCCTCGGAACAGCCCGCAATCGACCAGGAAGCGGCCGCGGTCGTGCTCGAAGAGGAAGCAGCTTCCGGTGGCCGTCGAGGCTCCACGGTGGAAGGTGAGGCGGATCGGCATCCCGTCTCCCGCGAGGCGACTTCGACGCGCGCCGCTGCTAGCAGCGGGCTCGCCGTGTAGCAACCATCAGATGAATTTCTGTCCGATCATTCGCGCGCTGCGTAGTGCTCGCGGATCACCTGCCAAGCCTGCTCCGCGGTCTCCACGAAGCGGAAGATCGCGAGGTCGTGCTCGTCGATCACGCCCTGCTCGACCATCGCCTCGAAATCGACGATGCTCCTCCAATAATTCTCGTCGAAGAGCAGCACCGGTATCGATCGCGCTTTCTTGGTCTGGATGAGGCAAAGCGTCTCGAAGAGCTCATCCAGTGTGCCGTAGCCACCGGGGAACACGACCAGTGCCCTGGCACGGGTCAAAAGATGCATCTTCCGGAGCGCGAAATAGTGGAAGCGGAAGCAGAGCTCCGGCGTCACCCAAGCATTGGGGGCCTGTTCCTGCGGCAACACGATGTTGTGGCCGATCGTGGGCGCCCCGGCCTCCGACGCACCACGATTGGCGGCCTCCATGATCCCCGGCCCGCCGCCCGTGACGATGACGTAACGATGCCGGTCGCCGTCGCGGCTTTCGCGCGAGACAAGGGCGGCGAACCGGCGGGCCTCCTCGTAGTGGCGCGAAAGCTGCTCGAGCCGGGTGGCGATCGCAAGGCGACGGGCGGCTGCCGCATCGTCCGGTCGGGCGCGGGCCTCCGCTTCGGCTTCGAGTCGGCGACGCCGCGCTTCGGCAGGCTCGACGATCCGCGCGCTGCCGAACACGACGATGGTCGATTCGATCCCGTGGCGCTGCAGCTCGAGCTCGGGCTTCAAGAGCTCGAGCTGCAGCCGGACGGGGCGGAGCTCTTCGCGCAGCAGGAAGTCGATGTCGGTGAAGGCGAGCCGGTAGCTCGGCGAGCGGGTCTGCGGGGTGTCGGGCCGCGGTGGCTCGCGCAGCGCCTCCTCGCGCGCCGACGGCAAGGGCACGTGCGACTCGGGCTCGCGCAACGCCATGAGCGGTCTCCGAGAACGAGCGGCGTGGTGCCGCGGGTCGCCCTTGTGGCGCAAGCCGGCGAGCGTTGCAATCGCTGCGCGAGGAGTCGGCCGCTTCCTGTCCGAGAAACGACGAGGCCCCGGCGGGGGCCGCCGGGGCCGTATGTCGAACGGAACGGTTCGCTCGGCCGATCAGGCGGCGAGCGACTTGACCTCGTCGAGGTTGGCCGTCGCGCGCTTGACCAGGAGGTCGACCACCTCGGCCTGCGCCTTCATGCCCAGATCGAGCGTCTCCTTGGCGTCGGCCATGGCCTTCTCGAGCACGGCCTTGGCGTCCTCGACATACTCCTTGGGCTGCTTCTTGGCGTCGAAGCCCTTCACGAAGCCGTCGAACTTGGCGAACGACTCCTTCATCATCTCGACCTGGCGCTTGGCGACCGTCTGCCAGAAGTCGAAGACGATCTTCTGGGCGGCGACCGCGGTCTCCAGGTTCGCCTTGTGCAGGGCGACCCAGGCCTCGATGTCGAACTTGGGCATCACGGGCGAAGCGGTCTTGGCAGTCATCGAGCCCTCCTCTGGCCGGTTTGCTGCGCTGCACAATGCATATCGCAGCGCAGCAGGCCCGTTCAAGGGGTGGAACGCCCGTGTGAGGCGAATCCGGATCGCCTCGCTGCGACCTGCAGCCGCAGCCGTCGGGTTCAGCCGATCCGGGCGAGGAACGGGCCGACCCTGCGCAGGACCGCCACGCCACCCTCGAGGCTGCGGTGCAGCACGGCGCGCGTCCGCTCGAGCTCGGGGGTCGGATCGGTCAGGAACACGGCGAGCGTTTCGAGGGTCAAAAGCGTCCCGCCGATCTCCTGGGCGGCGCGTTCGGCACCGCGACCGGGTATGCGGGCCACGTCGAGGAAAGCGTGCACCAGGCGCGAGAGGGCGAAGATCATCGGCACCCAATGGTGCGGGTGCGACGGCCAGAGCTTGGCCCGGATCATGGCGCCGGTCAGGACCCGGTGCGGCGCGAGCGCCTCGAACCAGCGGAGCATCACCCGCTCGAGCCGGACCGCGGGGTCGGGGTCGGCCAGGAGCTCGGGCGGGCTCGCCCAGACCGCATCGAGGGCGCGGGCGAACCAGGCATCGGCGATGGCGTTGGTATCCGGGAACCGGGCCGCGACCTCGGGAAGGGTCACGCCCGCCCGCTCGGCGACCTCGCTCAGCCGGAGCTGCTCGAAGCCGTTCTCCTCGGCGAGGGCGAGCGCGACCTCGAGGATCCGGTCCGGATCGACCGCGGGCTCGGCCTGCGGCGGTCGCCGGGCCACGGGGTCTCAGCTCGTGAGATGCCCCACCCGGTCGAGTGAAGCGGGCCGGGGGAGGCCGTAGCGGGCGAGCGCCGGGGCGAGGATCCGTTCGACCTCGGCCCGGCCGAGCTCGTTCATGAGCGCGCAGGGCGGCTTGGCGAAGCGGAGTGCCTCGCGGGCACCCGTGTCGATGTCGGCCGGCACCGCGACCCCCTCGTCGAGCTCTTGCAGCACGGCCAGGAACACGCCGAGCCGGAGCCGGTCGCGGATCGCCGCCCGCCGCTCGGGCGGGATCTCGCCCACCTCCCCGATCTCCCAATTCCGATCGGCCTCGCCGACCTCGATCAGGCTCCTGGCCGGGGCGTAGAAGGGCCCGAGCGGGGCCAGGTTGCGGATCGCGTGGAGATTGATCCGCGGCTTGATCAGATTCTGCACGCGGAACGGCCCGGCCGCCGCCCCCACCGCCTCCTCGGCCACCGCGTCGACCTCGGCCGTGCTCGCGAGCCCCTCGTCGAGGAGCCGGCAGGCCTCGTTCGTGTAGGGGCAGAAGAAGCGGTTGATCGCGAACCCGTAGGCGTCCTTGCAGGTGATCGGCTTTTTGCCGGTCGCCCGGCAGAAGGCGAGCCCGGCCTCCACGGTCGCGGGGGCCGTCGCCTCGCCGCGCACCACCTCGACGATCGGGTTGATCTGCGCCGGGCTGAAATAGTGCAGACCCAAGAAGCGCTCGGGGCGGGCCACGTGGCGGGCGAGCTCGCTCACCCGAAGACAGCTCGTGTTGGTCGCGATCAGCGTGTCGGCGGGCAAGAGCCGCGAGAGCTCTTCGAACAGCCGGGCCTTCAGCTCGAAATCCTCGAAGATCGCTTCGATCACGAGATCCGCGCCGGCGAGCTCGCCGAGCCCGCTCGCCACCGCGAGCCGGCCGGCCGCTTCTTCGGCCGCCGCCGCGGCCAGCCGCCCGCGCTCCACGCTTTTCGCCCAGAACGCCTTCGCTTGCGCGATCGCGGCCTGCGCCGCTTCCGGGCGGGCGTCGTAGAGCCGGACCGCGATCCCGTGCTGGGCCACGTTGGTCGCGATGCCGGTGCCCATCGTGCCGGTGCCGACGATCCCGACCGTGCGGATCTCCTTCATCTTTCCCCCTCGCGCGCGCCGACCGGCGGGAAGCGGGCGTCAATCCCGCAGATGCCCGGGCAGCTCGTGCACCGAGACCCAGGTGAGGTCCTTGTCGACCTCCTTGACGACCTTCTCCTTGACCTTCTCGGAGATCAGCTCGCGCAGCTCGCCCAGCATCTTGGGTGGGGCCACGAGCATCAGCCGGGCGAACCGGCCCTCGTTGGCGGCAGCCTCGAGGGTCGTGGCGAGCTCGCGGGCGAAGCGCTCCTTCTCGACCTCCTTGGGGTCGGTCGAGGGCTCCATGGCGTGGCGATTGCCGACATGGCTCGAATCGACGCTCCGACCCGGACGGTCGGCCAACAGCTCCGAGCCCTTCTCGCGGCCGCGGCCGGTGAGTTCGGGCATCACGAGCTCGAGCCCGCCCACCTTGGGATCGCCCTGGAAGATCCGGGCCCGCGCCCCGTCGGCCACCACCACCCACATCGTCCGGTTCGGCATCGCGATCGGTCCCCCGTTGCAACGGCGCGAAGGCTCAGCGGCGCTCTTCCTCGGGCGCGTCCGCCGTCAAGATGTCGTAGACGAGGGCGGCCGCCCCTTCGAGCGGGTGCGGCGCCTCGCCGAGCACGTCCTCGGCCCCGCTCGCCCACAAGACCGCCTTCTCGATCTCGGCGATCGTCGCCCCCGTGGCCAGGATCCGGGCCAGTTTCTCGGGGTCGTCGTCGCGCACGATCTTGGCGATCTCGCTCAAGGTCGGGCGGCTGTCCGGGGCGGGCGGCGTCATCATCGTCTCCAACTGGGGGCGGCGGTCGCCCGACACAAGGTCCGCGTGCGGCTCAGCCGGGCGGGCGAGTCGCCGCAGCGCGCACGGCCTCGACCGCGGCCCGCCAGACCGTACCGTCCTCGCACGCGTCGAGCAGCACGAGGCCGGGGGCGAGCGCCCGCAGCCGTTCGCCGAGCGGACCGCTTTCGCCGATCGGGCAGGTCTGGATCCGGGCTCCCTCGCCGAGGACGGCGCGCGCCTCGGCCGCGGCCGATTCGTCACCGGCGAGCACGACGAGCGGAAGTTGGGTGTGTCGGGCGAGCTCGCGGGCGAGATCCGCGGCGGCGCGGCCGCCCCGGTGGACGAGCACGAGCGGGCCGCCCGCCCGGCCCATCAGGAGGACGGGACAGGGCAGCCGCGCCGGCGGCTCCTCGACCCACGAGGTCGAGGCCGTGGCCACCGCGAGCACGTCCCCTTCGCCCAAGGTCACCGCCTCGAGCTCGCGGGTCGTCTCGAAGCGCCAGCGCACGCTCCGCCGGCGCGCCACTTCCGTGAGGCGGTGCCGCGCCCGCTCGGCCACGACCCTGAGCATCCGCTCGGTCGCCGCGACGTCGAACTCGCGCTCGGCGGCCCCGGTTCGGCTCACGATCCGGGTGAAGGGGAGGGCCGCCGAAGCCAACAAGCGCCGATCCTCGACCAGGAGCGCGACCAGCTCGCGCTCGAGCCGCTCGGCCATGGCCAGCGCCGTGTCGAGCAGGGAGAAGGCGTTCTCCTCGGGCGGCAGGACGACCAGCAGTCGCGCCGGCAGCGCCGGGCTCACGCCGTCTCCTCCCTGCGCTCGGCCCGCTCCTCGCCCTCGCGCGCGGCGAACGCCTTGCGCTTCTCGGCCATCGCGACGAGCCGGTCCTCGGCCTTGCGGAACACCGTGCCCTCCGGGAAGCGCCCGTCCGGTCCGCGGGTGCCGGCCGGGATCCCGGTCAGGATCTCGATGCCTTCGGCGACGGTGCGCACCGGCCAGATCGTGAACCGCCCCTGCGCGACCGCCTCGCGGACCCGCTCGTGCAGCATCAAATGCCGTACATTGGTGGCCGGGATCAAGACACCGTGGCTGCCGTCGAGGCCGCGGGCGGCGCAGAGATCGAAGAAGCCCTCGATCTTCTCGTTGACCCCGCCGATCGCCTGGACGTTGCCGTACTGGTCGACCGAGCCGGTCACCGCGAGGCTCTGCCGGATCGGCACCTCGGCGATCGCCGAGAGGAGCGCGTAAAGCTCGGTCGAGGAGGCACTGTCGCCCTCGATCCCACCGTAGGATTGCTCGAAGACGAGCGTGGCCGAGAGCGAGAGCGGCAGATCGGGGGTGAAGGTCGCGGCCAGGAAGCCCGACAGGATCAACACGCCCTTGGAGTGGATGGGGCCACCGAGCTTGACCTCCCGCTCGATGTCGATCACCTGGCCGCTGCCCATCCGCACCCGGGCGGTGATCCGCGACGGCCGGCCGAAGGCGAGATCGCCGAGCTGGATCACCGAGAGGCCGTTGACCTGGCCGACCGCCGTGCCGCTGGTTGCGATCTGGACCACGCCCTCGGTGATCTGCTCGAGGGCCCGCTCCTTGAGCCGGCCGAGCCGGCGCTCGCGCGCCTCGAGCGCGGCGTGCACCGCCGCCGCGTCGATCACCGCCGCCGAGCCGGCCCGGAAGTCGGCCTCGCGCAGGACGTCGGCCAAGTGTTCGAGCTCGGTCGAGAGCTTCTCGCGATCCTCGGCGCGCCGGGCGGCGTGCTCGAGCAGCCGGGCGACCCCGCAGCGGCGCACGGGCTTCAGCCCCTCTTTGCGCGCGATCGTCGCGACGAGCCGCGAGAAGAGCGAGACCTTGGTCGCATCGCGCGGCAGCCGCTCGTCGAAATCGGCCGGGATCTTGAAGAGCCGGGCGAACTCCGGGTCGAGTTCGACCAGGAGGTAATAGAGGAGCCGCTCGCCCAAGAGCACGACCTTGAGGTCGAGCGGCGCCGGCTGCGGCTCGAGCGTCTGGGTCCCGAGCACGCCCAGGGCCTGCAACGGCGATTCGACCCGGATCTCGCGGCTGGTGAGCGCCCGCTTCAAGGCGTCGTAGGCCAAGGGCCGGGTGAGCAGCTTCCTCGCCTCGATCACGAGATAACCACCGTTGGCGCGGTGCAGCGCGCCGGCGCGGATCATCAAGAAGTCGGTGACGAGCGCGCCCATCTCGGCGCGGTGCTCGATCCGGCCCACCAGGCGCTCGAAGGTCGGGTCGTCCTCCTGGACGATCGGGGCGGAGGTCTGGCCGGTGTGGTCGACGATCAGGTTGACCCGGTAGCGGCGGAACAGCGGATGGCCGTCCTCGATCGCCAGCGCCGCCGGCCCGATCTGCTCGGGGAGCTGGAGGAAGGCCTCGACGTGCTCAATGATGTCGACCCGCGCCGCTTCCAGGAACCCGATCACCTCGGGCAAGTCGGAATAAGCCGGCCGGATCGTGTCGAACAGGAAATTGACCGCGAAGGCGGCGGTCTCGTCGTTCAACGCCTTGATCTTCTCCCGCGTCTCTTTCATCCAGCGGGGGGCGTTGGCGAGCGCATCGCGCAGTTTCTTCTGAAGGTTTTCGACGGTCTGCTCGATCTGCTTGCGGATCGAGTCGGGAAGCGCTTGGAAGATCTCCGGGGTGACGATTCGCCCGTCGGCCACCGGTGCGAAGGCGAAGCCCATCGGCGAGCGGATCAGGGCCACGCTGTGCCGCTTGGCCTCCTCCTCGACCTCGGCGACCGCCCGTTCTTGCCGCTCCTTGAGCTCCTCCTCGATGACCTGGCGGCGGGTCCGATACTCCTCGTTCTCGAAGGCGTTGCGCAGCGCCGGCAACAGATCGGTGAGCAGCCGCTTGATGTCGGCCTCGAGCCGGGCGCCGCGGCCGGGCGGCAGTCGCAACAGCTTGGGTGCCCGCGGATCCTTGAAGTTCGAGACGTAGCACCAATCGCCCGAGGGCGGCTCGCTCCGCGCCCGGGTCTCGAGGAGCTGGCGGACGGTGGTGTGCTTGCCGATCCCGTCCGGCCCGAGCGCGTAGACGTTGTAGCCCGGTCGGCGCGTCGCGAGGGCGAAGGCGAGCGCCTCGACCGCCCGCTCCTGGCCGATCGTGTCGACCAGATCGGGAAGTTCGGCCGTCGTCTCGAAGCCGAGCTCCGCTTCCGGACACGACCAGGCGAGCGCCGAAGCAGGCAGCGGATCGGGCAGGGCCAAGGGTATGTCTCCTCGAACGGCGCGCGGAACGACGCGGCAGGTATCAGACCGGGAGAGGCAGCTGGAAGAGGCGGCCGAGCCCGTCGAGCCGATCGTCGATCCCGGCGAGCCGGAGCGCGTGCCAGGCCATGGCGTGGTTGGAGGAGGTCACGGGCTTGCCGAGCTTCTCTTCGATCGCTCGGGCGCGCTCGACCAGCCGCAGGCTCGTGCAGGAGACGAAGACCGCCTCGACCCGCGGGTCGCGGCCGAGCTCGAGCACCGCCGCCTCGATCGAGGCCGGGTCGATCCGCGCCACCTTCGAATCGTCCTCCTCCTCGAAGCTGCCGAAGACCGGGACCTCGAGCCCACGCTCCTCGAGATAGCGCTGGACGACGTCGTTGACGGCCCGGCCGTAGGGGGTGAGCACGGCGTTCCGCCGGGCGCCGAGCGCGCGCAACGCGGCCAAGGCGCCGCCGATCGGGGTGGTGACCGGTACCGCCGGGCGGGCCTCGTGGACGCGCGCGGCGATCCGCTCCTCGCCCAGCACCATCGCCGCGGAGGTGCAGCCGAAGGCCACGACCGAGAGCGGCAGCACGGGCACGATCAGGCGGGTGGCGGCGGCGATGTCGCCTTCCATGGCGGCCAGGGTCGCGGGCGTGATCCGGACCTCGTTCCAAAGGCGGCTCTCGTAGAGCGCCACGCCCTCGAGCCGGGCGAAGACGAGCCGCCATTCGTGCTCGATCGTCTGGTCGGTGGCGAGCACGACGAGCCCGATCCGCGCCCGGCTCCCGATCCCCTCGTCCAGTCGGAAGGGAAGACCGCCGCGATAGTCCGTGCCCATCGCCGATCGCTCCTTCCGCCTCAAGCGGCCTTCGGCTCGAGACCGACCGGGTCCCATTCCGGCCGTCGGCCGGCCAGGAGATCGGCCACGATCCGGGCGGTGCCGCAAGCCCAGGTCCAGCCCATGTGGCCGTGCCCCGTGTCGACCCAGAGATTGCGCTGCCGGCCGCGGCCGAGGATCGGCAGATTGTTCGGCGTCATCGGCCGCAAGCCCGCCCAATATTCCGGCCGACTCCAGTCGCCCGCCTGCGGGAAGAGCTCGTGCACCGCTTTGAGCATGGGCGCGAAGTCCTCGGGCCGGTGCGACCAGTCCCAGCCGCCGAGCTCGGCCACCGCGGTCAAGCGCACGCGATCGCCGTAATTGGCGAAGGCGAAGAGATTGTCCTCGTCGACCCCGGGAAGGCGCGGCGGGTTGTTCGAGCCGGCGATCGGCAGGGTCACCGAATAGCCCTTGACCGGCCAGATCGGCAGATCGAGCCCGAGCTTCCTGCCCAAAGGCGCGCTGTAACAACCGAGGGCGAGGACGAAGGCGTCGGCCCGAAGCTCGCCCTTGTCGGTGAGCACGCTCTCGACCCGATCGCCCGCGGTGCGGAAGTCGAGGATCGTCTCGCCGAGCCGCAGCTCCGCACCCCGCTCGGCGCAGCGGCGCGCGAGCTCGCGGGTGAACAGCCGGGCATCGCCGCTCTCGTCGCCCGGGGCGTAGAGCGCGCCTGCGAACCGGTCCTTCACACCCTCGTAGACCGGATCGAGGGCGGCCGCCTCCTCGGGGCTCACCCGCCGCACCTCGACGCCCGCCTCGCGCAGGATCTTGGCCTTTTCGTCGGCCGCGGCGAGCCCGGCCGGGTCGCGGTAGAGGTAGAGCGCTCCTTCCGAGCGCATGCCGCAGCGGATCCCGGTCTCGGCCAGCACCCCGCGCAGCCGTTCCTGGGCGTAGAGCGAGAGGCCCACTTTGCGCCGGGTGTTGGCCGCCGCCTTCTCGCTCGTGCATTGCAAGGCGAAGCGTACCGCCCAGCGCCAGAAGCCGAAGTCGGTCTGGAAGCGGAAGCGGAGGGCGAGGTCGTCGCGGGTGAGCGCCTTCAACAGGGTCTTCAGAGCCTTGGGCGAGGACCAGGCGTAGGCGTGGCCGGGGGCGATCATCCCGGCATTGGCGTAGGAGGTCTCGGAGGCCGGCTCCGGCCGGCGGTCGACCACCACCACCTCGTGGCCGTCGCGCAGGAGCTCCCAGGCCGTGGTGACCCCGACGACCCCGGCCCCGAGAACGGCCACCTTCATCGCACGCCCCGGCTCAGCGGGCCGCGACGACCATGATCTCGACGCAATAATCGGGCGTGGCGAGCCGGGCCTCGACGGTCGCCCGGGCCGGCGCGCAGCCTGCCGGCACCCAGGCGTCCCACACCTTGTTCATCTCGTCGAACTGGCGCATGTCGGTGATCCAGATGTTCGCCGAGAGGATCTTGCTCTTGTCGGTGCCGGCCTTGGCCAGGAGCGCGTCGATCCGGTCGAGGATGTTCTTCGTCTGCTCGGCCATCGAGGCACCGGGCTTGTCGAGGGCCACTTGCCCCGCGAGGAAGACCAGGTTGCCGTAGGCCACGGCCTGGCTCAGCCGCTTGCCGGGTTCGATCCGCTCGATGGTCATGGCGTTCTCCTCCTTGCCCGCGCGAGAGCCTAGAGCCCGGCCTTCGCGCGGTCGACCCGTCGCCGCGAGCCGGAGGGGCTCGCCCGGCGCAGGTCTCCGCTCAGCCCAGATCCTCGACCGGAATCAACAGTCCCGCCCCGGCGAAGCCGCCGTCGACGCAGAGCACGTGTCCGGTCACGTAGCCGGCACCGTCCGAGACCAGATAGGCGACCGCCTCGGCGACGTCGGCGGGCTCGCCGTAGCGGCCCATCGGCACCTCGCGCAGCCAGCCCGCGCGCGTGCGCTCGGTGTGCACCGCCTTGACCATGTCGGTCTCGATCGGCCCGGGGGCCACCGCGTTCACCGTGATCCCGAACGGTGCGAGCTCTTGGGCCGCCACTTGCGTCAGGTTGATCACGGCTGCCTTCGAGCTACCGTAGGCCGACCGGCCGGTCGAGCCGCGCAGCCCGGCCACCGAAGCGATGTTGACGATCCGGCCCGGCACCCGGTGCTCGACCATCCAAGCGGCCGCCGCCCGGCTCGCGGCGAACAGGGCGAAGACATTGATCCGGTAGATCCGCTCGAAATCGCCGAGCCCGTGCTCGAGGAACGGCTTCTGTGCGGCGATCCCGGCATTGTTGACGAGGATCTCGAGCCCACCCATGGCTTCGGCGGCGCGGCGGATCGCGGGCTCCACCAAGTCGAGCTCGGCCATGTCGAGGACGAGGGCGCGGGCCTGGACTCCCCGCGCGCGTAAAGCCGCGGCCGCCCCCTCGACCGCGTCGCCGGCGCGGTCGATCAAGGTGAGCGTGGCACCCGCGCGCGCGAGCCGCTCGGCGATCGCCCGGCCGATCCCGGCCGCGGCTCCGGTCACGATCGCGCGCTTGCCTCGAAGCGGCATCCAGGAGCCTCCCCGAACGCGCCCGCCCGCAGCGCGTCGAGAAACGAGTCGATCGCCGCGAGCGTCGGCGCCCGTGCACGATGGTGCGGGACGTGACCCGCCCCGGGCAAGAGCACCGTCCGCACGGGTCCCCGCACGCCGCGAGCGATCGCCTCGACTTGTGCGGGCGTGGCGTATTCGTCGGCCTCGCCTTGGAGGACGAGCAAGGGACAGCGGACGGCGGCGAGCCGGTCCTCGATGGTCCAGGTGCGGAAGCGCGGGTCGAGCCAGGTCTCCGCCCAGGCGCGGAAGACCGCCTCGCTGCGCTCGCCGTGGAAGGGGGCGAGCCTTTGGCGGAGATCGCCGGCCTCGAAGGCCGCGACCGCGGCGCGGATCCCGGCGATCGTCGCGTCCTCGACGAAGACGTGGGCGGCGATCGCGATCACGGCCGCGATCCGTTCGGGGAAGGCCGCGGCGGCCAAGAGCGCGATCGTCCCGCCGTCGCTGTGGCCCAAGAGGATCGCTCGGTCGATCCCGGCGGCATCGAGCACGGCCGGCAATTCCACGAGCGCCATCCGGTCGAGATAGTCGAGCGAGCGGGGTAGGGGCTCGGGGTCGGAGCGGCCGTAGCCCCGTCGATCGTAGAGGAAGATCGGCAGGTCGTGACGGGCGGCCAGCACCTCCGGCAGGTCCTTCCAGAACCCGGTCGAGCCGAGGCCCTCGTGGAGGAGGACGAGGACGGGTGCGGCGGGCGCGCCCTCCGGCTCGACCCGTTCGCCGTGGATGCCGGCACCGGCCGCCTGGAGGCGGACCGCCCGCCGGGCGATGCCCGGGTCGCGCGCCGCGGCCTTTGCCATGCCCGCTCCTTCGTGTAGCAGCGGCTGCAGCGATGGTCGGGGAGGGACCGGATGTCCAGCCTCTTTTGGCTCGAGGATCGGATCGCGCTCGTCACCGGCGCCTCGCGCGGTCTCGGCTTCGCCATGGCCGAGGCGCTCGCGGCCCACGGCGCCCGGGTGGTCCTCAACGGCCGCAACCCCGAGACGATCGCCGCCGCCGCCAAGAAGCTCACGGATCTCGGCTACCACGCCGAGCCCTTGGCCTTCGACGTGACGGATGCCGCGGCCACCCTCGATGCGATCGAGAAGATCCGCGAGGTCCACGGCCGGCTCGACATCCTCGTCAACAATGCCGGCATCCAGCACCGCGTGCCGTTGACCGAATGGACGGATGCCGATTTCGAGCGGCTCTTGCAGAGCCATCTCGTGGCCGCCTTCCGGCTCGCCCGCGAGGCCGCCAAGCTCATGATCCCGCAGGGGCGGGGGCGGATCATCTCGACCGGGTCGGTGATCGCCATCCTCGCCCGCCCGACGATCCACGGCTACGCCGCGGCCAAGACGGGCCTGCACGGCCTCACCCGCTCGATGGCGGCCGAGCTCGGGCCCAAGGGGATCACGGTCAACGCGATCGCACCCGGCTATTTCGCGACCGAGATGAACACGGCACTCATGGCCGACGCCGGCTTCACCGCCTGGGTCGAGAAGCGCACGCCGCTCGGCCGCTGGGCCCAGCCGCACGAGATCGGTGGGGCGGTCGTGTTCCTCGCTTCCGACGCGGCCTCCTACGTCAACGGCCACGTGCTCGTCGTCGACGGCGGCCTCTCGGTCACGCTCTGAGCGCGTCCTCGGCTGCCGCCGAGCCCGGGGGCGGCAAAAGATCGGCCGCGTCGAGCTCGAGCGCGTCGACCAGGAGGGCCCGGACCTTCTCGCCCCGACCGACCGTGTGCACCGAGCGGTAGCCTTCGGCCGAAGGCTCGCGGTGGACCTCGACCCGCTCGGCCGGCAGATCGACGAGCCAGACCTCGGGAATGCCGAAGCGGGCGTAGAGCGGCAGTTTGATCCGGCGGTCGTAGTCGTGGCTGCTGCGCATCACTTCCACGAGCAGGAGGACGTCGGCCGGGCCCGGGAGCGCTTTCGTGTAGGCGTCCTGCCGCCAGCGCAGCACGAGGAGGTCGGGAACCGGCTCGTTCCAGGGATCGAGCCGGAGCGGGTTCTGCACGGAGAGGAGATGTCGTCCGTGTACGACGCGGCGGGCGAAGGCGGCGAGCGTCAGGTTCACCGTGCCCGCGTGTTCGGCGCTGATGGGCGGCATGTCGACGATCTCGCCGTCCAGGAGCTCGACCCGGTCGTCTTCGCCGAGGATCCCGGTCTCGGCCATCTTGTGGTACGCGTCGACGGTGAAGCGGTGCGGCGGTGCTCGGCCGCCTTCCATCCGCTCCTTCGTGATCGGCTCCGCGAGCGTGCCCATCGGCCCCGTTCCCGTTCGCTGCGACGCGAACATTGCGCGCTCGCGCGGGCCCGGCAACCCGCCCCGGCCGGGCCGCCGTAACGAAGGCCGCCCCGGCCGCCGGCGGAGGCGATCGGCGACCCGCTTGCTCGCCCGGCGGGCGCCGATACTGTCCACGGGGCGTCGCCCGGCGAAGGGGAGGCGGGGAAGATGCGGCTCGATCTCGATCGGCCGAGGCTGGTCGTGGCGATGGACCACGCCCGAGCGATGGGAGCGGTGGCCGGCCTCGAGGATCCGGGGGCGGTGCTCGACCGGGTGCTCGAGGCCGGTGCCGACGCGGTGATGACCAGCTTCGGGGTGGTCAAGCGCTTCCGCGGCCGGCTGATCGGCCGTGTGCCGACCTTCCTGCGGCTCGACGGCGGACCCTCGCTGCTCAAGGAGCGCTGGCTCGAGAACAGCGAATGGTCCCTCCTCCACACGCTCGACGACGCGGCCCGGCTCGGCGTCGACGGGGTGTGCCTCATGTACTTCATGGGGGCGGCCTGCGAGCTGCGGACCCTCGAGATCGTCGCCCGCGTCTGCGGCGAAGCCCTGGCGCGCGGCCTGCCGGTGATGGTCGAAGCCCTGCCCTGTCGGCATCCCGCGATCGCCGACACCAACGATCCGGGCCTGATGGCGGATGCCTGCCGGATCGCCTTCGAGCACGGCGCCGACATCCTCAAGACCTATTTCCCCCACGACCGCGCCGGCTTCGCCCGGGTGGTCCGGAGCTGCCCGGCGCCGGTTCTGATCGCCGGCGGGCCGCGCCTGCCCGACGACCGGGCGGTCCTCGCGATGGTCGCCGACAGCGTGGCGGAAGGTGGCAAGGGGGTCGTGTTCGGCCGCAACATCTGGCAGCACGCCCAGCCCGAGCGAATGGTGCGGGCCCTGCGCGCGACCTTGCGCGGGGCGCCGCGCGCCGAGGTGGAAGCGGCGCTCGCCGGCTGAGCGGTCGGCTGCGATGCCCACCGAGCCGGTGCTCGTCGGGGTCGATGCCGGGACGAGCCGGGTGCGCGCGCTCGCCTTCACCCCGGCCGGCCGAGTCCTGGCCGAGGCGGGCCGGCCGACGCCGTGGCACGAGCCGGCCCCGGGGCTCGCCGAGCTCGACGCGGACGAGCTGGTCGCGACGACGGTCGCGGCCTTGGCCGAGCTCGCCGCGCGGCTCGACCGGCCGGACCGGGTAGCCGGGCTCGCGGTCGCGAGTGTGGGCGAATCGGGGGTCTTGCTCGATGCCCGCGACCGCCCCGTCGCGCCGATGCTCGCCTGGTACGACCCGCGCCCGTCGGCCGAGCGGCGGGAGGTCGTGGCCCGCTTGTCGGCAGACCGACTGGCGCGAATCGCGGGCGTCACCCCGGATCCGATCCTGGGGGTCTTGAAGCTCGCCTGGCACGCCCGTCACACGCCCGAGGCCTTCGCCGCCGCGCGCCGCTGGCTGCACGTCGCCGACTGGCTCGCCTTCCGGCTGGGCGGCGCGCGAGCGACCGATTCGAGCCTCGCCTCGCGTACCGGCCTGTTCGACCTCGCCCGCGGATGCTGGTCGGTCGAGCTCCTCGAAGGCGCGAGGATCGGGCCGCGGCTCTTGCCCGAGATCCTGCCGTCGGGCACGCGCATCGGTGGGCTCGCGGTGGAGATCGCCGCCGCCACGGGGCTCCCCGCCTCCTGCGCGATCGGGGTGGGCGGCCACGATCACGTGATCGGGATGCTGGCGGCGGGGGTCGTGGAGCCGACCACGGTGCTCGACAGCATGGGCACGGCCGAGGGGTTGGCGCTGCCGCTCGAGGTCCCGGTCCTCGACGGCCGGCTCGCCGCGGTCGGTTTCAACCAGGGCTTGGTTCGGGTCGATCGGCCGATCCCCTACGTGCTCACCGGGCTCGCCACCTCGGCCGCGGCGATCGATTGGTGCCACGGCCTGGTCGCCCCGGAGCTCGCGCGCGAAGCCTTGGTCGAAGCGGCGCGCGGCGTCCCGCCCGGGGCGCGCGGCCTCCTGTTCCTGCCCCATTTGCGCTTCGCCTCGCCGCCGACCGACGATCCGGACGGCCACGGCACGCTCCTCGGCATCACCCCGGAGTGCGATGCGGCGTGCCTGTTCCGCGCGGTGCTCGAGGGTGTGGCACTCGACTGGCAGCACATGCTCGAGCGGCTGTGCGAGCTGCTCGGCCGGCCGCTGCCCGAGTGTTGCCGGGCGATCGGCGGCAGCACGAAGAACCGGCTCCTCCTCGAGATCAAGGCCGCGCTCTTCGGCCGCCCGATCGCGGTGGCCGAGATGCCCGAGGCCGTGGCCTTGGGCGCGGCCTTGCTGGGCGGGATCGCCGCCGGGCTGTGGCCGGGGCTCGAGGCGGCTCGCGCCGGCCTCGAGCTCGCCTTCGAGCACGTCCCGCCGCTCGCCGGCTGGCCGCCCGCCGCGGCCCGGGCCCTGCTCGCCGCTTACGGCGAGGCCTGCGCCGGGACGCGGGCGCTGCATCGCCGGCTCGCGGCGGCGCGCGGGGGTTGCTGAGCGGCGAAATCGGCCTAGAGATGGAACGAGCGGCCCGGCGCCGACCGCGGGCCGCGACGAGACCATCAGGGAGGTACGGATGCATACCAGGACGATGCTCCTCGTCGGCAGCGCGGCACTGGCCTTGCTCGCGGGAACCGCTCGCGCCGGCCAGTACGTCGATTGGAACGCCGACGGCACGGCGACCTTGAAGCTCGGACCGGAATACGACAACGCCCGGATCACCGTGCCGCAGAGCATGCTGGGCAGCGCGTTCGGCCCCGGCAAGCAGCCCTTCAAAGGCGTCACGATCAGCGTCACGGTCAACGGCGCCGGCCCGAAGGGCGGCATCTCCGGCCCGCTCTACAGCTTCCGACCGATCTGGGAGGAGATCTCGGGCGGCAAGGTCAACATCGTCGAGCTGCCGTTCGCCGAGCACTACACCAAGATGATGCTCGATCTGAGGAACGGCACCGGTCAGTACGACGCCTTCATGGTGGGCGCGTTCTGGTACGGCGACATCGTGCCGGCCGGTTACGGCTACCAGATCGACGACCTGATGAAGTCGGGCAAGTACCCGCAATGGTCGTACGACGTGATGCCGCCCTCGCTCAAGACGCTGCACCAGTGGGAGGGCAAGTCCTACGGCGTGCTGAACGACGCCGACGGCCAGGTTCTCTACTACCGCAAGTCGGCGCTCGAGAATCCCGAGCATCGGGCGGCCTTCAAGGCGCAGTTCGGCTACGACCTCCCGTCGCCGCCGGCCACCTGGCAGCAACTGCTCGACATCTCGAAATATTTCAACGGTAAGAACTGGGACAAGAACGATGCCGAGCCGGACAGCGGCACCGTGCTGCACCTCAAGGTCGGCGAGCAGGGCCATTACCATTTCCAGTCGCTGTCGGCTTCGTTCGTGATCAACCCGGGTGACAAGGTGACCCGGACACAGAATGTCTACTGGTTCGACCCGGCCGACATGAAGCCGCTCATCAACAGCCCGGGGCACGTCAAGGCGCTCGAGTTCCTCCAGGAGCTGCACAAGACCGGCCCGGCTGCGCAGGTCGGCTGGTCGCTCGGTGAGGCGTGGGACTATTTCCTGCGCGGCAAGGCCGTCTTCGTGTTCTCCTGGGGTGACGTGGGTGCGCTCTGCCAGGACAAGGCACGCTCGAAGATCCCGGGCGATTGCGCCGCGGCGATGCTGCCCTCTTCCAACGAGTATTGGGACTTCGCCAAGCAGAGCTGGGTGAAGCTCGACAAGCCGCGCCCGGTCGGCAACACCACGGGCGGCTCCTGGCACGGGGTGATCTCCAACTACTCGGCCAACCCCGAGGCGACTTACTCCTTCCTGTCGCTGATGGCGATCCCGCCGGTCTCCAAGCTCATGGCGATGTACGGCTGGGACGGCGTCGACCCCGGCTTTTCCTACCAGTTCCTCGAGGAGGACGGTGGTACGGCCAGACTCGACGAGTACGTCAAGGCCGGCTGGGATCCGAACGACGCCAAGACCTACACGAAGGCCTACAAGGCTCTGTTCTACGCGCCGACCACACTCACCTATCTGCGGATCCCGGGCACCTTCGAGTATTGGGACATCCTCGACAAGAACCTGTCGGCGGCGATGTCCGGGGCGAAGAATGCCAAGCAGGCCCTCGACGACACCGCCGCGGCCTGGCAGGGCGTGACCAACCGGATCGGCCGCGACAAGCAGCTCGCGGACTATCGCGCGGCGATCGGCTACAAGGAGTGATCCCGGGCTGATCCCGGCGGTCCCGGTCGGGGGGCGAGGTCCGGCCGGGACCGTCGGGCGCGATCGATGCGCTGGACCGGCCGGATCCGCTTCCTGTTCCTGGCACCCGCGGTCTTGTGGGTGCTCGCCTTCACCGTCTTCCCGCTCGGCTATTCCCTCTACCTCGCTTTCTTCAAGGTCGAGCAGAAGGTCGAGATCAAGCGGGTCCAGCAGCCGGTCCTGGACGATCAGGGCCGCCCGCTGTTGGAGGACGGTCAGCCCAAATTGCGCAACGTCGTGCTGCGCGAGACCGTCACGACGACGACGTTCATCGGGCTCGACAATTTCCGCAGGCTGCTGGCCGATCCGCAGGTCGCGGATGCCGTCCGCGTCACGCTCGTCTTCCTCCTGCTCGCGGTGCCGGCGGAGATCGGGCTCGGATTCCTCCTGGCGCTACTCTTCAACCGCAGGATCATGGGCCGGAGCGTGCTGCGGGCGGCCATGATCCTGCCGATCTTCGCCACCCCGTTGGCCGTGGGCTACGTCTTCTTCACGATCTTCTACGAGGTCGGCGGGCCTCTGGCCTGGACCGGGATCCCCTGGTTGTCCAACCCGACCTGGGCACTCGTCTCGGTGGCGTTGGTCGACATCTGGCAGTGGACGCCGTTCTGCTTCCTCGTGATCTTGGCGGCCCTGCAAGCTGTGCCGGACGATCTCTACGAGGCGGCGCGGATCGACGGGGCCTCGAACTGGGACCTGCTCACCAAGGTGCTCGTGCCGCTCTTGACCCCGACCTTCGTGATCGTGCTGCTGATCCGCCTCGCCGAAGCCTTGAAGCTGTTCGACATCCCCTTCGCCATGACCGGCGGTGGGCCGGGTACCGCCACGCAGCCCTACTCGATGCTGGCGTTCCGCACGGGGCTGCGGTTCTTCGATCTCGGCTACGCCTCGGCCATGGCCTACGGGCTCCTGGCCGTGGTCATGGTCGTCATCACGCTCTTCTTCCGGAGGATGCGGGAGAGCTATGGCTGAGCCCGCCGCACGCCGCGGTGCGAGCCTCGCCGACGGCTTGGCTTCCCTGGCCGCCGTGCTCGTGGCGTTCGTCTTCCTCTTCCCGATCTACTGGGCCTTCTCGCAGTCGCTGCGCAACCCGCTCGACACCTTCACCGTCGCGGGGTTCGGCATTCCCTGGGTCAACTTCACGCCCACTCTCGCCAACTGGATCGACCAGGTCGGCACCCCCGAGACCCTGCGCTCGCTCGCCAACAGCACGATCGTGGCGAGCGGCGCCGCCGCACTCGCCCTCCTGCTCGGCACGCCCGCGGCCTACGCGGTCGCCCGCTTCCGCTTCGCCCGCTGGAAGAACCGCGACATCACGATCTGGTTCCTCTCCCAGCGCGTCCTGCCGCCCGTCGCGACCGTCGTGCCCTTCTACCTCGTGATGCGCGCGCTCGGCCTACTCGACACGCACCTCGCGCTGATCCTGGTCAACGCCACCTTCGTGCTGCCCTTCGTGGTCGTCATCCTCCGCCAGACCTTCCTCGACCTGCCGCTCGAGCTCGAGGAGGCGGCGCTCGTCGACGGCGCCTCGCACTGGGGCGCCTTCTGGCGGATCGCCCTGCCGCTCGCTGCCCCCACGCTGGCCGCCACCGGGCTCATCGTCTTCGCTTTCACCTGGAACGAGTTCCTGTTCGCCGTGGCGCTCTCGAGCCGCAACGCGATCACCGTGCCGGTCCACATCGCCGGCGCCGTCGACACCCGGGGCGTGCAGTTCTGGTTCATGGGGGTGCGGGCGATGACCGCGATCGTCCCGCCGGTGCTGATCGCGCTCCTCGCCCAGCGCTACATCGTGCGCGGGCTGACGCTCGGCGCGGTCAAGGGCTGATCCGGCCGCTCGGGCGGTGGCGGCAGGCGGAGCTCGGCGGCGACGAGCGCCCGGGTCGCGGGCGCGCGCGGTGCCGCGAGGACCGCGGCGGTCGGCCCCTCCTCGACGATCCGTCCCTCGGCCATGACCAAGATCCGGTCGGAGGCCGCCCGGGCGGCACCCAGATCGTGGGTGATCAAGAGCCAGGCGAGTCCCTCCTCGCGACGCAGCCGCTCGAGCAGGTCGAGGATCTGCGCCTTCACCGACACGTCGAGCTGGGCAACGGGCTCGTCGAGGACGAGGAGCCGCGGCCGGCTCGCGAGCGCCCGAGCGATCGCCACGCGCTGCCGCTGGCCGCCCGAAAGCTCGTGCGGGTAGCGCCGGGCGAGGGCCGGGTCGAGCCCGACCCGCTCGAACAGCGCCGTCACGGCAGCCGACCGGCCGGTGCGCGGGACGAGGCCGTGCGCGCGCAATGGATCGGCCACTTGCGCGCCGACCCGCCGCCGCGGGTCGAGGGCCGCGAGCGGATCTTGGAAGACCAGCTGGAGGTCGGCCCGGACCCGGCGCAACGCCTCGCCCCGGAGCGCCAAGAGGTCGCGCCCGGCGAAGCGGATCGACCCGCGATCGGGCTCGATCAGCCGCAGGATCAGCCGGGCGAGGGTGGTCTTGCCGGAGCCCGAGGCACCCACGAGCGCCACCCGCTCGCCCGAGGCGACGGCGAGCGAGACGTCGGCGACCGCGGCAGCGGTGGTGCCGGGCCAGCGCTTGGTGAGGCCCTCGACCTCGAGGAGCGGGGGCGGGACGCTCACGAGCCCACCAGATGGCAAGCGACGCCGTCGCGCGGGTGGCCGCGCCAGGCGGGCCGCTCCTCGGCGCAGCGGGCAGAGGCCAGGGGGCAGCGCGGCGCGAAGCTGCAGCCCGGAAGCTCGGCACCCGGCTCGGGCGGTGCTCCCGGGATCGCGGCGAGCGGCTCGCCGCCACCGGCCTCGAGGGCACGGGCGATGGCGAGGAGGGCCCGCGTGTAGGGGTGGCGCGGGCTGCGGAGCAGGCGGAAGGCGGGACCGCTCTCGACCAGCCTTCCGGCATAGAGGACGGCGATCCGGTCGGCGATGCGGCTCGCCACGGCGAGATCGTGGGTCACGAGAAGCAGCGCGGTGCCCTGCTCGCGGACGAGGCCGTCCAAAAGGTCGAGGATTTGCGCTTGGACCACGGTGTCGAGCGCCGAGGTCGGCTCGTCGGCCAACAGCAGCCGGGGGCCGGCGGCGATCGCCATGGCGATGGCGATCCGCTGGCGCTGGCCGCCCGAGAAGCGGTGCGGCGGATCGTCGACCCTGGCCTCGGGCTCGGCGATCCCGACCCGCCCGAGGAGCACGACCGCGGCGCGGCGGGCCTCGGCCCAGCGGGCGCCGCGATGCGCCACCAGGACCTCGCCGATCTGCTCGCCGACCGAGAGCACCGGGTCGAGGCTCGCGAACGGGTCCTGGAGCACGAGCCCCAGATCGCGGCCGGGCGTAGGCTCGCGGCCGAGCGCGGGAAAACGGCGCCCGCCCGTGATCTCCGCCTCGTCCGGCAAGAGGCCGGCGATCGCGAGGAGGACCGTGCTCTTGCCCGAGCCGCTCTCGCCCACCAGCGCGAGCCGCTCGCCCGGCAGGAGCTCGAGGTCGAGGCCACGCAGGGCGTGGACCGGAACGGGCTCGGCCGGCAGCCGGACGGAGAGGCCGCGCAGCTCGAGCAGCGGCACGAGCCTCACGGCCGGGCCCGCCGCGGGGCGAGCGCCTCGTTCAGGCCCTCGCCCACGAGATTGACCGCGAGGACGGTGAGGAGGAGGGCGAGGCCCGGGAGGATCGAGAGCCAGGGCTCGCTCACGAGCACCGCGCGGCCCTCGGCGATCATGGCACCCCAGCTCGCCCGGTTCGGATCGGCGAGCCCCAGAAAGGAGAGGGCGGCCTCGATCAACACCGCCGAGGCGACGTTCGTCGCGGCGAAGGCAACGACCGGGGGCAGGGCGTTGGGGAGGAGGACGCGGAGTGCGATATCCAGGCGCGGCAGCCCCGCCACCACCGCGGCGAGCACGAAGTCGCGGCCGGCGAGGCTCGCGATCTCGGCGCGCACGAGGCGCGCCGGGCCGGTCCAAGCCGAGGCGGCGATCGCCAGCACGACGCTCCGCGCTTCGGGCCCGAGCACGCTCACGAAGGCCAGGGCCAGGAGGAAGCCGGGGACCGTCTGGAAGGCGTCGGTGATCCGCATGAGGAGCTCGTCGATCCGGCCGCCGGCGAGCCCGGCGGCGAGGCCCACGGCCGAGCCCAGGACCGTGGCTGCGCCGGCGGCGGCGAAGGCGACGGTGAGCGAGAGGCGGGCACCATGCAACAAGCGGGCCAAGACGTCGCGGCCGAGCCGGTCGGTCCCCAAAGGGTGGGCCGGGTCGACGAGCGGGCGCAGGAGCGGCGGCCCGCCGACCGCCTCGGGATCGAGCGGCCACAAGAGCTGAGCCGAGGCCGCGGCGAGGGTGAGGCCGGCCACGACGCATGCCGCCAGGAGTGCGGCCCGGTCGCGGGCGAAACGAACGAGCAGGTCGGTCACGGAGTACGGGCGCCGAGTTCGACGCGCGGATCGATCCGGGCGTAGAGCAGATCGACCAGGAGGTTGACGAGCAGGACGAGCAGCGCCGAGACGATCAGGATCCCGAGGAGGAGCGGGAAGTCGCGCTGGGTGACCGCCTCGGCGGCGAGCCGGCCGAGGCCGGGCACGGCGAACACGCTCTCGACGACGACACTGCCGCCCACGAGCGTGGCGCTCTGCAGGCCGAGCATCGTGACGACCGGCAGGAGCGCGTTGCGGGCGACGTGGCGGAGCACGAGGCGGCGGCGGGAAATGCCCTTGGCGCGGGCGGCGCGCACGAAATCGCTGCGCCAGGCCTCGACCATGCCGGCACGCATGAGGCGGAGATAGAGCGCGGCGTAAACGAGCCCCAGGGTCAGGACCGGCAAGACGAGGTGGCGGGCCAGGTCGAGAAGGCGCACGAGGCCGGAATAGCCGGCCCCGATCGTCTCGATCCCCGCCAGAGGCAGCCAGCGCAGGCGGACGGCGAACAGGAGGGCGAGGAGGAGGCCCAGCCAGAAGCTCGGCGTGGCGTTCAAGACCAGAGCGGCAGCCGACAAGATCCGATCGAGCGGGCCCTGCGGCCGCGCCCCGGCGAGGATCCCGAGGCCGGTGCCGAGCGCGAAGGCGAACAGGGTCGCCCCGCCGGCGAGCGCCAAGGTCACCGGCAGCCGTTCCGCGATCACGGCGAGCACGGGCCGGTCGAAGGCGACCGACCAGCCGAGGTCCCCCGTGGCGAGGCCCGCGAGGTAGAGGAGAAAGCGAGTCGGCGCCGAGCGGTCGAGCCCCCAGCGCTCGCGCAGCTCCCGGACGAACCCGGCATCGCCGCCGAGGCTCGCGACGTAAGCGTCGACCGCGTCGCCGGGGGCGGCCTCGAGCAGGAGGAAGGCGCCCACCAGGACGAAGAGCAGGACCAAGGGCGCCTGGGCCAGGCGGCGGCGCACCAAGAGCCAGGCCGGACCTCGGACGAAAGATCGCTCGGGCGGGCTCACGCGTCGAGCCAGGTCTCGGCCCAGTTGGAGACCGCCCAGCGCGGGTTGTCGGCCACGCCGTGCACGCGCGTGCTCGCGACCGTGAGGAAGGTGAACTCCACGACCGGGATCAGCGGCAGCTGCTCCGCCGCGATACGCTGGAAGCGGCGGTAGAGCTCGGCCCGCTCGGCCGGGTGGACGGTGCGGGCGGCGCGGGCGATCAGCTCGTCCATCGCCGGATCGGCCCAGCCGTACTGGTTGGAGAAGGGCACGCCCGGCGGTAGGCCTCCCTGGTAGAGGATCGTGGTCGAGATGGCAGGGTCGTTGCGGTAGACGGGCGAGCCGATCGCCAGATCGAAGGCGTGGTCGGTGTAGACCGCCTTCTGGTGGCCGGCCGGGTCCTTGACCACGAGTTTGGCCTCGATGCCCACGGCCTTGAGCGCCTGGCGCAGATAGTCGCCCATCTGTCGGGTCTGCTCGAACCAGGGGGCGGGCAAGAGCTCGACCGAGAAGCGCACGCCGTTCGGGCCGCGCGGCAGCCCCGCCTCGTCGAGCAGCGCCTCGGCCCGCTTCGGATCGTAGGGATAGGTCGGCTGGTCGGCCGTGTGGAAGCGGGTGTCGAAGCGCGGGATCGGGCCGATCGCGGGCTTGGCGTGCCCGAGGAAGATCCGCTCGACCACGAAGCTCGGGTCGATCGCATGCGCGATCGCCCGGCGGACCCGGACGTCGGCGAGCTCCTTGCGGCGGTGGTTGATCTCGACGGTGACGAGGTAGGTGATCCCCTCGTAGCCCCGGTCGATCACCGCGATCCCCGGGAGCTTCGCGAGCCTTTGCATGTCGGCCAGAGGCACGGCCGAGAAGGCGGCGAGCTGGATCTCGCCCGCTTCCAGGGCCGCGGCGATCGCGCCGCGATCGGGGAGCACGCGATAGACGATGCCGTCCAGATGGGGTTTGGGCGCGTCCCAATAGTCGGGGTTGCGCTCGAGCCGGTAATATTGGCCGGGCCGGTGCTCGACGAAGCGGAAGGGGCCGGTGCCGACGAGCTTCTGGTTGTGCGGGTTGGCGAGCGGGTCGGTGCCCTCGAACAGATGGCGCGGCACGACCGCGGTCAGGGCCGGGAGCGCGTTCTCGATCAGCTGGGCGGGCATCGGCGCGGCGAAGCGGAGGATCGCGGTGTGCGGATCGGGGGTCTCGACCGCCTCCAGGTCCACGAAGAACACCCGACCGAGATTCTGGTGCTTCTTCCAGAGCTCGAGGGCGCAGTAGGCGACGTCGGCGCTCGTGAAGGGCCGGCCGTCGTGGAAGCGGACGCCCTCGCGCAGGCGCAGCGTGAAGCTCTTGCCGTCCGGCGAGCCCTGCCAGCCGAGCGCCAGACGCGGGGTGAAGCCCGGCTCGCCGTAGGCCATCTCGGCCAAGGGCTCGATCACCTTGCTCGCGACGTAGAACACGCCGTTCGAGGCGACGAGCGCCGGGTTCAGGTTCCGGGGCTCGGTGTCGGCGGCGACCACGAGCACGCCGCCCCGGTGCGGCGTTCGCGAACGGGCGGCGCCGGCGCGGAGGAGGAAGGGAGCGGTGGCGGAAGCGAGCAGGCAGCGACGGGTCAGACGCATGGAGTTCGGTCTCGAAGCGACGCGGACGGGCGGCGCCGGCTTGGCGCGCGCGGGCGAGGATACTACGGTCGGCTGCGCCGAGGACGACCAATCGACCGGAAACGAAGGGGGCCAAGCATGCAACGTCGCGCCGTTCTCGTCGGTCTCGCGAGCCTGCCCGTGTTCGCCCGGCAAGTTCGGGCCCAAGCGCCGTCCGGCCCGCACAGCCTGCCGCCCTTGCCCTACCCGACCAACGCTCTCGAGCCGCACATCGACCAGCGGACCATGGAGATCCACCACGGCCGCCACCATCAGGCCTACGTCAACAATTTGAACGCCGCGCTCAAGGACCACGGCGAGGCGGCCAAGCTGCCGCTGCACGAGCTCTTGGCCAAGCTCGGCGAGCTGCCGGAGGGCATCCGCACGGCGGTCCGCAACAATGGCGGCGGGCACGCGAACCACACCATGTTCTGGGAGGTGATGGGGCCGGGCGGGGGCCAGCCCGCGGGCGCGCTCAAGGACGCGATCGACCGCGATTTCGGCGGTCTCGACAAGCTCCAGGAGCAGTTCAACGCCGCGGGCCTGCGCGTCTTCGGCTCGGGCTGGGTGTTCGTGACCGTCGATGCCGCGGGCAAGCTCGCCATCGTGACCCGGCCGAACCAGGACACGCCGTTGATGGAGGGTGGCCGGGTGTTGTTCGGCAACGACGTCTGGGAGCACGCTTATTACCTGCTCTACCAGAACCGCCGGGGCGATTACCTGAAGGCCTGGTGGAACGTGGTGAACTGGCAGAAGGTCGGCGAGCGTTACGCGGCGGCCCAGGCGGGCAAGCTCACGATCTGAAGCGAGGCCGGCGCGGGCGTTCGCCCGCGCCAACCCTCAAATCGTGGCGTCGAGCGCGTCCAGGACGCGGCTGCCCATCTCGGCGGTGCTCACCCGGGTGCAGCCGGGCTGCATGATGTCGGCCGTGCGATAGCCTTGCTCCAGCACGCGGGCGACCGCCTTCTCGAGCCGATCGGCCTCGGCCGGCAGGGCGAGGCTCCAGCGCAAGAGCATCGCGAAGGAGAGGATGCAGGCCAGGGGGTTGGCGATCCCCTGGCCGGCGATGTCGGGGGCGCTGCCGTGCACCGGCTCGTAGAGCGCTTTACGCCGCCCGTCCGGGCCGGGTGCCCCGAGCGAGGCCGAAGGCAGCATGCCGAGCGAGCCCGTGAGCATCGCCGCACAGTCCGACAAGAGATCACCGAACAGATTGTCGGTGACGATGACGTCGAACTGTTTGGGCTTACGCACGAGCTGCATGGCGCAATTGTCGGCGTACATGTGCTCGAGGGTGACGTCGGGGAACTCCCGGTCGTGCACCGTCTGCACCACGCGGCGCCAAAGCACACCCGTGTGCATGACGTTGGCCTTCTCGACCGAGGTGACCTTGTTCTTGCGGGCCCGGGCGAGCTCGAAGGCGACCCGGGCGATCCGCTCGATCTCGCCCGTCGTGTAGACCTGGGTGTCGACCGCCCGCTCCTGGCCGTCCGGCAGCCGCTCGATCCCTCGGGGCTCGCCGAAATAGACCCCACCCGTGAGCTCCCTGAGGATCATGATGTCGAGCCCCTCGACCAGCTCCCGCTTCAGGCTCGAGGCGTCGGCGAGCGCCGGGAACACCATCGCCGGCCGCAGATTGGCGAACAGGCCGAGCTCCTTGCGCAGGCGCAAGAGACCGCGCTCGGGCTTCACCTCGAACGGCAAGGAATCGTATTTCGGGCCGCCGACCGCTCCGAACATCACCGTGCCGATCGTCTTCGCCTTCTCGAGCGTCGCCTCGGTGAGCGGCGTGCCGTAACGGTCGTAAGCGGCCCCGCCCACGAGATCCTCCTCGACCTCGAGGGGGAGCTGGCGGCGGGCGTACCAGCCGATGACCCGGCGGACCTCCTCCATCACCTCGGGCCCGATCCCGTCACCGGGGAGGAAAAGAATCGTGCGAGCGCTCATCGGTCGTCTCCGCGTCCGGCCGCCGAGGGGGAAGGAAAGGGCGAAATGGCCGGGGCTCAGCCGCGCGCCGGCTCGAGCCAAGGCATCTCGAGCCGCCGACGGGCCTCGAAGGCGGCGATCTTGTCGACCCGCTCCATCGTCAGCCCGATGTCGTCGAGCCCGTTCAAGAGACAGTGCTTCTTGAACGGGTCGATGTCGAAGCGGATCGGCGCGTTGCCGGTGGGCCTGCGGATCTCCTGGGCCTCGAGGTCGATCTCGAAGGTCGGGTCGGCCGCGGTCTCGGCCTCCTTGGCGAGGAGCTCGACCTGCTCCTTCGGCAAGGTGATCAGCAGCATGCCGTTCTTGAAGGCGTTGTTGTAGAAGATGTCGGCAAAGGAGGGGGCGATCACGCAACGGATGCCGAAGTCGAGGAGCGCCCAAGGTGCATGCTCACGCGAGCTGCCACAGCCGAAATTCTCACCGGTGATCAAGATCTTGGCGTTCCGGTACTTGGGCTGGTTCAGGACGAAGTCGGGCCGCTCGCGACCCTGCTCGTCGTAGCGCAAGGACTCGAACAGTGCGACGCCGAGCCCGGTGCGACGGATCGTCTTGAGGTGGCGGGCCGGGATGATCTGGTCGGTGTCGACGTTGATCGCGAGGAACGGGGCGGCCGGGCCGCGGAGCGTGGTGAAAGGCTGCATGGGCTGGGACTCGGCTGATCGGCGTGCGTCCCTCTAGCGCGCCGGCGTCCACCTGTCACCGGCTGCGCGCGCGGTCGCGCGGGCTTCGAAGGCCAGCGGTCGGCACGGAAGACCGAGGCCGGCCGCGGCGGCGACCTCCGCCCGGCTCGCCTTCGCCCGCCGGACCGGCGGGGTGAACTATCCCTCCGAGCACTGGCGCTGAGCGGGGGACGCTGAAAAAAGAGGGCCGAGAGGGTGCCTCGGCCCAGGAGAAGAGGACGGAGACGAAGTCGCGCGGACGGACCGACCACCCGGAGGCCGAAACGCGTCCCCGACGAACCGCTCGGACGACGAGGGTTGCGCGCGTCCGCTGGGCTCGGGCTCCCGTCGGGACCGCGATCGGCTGGCAACCGGGGACCGACTCATTCGCTCAACTTTTGGCGCTGATTGGTTAAGCTTATGGGCTGCCCGCGTCAAGCATCGGACGACACGATCCCGCCGGCCGTCACGCGGCGTCGAAAAAAAAAGTCGGCGCCCGCGGCAGCGCGGGTGTGCGACGTCGGAGGACGATGCCGTTCAGGAAAGCCGGCGGACGTCGGCGAGGCGGCCTTCGATGGCGGCCGCGGCGGCCATGGCCGGGGAGAGCAGATGCGTGCGGCCGCCCTTGCCCTGCCGGCCCTCGAAATTGCGGTTGGAGGTCGAGGCGCAGCGTTCGCCGGGCTTCAGCTGGTCGGGGTTCATCCCGAGGCACATGGAGCAGCCGGCCTCGCGCCACTCGAAGCCCGCTTCGAGGAAGATCTTGTCGAGCCCCTCCTCTTCCGCCTGGTGCTTCACGAGCCCCGAACCGGGGACGATCATCGCCTGGACGTGCGGGGCCACCTTCTTGCCCGCGACGAGCTTGGCCACGAGCCGGAGATCCTCGATCCGGGCGTTGGTGCAGGAGCCGATGAAGACCTTGTCGATCTTGATCGATTCCATGGGCGTGCCGGGCTCGAGCCCCATGTAGGCGAGTGCCCGCTCCATGGCCGCCCGCCGCTCCGGGGTCGGCGCGTCCTCGGGATCGGGGACCCGACCGGTGATCGGCACGACGTCCTGGGGCGAGGTGCCCCAAGTCACCTGGGGCTCGATCGCCGCGGCATCGAGGGTGATCTCACGGTCGAACACCGCGTCCGCATCCGAGGGCAGGGTCCGCCAATAGGCGACCGCGGCTTCCCAAGCGGCCCCTTTCGGCACCTTGGGCCGGCCCTTCAGGTACGCGAAGGTCTTCTCGTCGGGGGCGACGAGGCCGGCCCGCGCACCCGCCTCGATCGACATGTTGCAGATCGTCATCCTGCCTTCCATCGAGAGCGCGCGGATCGTGCTGC
>JAILZQ010000199.1 GCA_023512415.1 Geminicoccaceae bacterium | reverse complement strand
CCCGCACCGGCCTTCCGAACCGCCATCCCCGACCGGCCGGCCGAGCCGCTCGCGACCGCCGATCTCCTCGGCCGCCGTCCCCCCGACCTGCGCACCCGCCTCCTGGGCTCGGCCGCACCCGCGGGTTAGGCCGGCGGCTGGCTCGGCGGGGCCACCTGCAGCGACAGGCCGCCGTCGACCGGTAGGCAGTGCCCGGTGATGTAGGCGGCATCCTCGGAAGCGAGGAACACGGCCGCCTTGGCGACGTCCCAGGCGGTGCCCATCCGGCCCGTCGGGCAGAGGGCGTTTCTCGCTGCGACCATCGCCTCCACGCTCGGATACTCGACCGAGATCTGCCGGTAGATCATGGGCGTGTCCATGAGGCCCGGCATGATCGCGTTCACCCGGATCCCGTGGCGGGCATATTGCAGGGCCAGGCCCACGGTGAGCTGGTTCACCCCGCCTTTGGAGGCGTAGTAGCTGGCATAAGGGTAGAGATAGCGGATCGCCGCCAAGGAGCTGACGTTCACGATCGCGCCCTTGCCCTGCCGGAGCATGACCGGGATCACGTGCTTGCAGGCGAGGAAGACGCTCTTGAGGTTGACCGCCATCACCCGGTCCCACTCGGCCTCGTCGAGCTCGACCGGGCCGCCCATCACCGCGATCCCGACATTGTTGTGCAGGACGTCGATCCGGCCGTGTTCGGCCACGACCTGCTCGACGAGCCGGGCGATCTCCGCGCTCTTCGTGACGTCGCAGGCGGCGGCACGCGCCTCCCGACCCTCGCCGCGGATGATCGCGGCGGTCTCCTCGGCTGCTTCGAGGGCGAGGTCGGCGGCGATCACCCGGGCACCCTCGCGGGCCATGAGCACGGCCGTGGCCTTGCCGTTGCCCCAGCCCGGGCCGGAGGATCCGGCCCCCATGACGAGTGCCACCTTGCCTTCGAGCCTGCCGGCCATCGCCACCTCCCCGCGAGCCTCCGCGGCCCTTCTGGCGCGGCACGCGCCTCCCGGGAAGCCTCGCCCGCGGCGGGCGGCTCAGAGCCGGCCGAGCAGCAGTTCGGAGAGGAAGCGGGTGTTGGTGTAGGCGTAGCGCCGCCAGAGCCGCTTCGGGTCGGCGGCGAGCCGGAAAGCCCATTCCAATCCGATCCGCTGCATCCAGGGTGGGGCCTGGGGGACCCGGCCGGCGAGGAAGTCGATCGCCGCACCCACGGCGAAGAGGACCAGCGGCAGGTGCGGGGCGTTGAGCGCCACCCAGCGTTCCTGCTTGGGGCAGCCGAGGGCGACGAAGAGGATCCGCGCGCCGGAGGCACGGATCGCTTCCAGGACCTCGGGGTCCTCGACCCGGGCCGGGCGGACCGGCGGGCTCCAGGCGTAGACGAGCCGGAGGCCCGAAAAGCGGCGCAGGAGCGCGTTGCGGCTGCCCTCGAGGGCCTCCGGGCTGCCGCCGAAGAGGCCGACCGGCACGCCGCGGGCGGCCGCCCGGGCGCAGACCTCGAGCATGAGGTCGGGCCCGTAGACCCGCTCCTGGCGGGGGTGGCCGAGCCGGCGCAGCTGCCAGACGAGCGGCATGCCGTCGGGGGTGACGAGGTCGAAGCCGGCCAGCGCCGCGGCCAAGCTCGGGTCGTCGCGGGCCTCGACCAGCATGTTCACGTTGGCGGCGGCGACCTTCCGTGGTCCGCCTTCCCGGGCCCAGGCGAGGATCCGCTCGGCGGCCTCGGCCAGGCCCACGGCGTCGACCCGGGTCCCCAGGATGAGCGGCACGGGCGTTTCCTTCCGGTCCGGGATGGTGTCGGCGAGACCACACCCCGGTGTCGCAGGATGCGCGCGGCGCCTGCGCGGGTCAACGCATTGCGGCAGGATCTACACACAAGAGGATGGCGGTTCGGCGGGAACATTGCGACGCGAGAATGAACATGTTTACCATACGACTTGGTTCGAGGCTGATCAACTGTAGGTGTAGGCAAGAAACCTGCAGGAAACCCTGGCGGTGAGCGAGGCGGTATCGGCGCTGCGAATTTCCGAGGCCGGCGAGTTGCGCTCGGCGTCGGAGGTCGGCGACCGAGTCCTTGCTTCGCCCTCGACGCCGGCCGCGCTCGAGGCGGTCCCGCGCTCGGCGGCCGACCGCCCGTCGGGGAGGCTCTCGGCCGACCTGCTCGGCGCGTTCCTGGCGCTGGCCGACGTGCTCGTGGCGGTCGGCGCGGCTCTCCTCGTCTTCTACGGCTTCTACGCGCCCCGGCACGGCGCCGGCGATCTCGTGCTCACCTACGCCGGCTACGGCGGGCTCGCCGCCCTGCTCCTCGTACAGCGGCTCTGGTCGGTCGGCGCCTATTCCTCCCGCCGGCTGCTCGACCCCGAGGCCCAGGCCAGGCTGGCCTTCACCTCCTGGACCCTCGCCGCCGGTCTGTTGCTCGTCGCGATCTTCCTCTTGCACGCCGCGGGCGAGCTGTCGCGCGGCTGGTTCCTGCTCTGGTATGTTTGCGGGCTGACCGGGTTGCTGGCGCTGCGGCTCACGGTCCGGCCGCTCCTGCGCCGGCTCGCGGCGGCCGGTCGGATCGCCCGCCGCGGCCTCGCGCTCCTCGGCCCCGAGGCCCATCTGGCCGGGGCGGCGGCGCTCTTGGCTCCGGCCCTGCCGCATCTGCGCCTCACCTGCCATGCCCTCGACCCGGCCGAGGTCGAGCGGGGTGGGCGGCCGCTCGCCGATTCGCTGGCGGCGCTGCGCCGGACGCTCCGCCGCGAGGGGGTCGAAGGGGTGCTGGTCCTCCCCCTCTCGGCCCGCACCGAGCCGCAGATGCGGGTCCTCGACCAGCTCCGCGAGCTACCGGTCGACGTCTGGTACTGCCCGGCGGTCGAGCCGCGTCTCGCCCGGGCCGGAGCGACCACCCTCGGGCCCCTGCCGGCCCTCCTGGTCTGGCCACAGCCGCTCTCGATGACCGAGCAGCGGATCAAGCGGGCCGCCGACCTCCTGATCGCCGCCACGGCTCTGCTCCTGCTCGCGCCGGTGCTGCTCCTCGTCGCCCTGGCGATCAAGCTCGACAGTCCGGGACCGATCTTCTTCCGCCAGGAGCGGTTCGGCTTCAACAACCGCCGCTTCGAGATGCTCAAGTTCCGCACCATGCACCTCGCCCAGTGCGATCCGACGGGCGCCCGCCGCACGGTCCGCAACGATCCCCGGGTGACCCGGGTCGGCCGCTTCCTGCGCCGCTCGAGCATCGACGAGCTCCCGCAGCTCTGGAACGTCCTCAAGGGCGACATGTCGATCGTCGGCCCGCGCGCGCACCCGATCGAGATGAAGATCGGCGACCGCTACTATCACGAGGTGGTCGAGGGCTACTTCGCCCGCCACCGGGTGCGCCCGGGGATCACCGGCTGGGCCCAGGTGCACGGGCTCCGGGGCGAGGTCGACACGCTCGAGAAGGCCCGCGCCCGGCTCGCCCACGACCTCTGGTACGTCGAGAACTGGTCGCTCCGACTCGACCTCCACATCCTGGTGCTCACGGTCCTGCGCGGCCTCGGCTGCCGCAACGCCTATTGAGGGGGAGGGGTGCGGGACGGCCCTCGAGTCGGACCGCCGAGCCGCAGGGCGAGGCCGATCGCGGCCGCCGGCACGAGCAGCGCGTCGAAGGGGATCCGGAAGCGCACCCGGGTGAAGAAGACCGCGTAGAGGAGGGCGGCCGCGAGCCAGGCCCCCCAGCTCGCGACGAACAGCCGAGGGTCGAGCCGGCCGGCGCGCAGGGCCAGGACGCTGCCGAAGAGGAGGAGCGCGAGGAGGCCGTACCAGCCGAGGGTGGCCAGGAGCGCCCGGCCGCGGCCGCCCTCGGCCTCGGTGGCGAGCCGATCGACGGCGGCGACCCAGTGCAGGAGTTTGCCCAGATAGAGCCGGGCGGCCTCTTCCGGGTGGGCGCGGATCCAGTCGAGCGCGAGCCGGCGGAACACCCGGTCGGCCTCGAGCTCGGAGAGGCCGCGGGTGGCCTCGGCATAAGGGCCGAGCTCGAGCCGGGTGCCGGTCTCGGGCCGCACCCCCGGGGCGTTGCCCAGCAACAGGTTGATGCCGCTGTTGGTGGTCAGCACGGGTGCCCCCAGGGCCCGCTCGTTGCGGGCGATCCAGAGCACCGGCGGGAGCGCCAGGAGGGCACCACCCGCGAGCAGCGCGACCAGCGCCCGCCGGCCGCCGAGCCGGCCGGCCAGGAGGCCGAGATGGATCACCGCCGGCACGAGCGCGTGGGCCACGAGCAAGCTCGCGAGCCCACCCAGGAGGCCGAGGGCGGCGGCCCGCGCCACGCTCGGCCGGCCGAGGGTGAGGGCCAGCGAGAGGGCCAGCGCGGGCGCGAGCAAGGCTTGCGGGTGGAGGGTGGTGGCGAGGAACAGGGCGTGCGGGTAGGCACCCCACAGGCCGAGCGCCAGGAGCCCGGCCAGGGGCCCGGCCCGCTCGCGGGCGATCGCCCGCAGGACGAGCCCGGTTGCGAGCCAGAGGCCGAGCTGGACGGCCTGGACCAGCAGCGGATCGTCGCGCAGGACGAGCAGCAGGGCGAGGAAGGCCGGGTAGAGCGGCAGCCGATAGGCCGAGGGCGAACCGTCCGGCCCGAAGCTGCCGGTGGCGAGCAGACCGCGGGCGAGGTGCAGGTACTCCCGCTCGTCCGGGAAGGCGATCGTCCCGCCCCGCCAGACGAGCATCGCCGCGCCGAGGACCGCGAGGGCCGCGGCGAGGAGCAGGGCGGCGCGGCCTTCCCGCTCCTCGAGCCGGGCCGAAAGGCGGGGGCTCATCGACCCCCGTGGGCCCGCTCGAGGAGCCAGGGGTCGAGCGGGCGGATGCCGAGCCGGGCGGCGAGGCCCCTGGGATCGAGCCGGAGGTCGAGGGTGGTGCGGTCGCGGAAGCCCGGCTCGCCGCCGTGCTCGGGGCCGGCCACGTAGCGCGAGCGGGCCCAGAGCCCGAGATCGGCCTCGCGCCGGCCGCCGGGCAGCCGGCCCGGCCCGGCCACGAAGGATCCGGCCCCGAGCGCCGGGCCGCCGTAGAGGTTGCCCGCGAAGGCCGCCCCGGGCTTCTCGGCCAAGTCCCAGATCTGCACGGCGAGCGAGCCGGGCCGCTCGAGCAGCACGATGTTGGCCTCGAAGCGGTTGCCGGCCATGGCCGGCCGGCCGGGTGTGTTCGGGGTCTTGTCGTCGACCCCGAGGGCGGCACCGACGGGCCCGATCACGACGTTGCCGGTGATCCGGTTGTCGGAGCCGTTGACGATCGAGATGCCGGCATAGTCGTGGATCGAGAGATTGCCCTCGACCACCACGCCGCTCGCGTACCAGTCGAGGTAGATCGCGGGCGCGATCGGCTGCGGCCAGCGTCGGCCGTCGAAATCCTCGGGGGCGAAGAAGCGGCCGTCCGGGCCGGCCATCAGATGGGTCGTGCCGCTGATCCAATTGGCCCGCAGCCGCACCGCCATGGGCTCGTCTTGGACCGCGGCGAAGAGCTTGATCCCGCCGCCGTCGGCCGAGCGCAGATTGGCCGCGTGGATGCGGTTGCGCTCGATCCGCACCTTGCGGATCCGATCCTCGCCGTTGGGCCGCGACTGCATGGCGTAGATGCCGAACTGGGCGGTTCGCTCGATCCGGTTGTCGACGACCGCGACGTCCTCCACCCCTTGCAGCAGGATGCCCGCCGAATCGGCGAAGCGGTGGCCGATCTCGGCGAGCCTGTTGCCTTCGATCCGCACCCGCCGCGACGGCCGGCCGCCCCAGGCCATGCCGAGATAGATGCCGTTGCCGGCGGTCTCGCCGATCCGGTTGCCCGTAATCTGTGCGTCCTCGACCCCGAGCAGCGCGATCCCCACACCCACCCCGCGGATCCGGTTGGCGCACAGCGCGATCACCCGACCGCCCTCGACCCGGATCGCCCCGCCGCCGATGTGGTTCCAGGGCATCTGCCGGTCGCTGCCGCGCGGCGAGCCCTCGGCGAGCTCGAGCCCGCGCAAGCGGATCCGCTCGCCTCCGCGGATCGCAACGAGCGTGTCGAGGAC
>JAILZQ010000198.1 GCA_023512415.1 Geminicoccaceae bacterium | reverse complement strand
GGTCCGGGTGGTCGTCGGCGCGCAACGAGAGAAGGGGCCAGTCCTCCGCGCCCTGGACGAGGATCGCCGCCGACTGCTTGCCGCGCCGATCGCCGCCCTCGGCTTCGCCCGCGCGCATCGCCGCGAGCAGCCGCGGGACGAGGGGCAGCTCGCTGCGGGCGAGCCAGGTCTCGAGGGTCGCCTCGAGCACCGCGGCACCGGCCAGGAGATTGCCCGCCACCGACACCGCCGCAGCGGCGCGGTGGCCGGCGAACGGCAGACAGGCGGTGCCGGTCCAGCGGGCCGAGCGGCCGGTCGAATCCACGACGTGGAGCTGACGGTGCTCGCGACCGGCATCGAGCCCGACCAGGGTGGCCACGACCATCTCCGGCGCCACCCCCTCGCCCAGGAGGCGCAGGCCGCGCGGGCCGTAGGTCGGGTTGACGAGCGCCTGGGTGGCGACCGCGCCCGCGGCCGAGGCGTGCGGCACGAGCGCGCCCACCGCGAAGAACCGGCTCGCCACGGCGATGCCGAAGAGCCCGGTCTTCGGATCTTTCACGATGATCGACCAGGTCACGCGCCCTCCCACCCGGGCCGGCACGGCCAGGGCCGGCTCCCGCGACCGGCCACGGCCGGCCCGCCTGCGACCGCCACAGGCGGCCCGGGCGGAGCCGGCGATCGACGCGGCGGTCGAACGGTGTCGCCCGTTGCCCGGCGACCTGCTGCCGCGACCGGCGTCGGTGCGCAAGGCCTCGGGCCGCACCGGGCGGCGGCCCCGGGCGGCGGCTCAGCGGCCGACGGCATAGGCCTGCATCAGCCGGGGGGTGGCGGCGGCGCGCAAGAGATCGCCCGTGCGGGCCGCGGCGGTGAGCCGGCCGATCGACCAGCCGTCGCGGATCGAAAGCCGGTGGCCGCGGCGGGCGAGCTCCTCGAGCGTCGCGTAGGGGAAGCGGTCCTCGATCTGTACCGAGAGCGGTCGGGCGCGGCGCGGGAAGAAGGAGAGTGGCCAGTGCTCGGCGTGGAACAGCGGCGCGTCGATCGCCGCCTGCAGGTCCTGCCCGTGGCGGAGATGCCGCAGGAGGAAGACGAGCTGCCACTGGTCCTGCTGATCGCCGCCGGGCGTGCCGCAGGCGAGGTAGGGCTCGCCGTCCTCGAGCACGAGGGTGGGCGAGAGGGTGGTCCGCGGCCGTTTGCCGGGTGCGAGGGCGTCGGGCCGGTCGGGGTCGAGGCGGAACATCTGGCCGCGCGAGCCCAAACAGAAGCCGAGCTCGGGGATGGTCGGGCTCGATTGCAGCCAGCCGCCCGAGGGGGTCGCTGCGATCAGGTTGCCGAACCGATCGGCCACGTCGAGGTGGCAGGTGTCGCCGCGCCCGCGCGGCTCCCGGAGATGGGCGAAGGTCGGCTCGGAGCCGGCCGGGCCTTCCTCCACGCAGGCCAACTTCCAGCCCTCGATGGCGAGCTCCCGCTGCCGCTCGAAGCCCGGGATCACCCCGGGCAGGAAGTCGCCCGAGGCATGGGGGCCGAGGAGCCGGCGCCGTTCGGCGGCGTATTCGGCCGACAAGAGCCGTTCGAGCGGCACGGAAGCGAAGGCCGGGTCGCCGTAATAGGCCTCGCGGTCGGCCATCGCGAGCTTCGTGGCCTCGATCACGAGGTGGACGAAGTCGGGGCCGAGCGGATCGACGGCCTCGATCCCGGCATCCCACAGGATCGCAAGGGCCTGGAGGAGCACCGGGCCCTGGCCCCAGGGGCCGGTCTTGCAGAACCGGAAGCAGCCGAGGTCGAGCGTCGTGGGCTCTTCGAAGAAGGCCTGCCAAGCGGCCATGTCGGAGCCGCGCAAGAAAGCCCGGTGCGGCCGGCCGAGCACGTCCACCACCTCGGTGGTCCGGCAGAAGCGGTCGATCGCCTCGGCCACGAAGCCCTCCCGCCAAGCCCGACGGGCCGCCGCGATCCGCCGCTCGCGCGAGCCGCCCGCAGCTTCCGCCTCGGCCAGGAGGCGCTTCCAAGTGGCAGCCAGCGTCGGGTTGGCGAACAGGCTGCCGGCCGCGGGCGGCTCACCCTTCGGCAGCCAAAGGGCGGCCGAGCTCGGCCAGTGGGCGCGGAACCACTCGGCCCGGCCGGCGATCGTGGCGGCCGCCCCCGGGAGCAGCGGATGGCCGCGCTCGGCGTACGAGATGGCCGGCTCCAACACGGTCGCGAGCTCGAGCGTGCCGTGCTCCTCGAGGAGGAGCAGCCAAGCATCCACCGCACCCGGCACGACCGCCGGCAGGAGCCCGTCGTCGGGGATCGCTTCGATGCCGAGGGCGCGGCAGGCCTCGATCGTGGCCGCGGCCGGCGCCGGGCCTTGGCCGCAGAGCACGCGCACGCGCCGGCTCCGGGCGTCCCGGAGGATGGCCGGCATGTCGCCGCCCGGGCCGTTCAGGTGCGGCTCGACCACCTGCAGGGTGAAGCCGGCGGCCGCTGCCGCGTCGAAGGCGTTGCCGCCGAGCTCCAGCATCCGCATGCCGGCTTGCGCGGCGATCCAATGGGTGGCGGCGACGACGCCGAAGGTGCCGGTGATCACCGGCCGAGTGGTGAAGCCGTTCATGGGGCTCCGCTCGCGGGTGGCGGTTCCGGCCGAGCCGACCTCAGGCTACCAGCCGCCGGGCGCAAGGATGGACCTCGACCGTGACGTGCGACAGGTCGGCGACCTCACGCAGGCGCGCCTTGTAGTGATCGGGCGTCGCGGGTGCGTCGGTGACGACCGAAACGACCAGGGCCAAGTGGCCGGGTCCGAGGCGCCAGAGATGGAGGTCGGCGACCCGGTCGCCGTCGCGCTCGAGGCGCTCGCGGATGCGGGCCGCGAGCCGCTCGTCCGGCACCGTGTCGAGCAAGACCGCACCCGACCGGCGGAGCAAGTCCAGGGTCCAACGGAGGATCAACGCGGCGGCGAGCGAGCCGACCGCGGCATCGAGCCAAGCCCAGCCCTGGACCCGACCCGCCACGAGCGCGACGATCGCGAGCACGGAGGTCAGGGCGTCGGTCACGACGTGGGCGTAGGCCGCCCGGAGATTGTGGTCCTCGTGGAGTGGCCCGTCGCGTTCGTCCGCGGCGTGTGGCCCTGGGGGGCCGTGGTCGTGCCGGTGGCTCGCCCCTCGAGCGTGGTCGTGGCGGTGGCGCCCCGTGTGGGTCGGCGCGTGGTCCGGGCTCGAGCCGTGGGGGTGGTCGTGGCGGTGGTGGCCGGCGCCGCCGTGCAGCAGGAGCGCGCTCACCAGATTGACCCCGAGGCCGACCAGTGCCACGGCGATCGCCTCGTCGAAGCGGATGGCCACGGGAACGAAAAGTCGCCAGGCCGACTCGGCGGCGATCGCGAGCGCCGTGACCAGCAACACGAGCGCGCTCGACCAGGCGGCGAGGTCGCCGAACTTGCCGGTGCCGAAGCTGAAGCGGGGGCTGTCGGCGTGCCGGCGGGCGAAGGCGTAGGCGAAGCCGGCGAGTGCGAGCGCCCCGGCGTGGGTGGCCATGTGCACGCCGTCCGCGAGCAGGGCCATCGAGCCGAACAGCAGGCCCGCCACGACCTCGGCCACCATGGTGACGGCGGTGAGTGCCACGACGATCCAGGTCCGCCGCTCGCGACGGTCGTGGCTCGTGGCGAGGAAGCGATGGTCGTGGCGCCAGGGTTCGATCGTCTCGTGATGCATGGCCGGGCTCCGTCGGGGTGCTACGGGCGCGAGCGGAGGTCGAGGCTGCGCGGCGCGGGAGGACTGGTACGGGCGTACCACATCGCAGGGTCGGGCCTCGCGCGAACCGGGCTCAGAGACGGGCGAAGCGGGCCTCGACCCGGTCGAGGAAGGCGGCGCGGCGTTCCGGGCTCAGCGAGTCCATGCGGTGGAGGGCCATCCAGAGCGTGCGGCAGCGCGGGTGGCAGATGACCTTGAGCCCGGTGAGCAGCTGACGCCGCCCCGGCTGCCCGAGGAAGGTCCACCACCACCAGGGCGAGCCCAGGGTGCTGACCGCCGCGATCAGCCGGATGTTGGTGAGCACCCGGCCGATCGGCTTGCCGCCTTCGGGCATGGTGAAGGTGGCGTGCGGCACCCAGACCCGATCGAGCCAGCCCTTGAGGAGCGCCGGCTGGCCGTACCACCAGGTCGGATAGACGAAGACCAGCGCCTCGGCCCGGCGCAGCCGTTCCAGATGCTCGCCGACCCGCCGCTCGTTGACGCCCCGCTCGTGGTAGCGGCGGCGCTCCTCGGCATCCATCACGGCCGTGAAGCCCGAGGCGTAGAGGTCCAAGAGGTCGACCCGGTGACGGGCCCGCTCGAGGCCGCGGATCACCCGGTCGCGGACCGCGGCGGTGAAGCTCTCGGGGCAGGGGTGGCAATAGACGAGGAGGCAGTGCACGGGCGGCAGACGGCAGCTCGCGGTACCGGGAGGATACCCGGCCGCCCAGGCTTAGCCCGCGCCGCCGCCGCTTTGAAGATCGCTCGGGGGATCGCCTCGGCCGTGCCACCACCGACTCGGGCAGGCTCAGCGGGCCGCCCGGGCCGGGACCTCGCCGCGGGCGGCACCGAGGGTGACCGTGCCGCGCCGGACCCGCTCCCTCCAGAGGATGTAGAGCCCGCTCGCCACGACCAGCGCCATGCCGACGAACAGCAGGGGCGTCGGCCGGTCGCCGAAGACCAGGAGGCCCAACAGCACCGCCCAGAGCATCTGGCTGTACTGGAACGGCGCCACGACCGAGGCCGGGGCCTCGCGCGTGGCGAGCACGAGGGCCGCTTGCCCGCTCCCCTGCAGGAGCCCGGCCATGGCAACCCAGAGGAGGTCCTCGCCGGCGAGCGGGCGCCAGGCGAGGATCGCCCCCGGGGCGGCGATCGCGCCGATCGACAGGAAGAGCGCGAGGAGGATGGCGGCACTGGTCTCGCCGTTGCCGATCTTCTTGAGCACGCAGAAGGAGGCGGCACCGAGCGCGGCCGCGGCCAAGGCCAACAGATGGCCGAGCCCGATCACCTCGAAGTCGGGGCGGACCATCACGAGCACGCCCGCGAAGCCCACCGCGGCTGCCGACCAACGGCGGATGCCGACCGGCTCGCCGAGGAACAGGGCGGAAAAGGCGGTCACCAGGATCGGGGCGAGGAAGAGGATGGCGTAGGCGTCGGCCAGGGGCAGGAGCGCGAAGGCCCGCCAAGCGGCGAGCGCGCAGAGCGCGGTCAAGATGCCGCGGGCCAAGACGAGCCCCGGCCGGCGGAGCCGGAACGCCGCGAGCCCGCCCACGCCGCGGGCGAGGAACAGGACCGGCAGGAGGGCGAAGCCGCTCATGAGGAGCGCGATCTGCTCGACCGGCAGGCGCGCCGCGGCGAGCTTGACCAGCGCGTCGGCGGTCGAGAAGCAGGCATAAGAGAGGAGTGCCAGGGCCACCGCCCGGCCGATCGCCGGGACGGGGGCCGCCAAGGCCGGGGTGTCGGTCATCGAGGCGAAGCCCGCAGGTCGGTCCGGGACGAAGATAAGGCGGGCGCCGGCCTTTCGCCGTTGCGAAAAAGCCGGGCGCGCATGCGGGCCGCGCCGGCGGCCGGCCGATCGGCGGCCGACCGTGGCCGATCCGCCGCAGCGCGCGGCGGATCAGATGACGAAGTCGACGTCGGGCTGCGGTGGGGCGCGGCCGGCGGCCGCCGCCCGCATCTGCGCCTTCGCGCCAAGCAGGAGGCTGCCGTGCTCGCGCTCCCAGGCGGCGAGCTCGGGGAAGGTCGCCGGCACGCGCAGCCGATCCAGCGGCACCTCGTTCGGCGGGGTGACGGTCATCTTCGGCGCATGGGGCGCGAGCGGGCTGTTCGCCATGTGGTCCGGCCGGCCCTGCGCCCAGGCCGGCGCCTGTGCGGGCGCCTGGGCAAGGGATGGCGAGGCGAGCAGGACAAGCCCTGCCGCCGCGAGCCGCAGTGGTGTCATGGTCGTTCCCTCCGAAGGCGGCGTTGAGTCGCCGCGTGTGCCTTGCGCAACCGTCGGGCAGGCGGCAGGCGGCGTCAAGCGGAGCGCGTCCGATAGGCGGTTCGTTAACCGCCGCCGGCGAGACTC